>NC_015259.1:2796581-3105378 GCF_000192745.1 Polymorphum gilvum SL003B-26A1
CGACGCCGGCCGCCCAGGCGAGGTCGAAGTCGCGCTTGATCAGCGTGCGCACCTTCTGCGCCTTGAGGTAGTAGGCATCGTAGTAGCCGGCCGACAGCACGTAGGTGCCGATCAGGATGCGCCGCTGCACCTCGGCGCCGAACCCTGCGGCGCGGGTCTTCTCGTACATGTCGATGATGTCGTCGCCGGGCACGCGCAGGCCGTAGCGCACGCCGTCGTAGCGGGCGAGGTTCGACGAGGCCTCCGCCGGCGCGACGATGTAGTAGGCCGGCAGGGCGTATCTGGTGTGCGGCAGGGAGATGTCGACGATCTCGGCGCCGGCATCCTTCAGCCAGGCGATGCCCTGCTGCCACAGCGCCTCGATCTCGGCCGGCATGCCGTCGACCCGGTATTCCTTCGGGATGCCGATCTTCAGCCCCGTCACCGAGCGGCCGACCGAGGCCTCGTAGTCGGGCACCGGCCGATCGACCGAGGTGGTGTCCTTGGCGTCGACCGAGGCCATCGACTTCAGCAGGATGGCGCAGTCGCGCACGGTCTTGGCGATCGGCCCGGCCTGGTCGAGCGAGGAGGCGAAGGCGACCACGCCCCAGCGCGAACAGCGCCCGTAGGTCGGCTTGATGCCGACCGTGCCGGTAAAGGCCGCCGGCTGGCGGATCGAGCCGCCGGTATCGGTCGCGGTGGCGCCGAGGCACAGGCTGGCCGCAACCGCGGCGGCCGAGCCGCCGGAGGAGCCGCCGGGCACCAGGGCGGCGTTGGAGCCGCGCTTGCGCCAGGGATTGACCACGGTGCCGTAGTAGGACGTCTCGTTGGACGAGCCCATGGCGAACTCGTCCATGTTCAGCTTGCCCAGCATGACGGCACCATCGGCCCACAGGTTGGCGGTGACGGTCGATTCGTACTCCGGCTTGAAGCCGTCGAGGATGTGGCTGCAGGCCTGCGTGTGCACGCCCTTGGTGGCGAACAGATCCTTGATGCCGAGCGGAATGCCCTCCAGGGCGCCGGCCTCGCCCCGGGCGAGGCGCGCATCGGATACCCGGGCCATCTCCCGCGCCGTGTCGCCGGTCACCGCGACATAGGCGTTGAGCGCCGGGTTGGCGGTCTCGATGGCCGACAGGAACGCTTCGGTCAGTTCCAGTGCGGTGAAGTCCTTGCGGCGCAGCCCGTCGCGGGCCTCGGCCAGGGTCTGTCTGGTCAGATCGGTCATGATGTATCCCTCGGCTCCGGCTTACTCGACGACTTTCGGCACGACGAAGAAATCGTCCTCGCTCGCCGGCGCGTTGGCGACGACCTTCTCCGGATAACCGCCATCGGTGACGCCGTCGGCGCGCTTCTTCATGGTCTGCTCGACCACCGAGGTCAGCGGTTCGACGCCGGCGATGTCGACCTCGTCGAGTTGCTCGACGAAGCCGAGGATGGCGTTCAGTTCGCCGGTCATGCGCTCGGCATCGCCCTCGCTGACCTTGATGCGCGCGAGCCGCGCGACGCGCTTGACCGTGTCGATGTCGACGGACATGGCTGTTCCTCAGTCTATCTGGTTGCGGACGGCGCGGGCGGCGCCGATTGCGCCCTGTATTGCCCACCAACGCCGCGACCGCAAGCACCCGTCGTGCGTTGCGCGAACGGATTCGCACCGTTACGGTTCGCATCAGTACCGTAACGGCGAACCCGTCATGTCCGTCTCCCCGTCTTTCCGTCCCGCCGCCCCCGCAGCCGGGCGCCCCCGCCAGCGCCGCGTCACCGACGCGCTGCTTTCGGCCGCCCTGGCGGAATTTGCCCGGCACGGCCTCGATGGTGCCCGCATCGAGACGATCGCCCGCACCGCGCGCACCAGCAAGCAGGCGATCTATCGTCGTTGGCCGGACAAGACGACGCTGTTTTCCGCCGCACTCGACCACGCCTTTGCCGGTAGCCGGCCGGACCCGGCGCAACGCCTGTCCGCCGCCGCCGACCTCGACCGCTTCGTGCGCGGCCGGATCGAGGTGCTGACGGCCACCTCGCTCGGGCCGGCATTCGTCCAGGCCCTCGCCTCCCGGCCGCAGGTAAAGGCCGTTCTCGACGGCGTGGAGGAGGACTGGCGGCTGACCCTGCGCCAGATGCTGGTCGGCACCGCTTTCGAGGCGGGCATGGAGACCCGCATCGACCTCGTCCTCGGCTATGTCCACCGGTGCCTCGTCGCGGAGCGCAGACCGTCCGACGTGGAGATCGAGACGGCGGTGCACCTGGTGCTCGGCCTGATGCCGCCGCGCCGACCGCCCGGCTGTAGGTGATCCGTACCGATCACGGCGGCTCGCCGAAGCGTGGCGCGGGCGTGAACAGGCTTGATTGGCGCATCCGCCGCGCCGGGTGCAAGTCTCGCTTACCGGTCGCGGCAGTCCCGCCCCGCCCGCATCCGCGAAGGAAATCATCTATGAGCACCCTGGTTCGCCGCATCCTGCCTGGCAGCGTCGCCCTCGCCCTGACTCTCGCCGGCCTGCCCGCGCTCGCCGACGACATCACGACCTACGTCAAGGACGGCGCCGCCCTCGGCGGCACCGATCCGGTCGCCTATTTCACGCAAGGCAAGCCGGTCCAGGGGTCGGAGGCCCACACCTTCACCTATGACGATGTGACCTGGACGTTCGCCACAGCCGAAAACCGCGACGCCTTCGCCGCCGACCCGCAGAAATACGCGCCCCAGTACGGCGGCTGGTGCGCGACCGGCGCCAGCTTCGGAGTCAAGATCCCGATCGATCCGGCCAAATGGCAGATCGTCGACGGCAAGCTCTACCTCAACGCCCACGACGGCGCGCAGCAACGCTTCAAGAGCGACACCGCCAACGTCATCAGAAGCGCCGACGAGAACTGGCCCAAGATCCGCGAGACGCCCGCCGACAAGTTGTGACGGTGCAGAGCCTTCCTTCGCGCACGGTCAAGATGCCTCGCCCGGCCCGGGGACCAGCAGCACCGGAACCCGACGGGCCAGGGCGAGGCGGGTCAGCTCGCCCTCGCCGCTCTCGCCCAATGCCTCGCCCAACGCCTCGACAGGTCGGCTGATCACGAGCATCCGTTCGCGGTGCGACGGCAGGACGGCAAGGGCCGAGACCGGATCGGAGACCGCCAGCGACTCTGCCTGGAACTCCTCGCCGACCGCCGCGGCGATGGCACGCGCCACCGCCAGGCTCGGGTCGTCCGGCGAGGCGGCCAGCGCCAGGACCGGGCCGCGGCTGCGCACCGGGCGCTGCGGCAGATAGAGCACCGTCGAGGCGGAGCGCGAGGCAGCCGCGAACCAGGACCGAAACGCCTCCCCGGCCCGGTCGGCCGGCGTTTTCGGCTCGGCGACCAGCACGATGTCGGTGCGGCCGAAGCGCAGCCGCACCGCCTCCTCGATCCGCTCGCGCGCGATCTCGAAGCGGCAGGCCACGCGCATCGCCTGGGCCGTCTCGGAAAACAGCTTCTCGGCCAGTTGCGCCTCCCGCTGCATCGACCGTCGGACCGCATCTGCCTCCATCGGCTGCCATGTGCGACCGGCCATGCGGAACTCGCGCAGGCCCGGCAGCAGCGCCGCGGCCATCAGCCCCTCGTCCTCGAGAAACAGTCCGTGCAGGTCGAGTTTCATCAGGCCGGCCAGTTCCGCCGCCTGTCGGATCGTCTGCGTTCGAAAGGCCGTTCGGTGGCAGCCGACGAAAATCCGGGTGAAGCCGACGGACACGGTCATGGCATCAGCTCTCCCCATTCTTGTCGTTCGGGCTGCTCAGGCTGTCCTGGCGTGCGAGGCTGCGCCTGATCTCGGCGAAGGCCCGCAGACGGTCCTCCACCAGCCGGTAGACGGAGCCTTCCGGATAGGCGCCGTCGGCGCCGCGCCCGCCCGCCGGCAGGCCCGTCAGCAGGGCGAGACCCTGGTCGATGCTGGCGACCGGATAGACGGCGAACCCCCCCGCCGCGCAGGCCTCGACGACGTCCTGGCGCAGCATCAGGTGCTGGACGTTGGACTTCGGAATCAGCACGCCCTGACGGCCGGTCAGGCCGCGCGCGGCGCAGACGTCGAAGAAGCCCTCGATCTTGTCGTTGACGCCGCCGATCGCCTGCACCTCGCCGTGCTGGTTGACCGATCCGGTCACCGCCAGGTCCTGGCGCAGCGGCACCCCGGCGATGGCCGACAGCAGCGCGTAGAGTTCCGCCGACGAGGCGCTGTCGCCCTCCACACCCGCATAGGACTGCTCAAAAACCAGGCTCGCCTGCAGCGACATCGGCGCATCGAGGGCAAAGCGACCGGCGAGGAAGCCGGACAGGATCATCACGCCCTTTGAATGCAGCGGCCCGCCCAGTTCGACCTCGCGCTCGATGTCGACGACCTTGCCGGCGCCGGGACGCACGCTGCAGGTGATGCGCGACGGACGGCCGAAGGACTGGCCGGCCAGCTGCAGCACGCTGAGGCCGTTGATCTGGCCGACGCAGGCGCCGTCCGTGTCGATCAGAGCCACTTCGCGCAGGATTTGCTCCTGCAGCCGCTCGCGGATGCGCGAGGCACGGTCGATGCGCTGGTCGAGCGCCTTCTGCAGGTCCGCGCGCGTGATCGCTGTCCGCCCGCCCAGGCCGGCATAGTGATCCGCCTCGGCCAGGATGTCGCGCAGCTGGTCGGCAGACAGGGACAGCTTGCGGGCGTTCTCGGCCATGCGGGCGGCCTGCTCGATCAGCAGCGCAGCCGCATCGCGCTCCATCGTCCGCAACTTCTCGCGCCTGAGGATGGTGGCGAACAGGCGGACGAGCAGCGCCTCGCTGTCGGCGCTGCGCTCCATGTCGTCCTCGAAGTCGGCAACGATCTTGAAATGCTCCTCCAGTTCGGGATCGAGCATGGCGAGCAGGAAGTGGATCAGCCTATCGCCAAACAGGATCACCTTCAGGTCGAGCGGGATCGGCGCCGGCTCGAGCGAGATCGTGCTGGTCAGACCGATCAGGCGGTTGATGTCCTCTATGACGATGGTGCCGCGCCGCAGGGCCCGCTTCAGGGCCGTCCAGCTGAAGGCTTCGCTCAGCAGCGCGCGGGCGTCCAGAACGAGGAAACCGCCGTTGGCGCGGTGCAGTGCGCCGGCCTTGATCAGGCCGAAATTGGTCACTAGCACGCCTTGGCTGGCGATGTGCTCGACGCGGCCGGTCAGGTTGCTCAGCGTCGGATGCAGTTCCTCGATCACCGGCGCGGCGCCGTCGTGTTCGGCCTGGGACACGAACAGGTTGACCCGGTAGCGATCGTAGGCGCTGCCCGGCATCATCGGCTCGCTCTCGCTCGACGCCTCCTCGTCCTTGAGGATGAAGATGGCGACGTTGTCGACCAGATCGGCGCGCACCGCTTCCATGTAGTCGACGATCTGCGGCAGGTCGGAATAGTCGGCCAGCACCTCGTTGATCTGCGGATCGACCGTCGCCTGCGTCGTGTCGCCGTTGAGGCGCTTGATCTCGTCGCGCCTGTCCTTTTCCCAGCGCGGGATTTGGCGCACGATTCGCTCCAGTTCCTCCTCCAGCTGCTTGACGACCTTCTGGATCGCCTCGCGCTCCTCCTGCGGCAGTGCGTTGAATTCGTCCGGCGGCACGACCTTGCCCTCGCGCGCCGGCACCAGGGCGAAGCCCATCGGCGTACGCAGCAGGGCGATGTTCTGGGCCGTCGCCTTCTTCTGCAGGTTGGAGAACAGCTCGGCCTGCTTCTGCTGGTAGGCCTCGTCGATGGCCGCGCGCTGCGCCTGGTATTCCTCGCTCTGGAACACGGCCGGCAGCGCCGCCTTGAGATCCTCGACCAGCGTGCGCATCGCGCCCTGGAAGGCCGGCGCCCGGCCGGCCGGCAGCGCGATGGCGATCGGCTTGTGCGGCTCCTTGAAATTGTTGACGTAGATCCAGTCGACCGGCTTGGCGCGTTCGCGGGCGGCGCTCTTCAGCGTCGAGATCACCGCCTCGCGGGCGATCCGCTCGTTCGAGCCGACGACGAACAGGTTGAAGCCGGTCCGCTCCAGCCGCGTGGCGACCTCGAGCGCGTCGAGCGCCCGGCGCTGGCCGACAAGGCCCTCCAGCGGCTCCAGATCGTCCGTGGTGTCGAACGCCAGGCCCGACAGGTCCGCCGGCCGGCGCAGCTCTGCGGCGGCGACCGGAGCAGGCAGTGCCGGCTGCTCGGGATGACCGGCGGACGGCAGGCCGGCGAGCGGCAGGTCGGTCTCGGGCAAGGGTCCCATCCTTTCGGTTCGACAGCAGGTCGGGCAGCGCCTACGGTAGCAACTGCGCCGGGACGCGTCATACGAAGTTTTGCATAGCCGCGCCAAGGCCCTGCGGGCTCCGGATTGATCGGCGTCAATGAAACGGTGCGCCCCGCGGCCGATGGTTGCACCGACACACCGGAGGGGTCCATTCCATGTCGATTACCACCATCCTCGTCCATGTCGAGACGGACGCGAACGCCCGCTCGCGCCTCGAGTTCGCCGCCGCCATGGCCAGGGACCACGATGCCAGCCTCATCGGCTTTGCCGGCGCCGGGGTCCAGCCCGTGATCACCGGCGACGGCATGTATCCGATCGACGGCGTCTACTGGCAGCAGATGCGCGAGGAGGTCGAGGCCGCGCTGCACCAGGCCCGGGAGCTGTTCCTGTCGGTAGCCAGCGGCGGCTTCGAGGCTTCCTGGCGCCAGGACCTCGCAGGTCCCGGCGTCGGCCTCGCCCGTGCCGCGGCGGCGGCCGACCTGGTCGTGTCGGGCACACCGCAAGGCGCCTCGGTTTCCGACGTCTTCCGCCGTGCCGATCCCGGCAGCCTTGTCCTCGGCACGGGCCGGCCAGTACTGTTCGCCGCCGAGGGCGCCGTCTACCGGCGGCCGAAGACCGCCGTGGTCGCGTGGAAGGACACGATCGAGGCCCGCCGAGCCGTCTCGGCCGCCCTGCCCTGCCTGCGGCCGGCCGAACGAGTACTCGTCGCCGCCGTCGGCACCGGCGACCCTGACAGCCTCTCCGACGTCGTCCGCCTGCTGATGCGGCACGGCGTCAGGGCCGAGGCGAAGGCCGTCGGCGAGGCGGACGCGCCGGAGGAGGAACTGGTCGAACTCGCCCTGCGCGAAGGCGCCGACCTGATAGTCAGCGGCGCCTACGGCCATAGCCGCCTGCGCGAATGGGCCTTCGGCGGCTTTACCCGCACGCTGCTCGACGACGACCGTCTCAACCGGCTGATGATGGGCTGAACGAAGCGCGGCGGGCCAGCGAGCAGCCGGCGGCTAAGGGACGATGACGATCTCGGTCGAGGCCTTGCCGTTGGCCTCGATCAGTTCGAACAGGGCGCGCGCATTGTCCGGATGCAGCCGTACGCAGCCGTGCGAGGCCGGCCGGCCGAGGTTGCGGATTTCCGTCGTGCCGTGGATCGCGTAGCCGCCCTTGAAGAAAATCGAATAGGGCATCGGCGCGTAGTCGTAGATGGTCGAGTACCAGACCCGCGCCAGGCGCGTCGGCCGGTAGCGACCGGTCGGCGTGCGGTAGCCGCGGCGCGCCGTCGACACCGGCCAGGTGTGAACCAGGCGACCGCCGACGCTGACCTGCATTTCCTGGTCGGACAGGTCGATGTGCACCAGCACCGAGGCCGCCAGCGCCCGCATCGGCGCGACGGTAGCCATCAGCATGACGGCAGCGATGAGCCAGACCGCCATGGCGACCCGCCGGCGAAGGCCCCGCGCGGGGCCGACAGCCTTCAGGCAAGGCCCGCCGCTTCCTGGCAGTCCCGTTCGCGGCCGCGCACCACCCGCCTGCCCTTCATCGGTCCGTGCGATTCCGTTACCACCGTGCATCTGCCTTCCCCATGCCCTTCCTGCTGAAAATAGATCACCACCCAATCGTGGGTCCTGTCGAGTTGATGGGCAAGCTTGGTGTTGGAATACAGCGCGGTGAAGTGCCAGTCGTCGTGGCGCGCGTGCAGCACCGGCAGCCAGGCCTCGCCGGTCGGGTTGAACCGCTTCGGGGCGATCTTGCGCAGCGTCCCGGCCGCCGCGCGCGTGCGGTACATGTCGTCCACCTGCAGCAGGAGTCCGACGTTCGGCTGCGGCACATCGCCCCCCTGGCTGCGTAGCGCCGGCCGGCCCAGCCGTTCGGCGAGGATGGCGGTGATCGCCTCGCGCCGCCGCGGCCCGAGCCCCTTCAGCGGCGCAGCTTCAAGGTGCAGCGCCGCCTCCAGGTCCTCCAGCGTCTCCAGGTGCAACTCGCCGGCCAGACGTTCGGCCAGCTTCGGACCGATGCCCGGGATGGTCTGGAACAACTTTTCGGGCGACAGCTCGCCCGACAGCCGCTCCAACTGCGCCCAGCGCCCGCTCGCGACCATCTCGGCGATGGCACCGGCGATACCCTTGCCGACGCCCGGCAGGGCGATCAGGCCGGCGCGGCCTTCCTCGTCGAGGATCTCCCCGACCGGACGGTCGAGGGCTGCGACCGTGTCGGCCGCGCGCCGGTAGGCCTTCTCGCGAAAGCCGTCGGCACCCTGCTGTTCGAGCAGGTCGGCATAGGCACGCAGCTTCGCCGCGACCGCCAGGTTGCCCGCGACTACCTCACGCCCCCGGCCGTCTGGCCGCTCGGCACCGTCGTCCCGGCCCTGTGTGCCCGCCCGAGGCATCGCGTCGCCCTCGCCTTCCCTCCTGTGCGGCGCCTCAGCCGACGACCGCAACGCTCGCCGCGTAGGGGCCCTTGTCGCCGCTCTCCTCGCGGAAGCGCACCTTCGTGTCGACCTTGAGCGCGGTCCAGTCTCCTGCGGTCATCGAATCGCGGCCGAAATAGACTTCGCGGCCGTCGTCGGCACGGATGAAGCCGTAGCCCTCGCCCTCGAACAGGCGGTCGATGGTGCCGTGCAGGACCGGCGCATGGTGCTTGACCTCGACCGCACCCATCTTGCGCTCCTGCTCCTTCAGCTCGCGCCGGGCGGCGTCGAAGACCTTGTGGATCGCCAGATTGAGGTCTTCAGCCGCTTCGCTGCGGCCGAGGCTGCGCGACACGTGGATGTCCGGCCCGGGCACATGCACCGTCAGGTGGACCTTGAACTCGCGCCCGGTGACATGCGTCTTCTGCGGCGCGTCGATGACCACGTCGCAGCTGACGATGCGCGGATGGTACTTCTGCAGTTCCTCGATCCGGCGATGGATGTGTTCCTCCACTTCCGGCGTGCGCTCCAGATGGCGAAAGGTGATGTTCGGCGGCGACTGCATGTGTGTCCTCCCTGCGGTTGGCCCATGTCGCGGGGCAGCATCCCGCGATGCGTGGCGCCCCTTTGTGGACAAATGTGCCCCCATGCGGCCAGGACCACATTGACCGGTATCAAGCCCCGAAATCGATCAGCGCGCCGACTGCCGCCTCCTCTCCCGTTCCTGCAGCGCCAGCAGATAGGCGACCACGTCGGCCTTCTCGTGATCGAACAGGCGGAAGGTCGTCATCGGGAAGTGGTCTTCCTCCAGGAAACGCTCGAAATAGGCGCGGTCGCGGCCGGGGATCATGACGATGTCCTCGTAGGGCGGCGCCAAGTCCGGATCCGGCTCCTGATCCGCGCGCAGATGGCACATCCGGCACCATTGCTCGACGACCGCCTCGCCACGCCGGGCCGCCTCGTCGGCGCCGGCCGGCGCTGCGACGACCAGCAAGGCGAGCGAACCCGCCACGAGCGCTGCGATCCCTCCGGCCATGCCACTCTCCCCTGCGTCGCCGGCCGCCGCCCGGGCCGACCCGTGTCGGCCAACAAATGCCGTCAGCCTTGAGCCGCGTCAATGATCGTGCCGTCGGGACCGCTATCTTGGTGCGACCGTCTCGGCAACATGGGGGGGTCGGCATGTCGTTTCGATCATCGGTCAGGTCAACGGCGCAGGAGGTGACAATCGGCGGCAAGCGGCTGGCCGGCCGGCTCGTCGTCCCGGACGGCGCCCGGGGCCTTGTCCTGTTCGCCCACGGCAGCGGTTCCAGTCGGCTCAGCCCGCGCAACGCCCACGTCGCCGAAGCCCTCAACGACCGCGGCCTCGCCACGCTGCTGTTCGACCTCCTGACCGAGGCGGAGGCGCGCGATCGCGCCAACGTGTTCGACATCCCCCTGCTCGGCGAACGGGTGATGGAAACGGTGTTCTGGACCCAGGACGAGCCGGCGACGCGCGATCTCCCCCTCGGCCTGTTCGGCGCCAGCACGGGTGCCGCGGCAGCCCTCGTCGCCGCCGCGGCCGTGCCCGAGACGGTCGCCGCTGTGGTCTCGCGCGGCGGCCGGCCGGACCTCGCCGCCTCGTACCTCGCACGGGTGCGCGCCCCAACGCTACTCATCGTCGGCGGCGACGACGACATGGTGATCGGCCTCAACGAGCAGGCCTATGCGCGCCTGACCTGCGAAAAGGCGCTGGTCGTCGTTCCCGGCGCCTCGCATCTGTTCGAGGAACCCGGCACGCTGGACGAGGTCATCCGCCAGGCCGGCGACTGGTTCGCCCGCCATCTGCTCGGAGAAGGATCATGAGCCATATCTTCGCCAACCGGCATGAGGCGGGCAAGGCGCTGGCCGACCGGCTCGTGCGCCGCGGCTACGTCGATCCGGTCGTGCTCGCCCTGCCGCGCGGCGGCGTGCCCGTCGCCGCGGTGATCGCCGATGCCCTCAACGCGCCTCTCGACCTCGTTCTGGTGCGCAAGATCGGCACGCCCGGCCAGCCGGAACTGGCGCTCGCCGCAGTGGTCGACGGCGACGAGCCGCAGTTGGTCGTCAACGAGGACGTGCGCCGCTACACCGGCGTCTCGGATGCAGAACTGGAGGCGATGAAGGCGCGGCAGCTTGCCGAGATCGAGCGCCGGCGCACGCTCTACCTCGCGGGCCGCGCCAAGGTGCCGGTCGAGGGCAGGACGGTGATCGTGGTCGACGACGGCATCGCGACCGGCGCGACCGTGCGCGCCGCGCTCAAGGGCCTGCGCCGGCAGAAGCCCGCGCGTCTCATCCTCGCCGTTCCGGTCGCGCCCGCCGACACGCTCGCCCGCCTGCGGCCCGAAGTCGACGAGACGGTCTGCCTGGAAACCCCCGCACCGTTCTATGCGATCGGCTTCTACTATCTGGATTTCACCCAGGTCGATGACGATGAGGTCATCGACCTGCTGGCCCGCCATGGCAGGCCGCCCGCAGCCCGTCAACAGGCGGACTGACGTCCCCGGCACTGCGGCGCGCGGCCGGGCATGAGCCAGGCCATGAACTCTGTCATGGTCATGGTTATGGTTATGGTTATGGGCATGGGCATGGGCGCGCGGCATGCTACAAGGCGTCGCTGGCTGCAGGAGCCATCGCAGCGCAGCAGTCCGGGGAGCCACGACAACCGACATGCACACGGCTACACGGCCCGTTACCCCGCCGGAGGATAGCCACGGCCTGACTGCGGACGAGGTCCTCGCCCGCCTCTCCGTCGACGCCCGGACTGGTCTTGATGACGCCGAGGTCGAGGCACGCCTTGCCCGCTTCGGCCCGAACCAGCTCGAACGGCGCGCGACGATCGGGGTCCTCGCCCTGCTGGCGCATCAGGTCAGCAGCCCCGTCGTCTATCTTCTTGCCACCGCGGCCGCTCTCGCCCTCGCCTTCGGCGAGTGGAACGAGGGCATCGCCATCCTGGTCGTGCTGGCGCTCAACGGCCTGATCGGCTTCCTGACCGAGCGCAAGGCGGCGCGCTCGATCGAGGCGCTGCGCGCGCTCGGCACCCAGTCAGCCAGGGTGCGTCGTGCCGGGCACGTCCGCATGGTGCCGGCCGAACAGTTGGTCCCCGGCGACATCGTGCTGGTCGAAGGCGGCGACGGCATTTCCGCCGACCTGCGCCTGATCGAGGCCGCGAACCTCGCCGCCGACGAATCCACCCTTACCGGCGAATCGGTGCCCGTCGACAAGGGCCACGAGCCGGTCGCCGCCGGCGCACGCCTCGGCGACCGCGCCTCCATGCTGTTCAAGGGTACCTCGGTCACCCAGGGCAGCGGGCTCGGTGTCGTCGTCGGCACAGGCGTCGATACCGAACTCGGGCGCATCGCCCTTCTGGTCGCGGAAGCCTCGCCCGAGCGCACGCCGCTCGAGCGAGACCTCGCCCGCTTGTCCGGCCAGTTGGTCTGGGCGACGCTGGCACTGACTGCGGTCATCGCCGGCATCGGTCTGGCCAAGGGCGAAGACGCCCTGCTGATGGTCGAAGCGGCCATCGCGCTCGCCGTCGCTGCGATCCCGGAGGGCCTTCCGGTTGTCGCCACCCTCACCTTGGCGCGCGGCATGTGGCGCATGGCGCGTCAGAACGCCCTCATCGAGCGGCTTCCGGCGGTGGAGACCCTCGGCGCGACGACCGTGATCCTGACCGACAAGACCGGCACCCTGACCGAAAACCGGATGACGGTGCGCCGAATCTGGATACCGTCGGGCGAAATCGACCTTGCCTACGAAGGCGCACACCCGGGCACGCGGGCAGAGGCCCTGAGGGACGAGCCGCAGCTCCGCCGCCTTCTGGAGGTCGCCGTCCTGTGCAACAACGCCAGCCTCGGCGCTGACGACGGAACCGGCCGCGACCAGGATAGCGGCGACCCCATGGAACTCGCCCTGCTGCGTGCCGGTCGGAAGGCCGACCTGCGGCGCGCGACACTGCTCGCCGAACGGCCGGAACTGCGCGAACACGCCTTCGACACGGCCACCCGGATGATGGCGACGGTGCACCGGGAGGCCGACGGCTGCCTCTATGCCGTCAAGGGTGCACCGGAAGCCGTGCTGGAGCGGTGCGTGCGCCGCGAGGGGGACACGGGCGACGTCGCCTTCGGCGACGACGAGCGGGCGGACTGGCTGCGCCGGGTCGACCAGTTCGGCCAGCGGGGTCTGCGCGTCCTTGCCATCGCATGCCGGAGGGCACCGGACCCGGAACAGGACCCTTATCGCGACCTGACCTTCCTCGGCCTGGTCGGCCTGGAGGATCCTGCCCGCGTGGACGTTCCGGAGGCGATCGCCGCCTGCCGGCAGGCGGGCATCAAGGTCGTCATGGTGACCGGCGACCATGCCGTGACCGCGCGCAGCATAGGCCGCATGGTCGGGCTGGAGGAAAACGGCATCGGCGCGATCGAGGGACCGGACCTTGCCGACCTGCACGCCCGGCAGGACGCCAGCCTGCTCCAGGCCGGCATCTTCGCCCGGGTCAGTCCGGCCGAGAAGCTCGGCCTGGTGCGCGCCTACCAGAAGGCCGGCGCGGTCGTCGCCATGACCGGCGACGGCGTCAACGACGCCCCGGCCCTGCGCCAGGCTGACATTGGCATCGCCATGGGCCTGCGCGGCACCGATGTCGCCCGCGAGGCCGCCGCCATGGTCCTGCTCGACGATGCGTTTCCCTCCATCGTGAAGGCGATCCGCGAAGGCAGGATCATCTTCGGCAACATCCGGCGTTTCGCCGCCTACCTGCTTTCGTGCAACCTTAGCGAGGTGCTGGTGGTCGGGCTCGCCATTCTGTTCGCCCTGCCCCTGCCGCTGCTGCCGCTGCAGATCCTCTATCTCAACCTCGTGACCGATGTCTTCCCCGCCTTCGCCCTGGCCATGGGCGAGGGCGAAAGGAACGTCATGGCGCGCCCGCCGCGCCCGCCGGGCGAGCCGATCCTCGGCCCGCTGCAATGGTCGGGGATCGTCGCGCATGGCGTGGCGCTGACTGCGGGCACGCTCGCGGCGTTGCTGGCCGCAGAGGCATGGCTCGAGCTGGACGGCGACGCGCTGGTCACGGTCAGTTTCCTCACCCTGGCCTTCGCGCAGCTGTGGCACGTCTTCGCCATGCGCCATCACACCTCGGCGGTCCTGCGCAACGAAGTGACCGGCAATCCATGGGTGTGGGCCGCCCTCGCCTTGTGCACGGGCCTGCTCGCGGTCCCGCCCCACGTTCCCGCGCTCGCCGAGGTGATGCAGCTGGTGCCGCCGGACCGCAGCATGTGGCTGCTCATCCTGGTCTTCAGCGCCGCGCCGCTGCTCGTCAACCATGCCGTTTCTGCGGTCCTGATCAGGATCGCCGCGCCACGCTGACGATGACGGCAAGATGTGGCGGATCCGGAACGGACGATGCCGCGCGGCGGAAGGCCGCGCGGCATCGTGGCAAACCCGTTTTCTGACACCGTCCGCGCCGATATACGGCGCGAGGCCGACCGCCCAGGCTATCCGGTGCGCTTCGCCTTGCCGCCCAGAACCGCCTGCGCGACATAGGCGAGGAAGGTCAGTCCGACCGCCCCGGCGACGCCAATCAGGATCAGGGCGATGACGTCGATCGGTCCGCCGATGTCCTTGAAGCCGGAGTTGGTGATGAACTGGACGAACAGGATCGCCGCGATCGCCCCGACCGGTGCCAGCAGTTCGGCGCGCACCAGCCGGGTGCTCTCCAGACTCCGGTCACGGATGACCACATAGACGAAGGCAAGCGTGATCAGCGCGGCTGCCGCGACCATGAGCCAGAACAGCAGCGGCCCGAACATTTCCTCGAAGACCGCCAGCAGCATGCCGAATGTGAGTTCCTTCATGGCGTTTCCTCCTCAGGCGCGGCCGCGCAGCATGGCGTTGTAGGTCGCCTTGAGGGCGATTTCTTTCATCAGCCAGGACACCCACAACTCCTCCAGCGGCGCGATCACGCCGGGGAAGGACGGGGTCAGGTTGTCCTTGTAGTCGAACTCGATCAGCATCGCCCGCCCGACGCGCGTGATCAGCGGGCAGGAGGTGTAGCCGTCATAGCGCGCATCGCTGGTCTTGCCCTCGATCTGGGCGACGAGCTGCTCCTCGACCACCGGCACCTGCCACTTGACGCTGGCCGCCGTCTTGCCTTTCGGCACGCCGGCGATATCGCCGACGGCGAAAACCTCCGGATAGCGGACATGGCGCATGCTGTGCCGGTCGACCTCGACCCATCCCTGGTCGCTCCAGGGACCGGTCGTCCACGGCAGCGGGCTGTTTCTCACCACATCCGGCGCCTTCATCGGCGGGATGACGTTGGTGAAGTCGTAGCCGATCTCCTTCGGGCCGTCCGGAGTGTTGAAGGTGGCGATCTTGCGGCCCGAGTCGATCGCCGTCATGACGTGATCGTGGACCACGTCGAAGCCGCGCTCGCCGAACAGCATGCGCACCTTCTCGTTGACGATCGGCACCGAGAACAGCGCCTTGGCATGGGCCGCGTAGACGATCTTCGTCTTGCCCCGGGTTCCCTTGCGCACCGCGTAGTCGTCGGTCAGGAAGGTGTATTTCAGCGGTGCGCCGGCGCATTTCATTTCGGTCGCCGGCCGGGTGAACAGGGCGACGCCGCCCTTGTCGGTGAAGCGGTCCATCTCCTGCCAGGTCTTGGCGGCATAGTCGGGCCCGGCGTAGACGGAGCCGATGCCGTTGGTCCCGATCAGGTCGAGCGACATGCCCTCGATCGCGCCGTAGTCCAGCGACAGGCCGGCGGCGACGACGAGATAGTCGTACTCGAGCGTCCTGCCGCCCGAGGTGACCACCTTCTTGGCTTCGGGGTCGATCTCGGCTGCTGCCTCCTGGATCCAGTCGATCCCGCCCGGCAACCAGTGGCCGGTGTCCGACACCGAGTAGCTCGCCGGCTTCAGTCCGGCGGCGATGAGCGTGAAGCCCGGCTGGTAGAGATGCTGCTTGCGCGGATCGACCAGGGTGATCCTGGCACCGTCCAGTCGATCGACCAGGCGATTTGCCAGCGCCGTCCCGGCCGCACCGGCGCCGAGGATCACGATGCGCGCCGAGGTCTTCACCTTGGCCGCTCGTGCTGCCGGCGCTGCGGCGACCAGCGCAGTCGAGCCGGCCGCGAAGGCCAGGAACTTACGTCGGTCGATCAGTCCCGACTGGATCGTGTCAAACATCGTCTGCCTTCCCCTTGGCGGTCTGGCCGGATTTTGCGAACAGCAGGTCGTCCTCCTGCATCTCCAGCCACATGGCGCTCATGACAGCAAAGATGGCGGCCGCGAACAGGCCGAGCATCCAGGCGGTGTACATGAGGATCAGCGGCATGAAGACGACTGTCGCCACCAGCATGACGAACAGGGTCAGATGCGACGAGGAGCTGTCCCAGACCGTCAGCGACGAGGCCGGATCGACGGTCGAGGGCAGGATGAACGGAAACATCGTCAGGCCGACCGACGAGATCATGCCGAAGATCGCGAGTTTCGACGCCAGCAACGTGCTGACCTCCCGTCCGGCGCGCAGCCCCGCCCACGCCAGCAGGGCGCCGGCAAAGCCGAGCAGCGGCGCGATCGCGATCCACGGCCGCTCGGCGTAGGCATTGAGCCAACTGCCGCCATGCAGGACCTCGCTCAGCAGCGGATTGGACGGGCCGTCGGTCGCCACCGGACCTGCGAAGGCGAAGCTGTCGATGCCGACCGCCAGCCAGACGCCGGCGAACGCGTAGCCCGCCACCGCGACCAGCGCCGCGCCTTCCCCGTAGCGGCGGGCGCGCAGGGCCACCGGCCCCGACGCCTTCAGCGACAGCCAGGCGCCGCCGTGCATGACCAGCATGGCGACGGAGGTCAGTCCGCACAGGAGCGCGAAGGGATTGAGCAGGCCGATGAAGGACCCCTCGTAGAGGGGCATCAGGTCTTCCGTCAGGCGGAACGGCACGCCCTGCAGGACGTTGCCGACGGCGACGCCGAAGATCAGCGCTGGTACGGCGCCGCCCACGAACAGGGCCCAGTCCCAGGCTTCCCGCCAGCGCGGATCGATCCGCTTGGACCGGTACGTGAAGGCGACCGGCCGCAGGATGAGCGCCGCCAGGACCAGAAACATGGCCAGATAGAAGCCGGAGAAGCTGACCGCGTAGAGCGGCGGCCAGGCGGCGAAGATGGCGCCGCCGCCGAGGATGAACCAAACCTGGTTGCCTTCCCAAACCGGTCCGATGGTGTTGATGGCGACCCGTCGCTCGACGTCCGTGCGCGCAACGAAGGGCAGCAGCGCGCCGACGCCCATGTCGAATCCGTCGGTCAGCGCGAATCCGATCAGCAGCACGCCGAGCAGTCCCCACCAGATGACGCGGAGCGTCTCGAAATCGATGAGTTGATGCAGGATCATGACCCTCACTCCGCAGGCTGCGCCGCCGTACCGGACCGCGGGTTGCGTGCAGCCCGCTCCTCCATCCAAGCAGTTGTTTCGGAAACGTCAAAGTACGGGCCTTTGCGGATGTACTTGAGCATCAGCCCCATCTCGATGATGAACAGGACCGAATAGAACAGCACGAAGCCCGCGAGCGTGAAGGCGACCTCGCCGATGCTGAGGTGCGAGACGGACAGGGCGGTCGGCAGGACGCCGTCGACCGTCCAGGGCTGGCGGCCGTATTCGGCCACGAACCAGCCGAGTTCTGCGGCGATCCAGGGCGCCGGGATCGTCACCACCGCCAGCCACAGCGCGGCGCGTGGAAAGCGCATGCCGCAGAAGCTCGCCCGATAGAAGAAGTAGGCCATCACCCCGATGAAGGCGAAGCCGAGGCCGACCATGATCCGGAACGCCCAGAACAGCGGCCAGACGCGCGGCACGGTGTCGTAAGCGGCCTTCACGATCTGCTCCTCGCTCGCCTCGCGCGGGTCGTCGATGTAGCGCTTGAGCAGCAGCGCGAAGCCGAGGTCGGCGCTGTGGCGCTCGAAGGTGGCCTTGACCGCCTCCGGGGCGGCCTCCTTCTCGCTGCGCAGGGTCATCAGCGCGTCATAGGCGAGGATGCCGGAGCGGATGCGCTCCTCCGCCTGCTGCTCGAGCTCGTTGATGCCGGGGATTTGCTGGGTCAGCGAGCGCGTGCCGATCAGGCCCATGGCGAAGGGAATGTGGATGGCATAGTGCGTCTCGCGCGCCTCCTGGTCGGGGAAGCCGAAGGCGGTGAAGGCCGCCGGCGCCGGCTCGGTGTCCCACATCGCCTCGATAGCGGCGAGCTTCATCTTTTGCGAATGGGTGACCGAATAGCCGGACTCGTCGCCGAGCACGACCACCGACAGCGCCGAGGCGAGGCCGAAGCTGGCTGCGACCGCGATCGACCGGCGCGCCAGTTCGACGTGACGGTCCTTCAGCAGATACCAGGCCGACACGCCGAGCACGAAGACGGCGGCGGTGACGTAGCCGGCGGATACCGTATGCACGAACTTGGCCTGGGCGACCTCGTTGAACATGACGTCGAAGAAGCTGGTCATCTCCATGCGCATGGTCATCGGATTGAACTGCGACCCGACCGGGTTCTGCATCCAGCCGTTGGCGATCAGGATCCACAGGGCGGAGAAGTTGGAGCCGACGGCGACCAGCCAGGTGACCACGAGGTGGCCGACCCTGGACAGCTTGTCCCAGCCGAAGAAGAACAGGCCGACGAAGGTCGCTTCCAGGAAGAAGGCCATCAGGCCCTCGATCGCCAGCGGCGCACCGAAGATGTCGCCGACATAGTGGCTGTAGTAGCTCCAGTTCATGCCGAACTGGAACTCCATCGTGATGCCGGTCGCCACACCGAGCACGAAGTTGATGCCGAACAGCGAGCCCCAGAACTTGGTCATCTGCCGCCAGATCGGGCGTCCCGTCATGACATAGACGGTCTCCATGATGGCGATGATGATCGACAGGCCCAGCGTGAGGGGGACGAACAGGAAGTGATACATCGCTGTCAGCGCAAACTGCAGACGCGACAGTTCTACAATGTCCAGGTCCATTCTGACCGCTCCTTGAGAAGGGCGAAAATGATAAATCACAGATATATCTTTTCCACACCCTCCCCTATCAGCCACATCGTCGCAGCGACACTAATCATAAGTTGATTATATTCGTATCCTTGAATTTATAAGGTGGCCGCCCCGCCCTGACAATGAGCCTCATGCGCAAGGGCCGGCGCAAGGGCCGGATGATCCGGGCACGGCGCAGTTGAGACTACCTGACTTTCTCTATAATTTCGCCTTTTTCCGACAAGGCATGACCCCATTGATACCTTGGACAGTCTCGAATCTGTGGAGACGAATGCAGGCCGAGTCATAAGTGTTCTTACGGACCTCCGGCTGAGGCCTCATTTGCAGCCTTGTCCGCGGCGCGCCGGGTGGAATAGATTAGCCGAATATAAATGTTCAAGAACGGAAATGCCCATGCGCCTGACGATGCGAACGAACCTGGCCATGCGGACGCTGATGTTCTGTGCCGTCAACAGCGCGCGCACGGTGCGCAAGGCCGAGATTGCCAGGGCCTGCAACGCCTCGGAGAACCACATTGCCCAGGTGATCCACCTGCTCAGCCAGAAGGGCTACCTGCGGACCACGCGCGGACGCAACGGCGGCATCCGGCTCGGCATGGCGATGGAGGAGATCAACGTCGGCACGGTGTTCCGCTCGTTCGAGGCGGACGTGCCCTTCGCCGAGTGTTTCCAGGGCGTCGACAACCGCTGCCCGCTCACCGCCGCCTGCCGGCTGCGGATCGCCATCGTCGGCGCGGTCGGCGCCTTCTATGCCGCGCTAGACGGCCTGTCGCTCGCCGATCTGGTCGCCGGCAACAGGGAACTGCACAGGATCCTGACCCCTCCCGTGCTGTGCGACGGCCCCGCCCTCGAACCCGCCTGAGGTGACGTGTCACCCGTGCTCCGGCCCTGAATCATCCTCCGGCCGTTCCGGGCGGCGCGTGTCCGGATGCAGGCTCTGCTCCGCGTCGCGCGTCGGCTGGGTCGTGAAGCCCTTCAGGCTGCCGAACTCGGTGGCGTCGCGGGTGATCTCCACCGGGCTCGTCGCATAGCACACCGCCAGTTCGGCCAGCGAACGCAGGGCGTGCATGTGGATGCGCTCGTAGCCGTGGCTGGCATCGACGCCGAAGGTGACCAGCGCGGTGCGCACGTCCGCCCCCGCCTCGACCGCGGAGGCCGCATCGGAGCGGTAGAAGCGGAACACGTCCTTCTGCCACTTGATGTCGTTGTCCCGGCACAGATGCGCCAGCTTGCGGGTCAGGTGGTAGTCGAACGGCCCGGTCTGGTCGGCCATGGAAATGGTCACGCCGAACTCGTCGGAGTTCTGGCCGGGCGCCGTGGTGCCGTTGTCGATAGCGACCAGCGACGCGATCTCCGGCGTCAGGATGGATGCCGCGCCGTGGCCGGTTTCCTCGGCGATGGTGAACAGCCAGAACACGTCGACCGTCGGCTGCGCCTTCGCCTCGACCAGCGCCTTGAGCGCCGCCAGCATGACGGCGACGCCGGCCTTGTTGTCGAGGTGGCGCGAGACGATGAAGCCGTTGTCGAGGAATTCCGGGCAGGGATGGATGGCAACGATGTCGCCGACGTCGACGCCGAGCCGGTTCAGGTCGGCCTTCGACCTGGCGTAGGCGTCGATCCTGAGTTCGACATGGTCCCAGCCGATCGGCAATTCGTCGACGCCGGTGTTGAAGGTGTGGCCGGAGGCGCGCAGCGGCAGGATCGTGCCGGTATAGGCGCCTTCCTCCGTGAACACCGTCGTGCGCGCGCCTTCGGCGAAGCGCGCCGACCAGTGGCCGATCGGCACCAGTTCTAGCCGGCCGTTGTCCTTCAGCGCCTTCACCTGGGCGCCGAGCGTGTCGACATGCGAGACGAAGGCACGCGCCGGGCGCGTCACGGCGCCGGGCAGCCGCGCCCGGATCGCGCCGCGCCGGGTCACCTCGTAGGCGACGCCGAGCCGTTCCAGCTCCAGGCAGACGTGGCGGGCGATGGCGTCGGTATAGCCGGTCGGGCTCGGGATCGCGAGCAGCGCCTCCAGCGCGCCGGCCAGATAGTCGAGGTCGATGGCGAGCAGGCTCATTCAGCCTCCCTGCGCCAGGCGCTGCGCACCGGTTGCGGCATCGACAGCGGGAACAGGAAGTCGACGAAGCGCTCGGCGGTCGGCTGCGGCTCGTGGTTGGCAAGGCCCGGGCGCTCGTTGGCCTCGATGAACCAGTAGCCGGGCTCGCGCGGGCTCCTGACCATCAGATCGATGCCGGTGACCGGGATCTCGATCGCGCGCGCCGCCGACACCGCCGCCTCGATCAGCGCGCCGTGGGTCTCGCCGGTGACGTCGTGGATGGTGCCGCCTGTGTGCAGGTTGGCCGTCTTACGCACGCAGATCGCCGTGCCGGCCTGCGGCACGTCGTCGAGACTGAAGCCGGCCGAGGCCACGCAGCGCTCGGTCTCGGCGTCCAGGGGAATGGTCGATTCGCCGCCGGTCGCCGCCGCGCGCCGGCGCGACTGCACCGCGATCAGGTCGCGGATGCTGCTGCGCCCGTCGCCGATCACCTGTGCCGGCCGTCGGATCGCCGCCGCCACCACCTTGTAGTCGATCACGACCAGGCGCAGGTCCTGGCCCGCGACGCATTGCTCGACCAGCACCTCGTTGCAGAAGGCGCGCGCCGCCTCGATCGCGGCCAGCGTCTCTTCCAGGCCGGTCAGGCCGACCGCGATGCCACGGCCCTGTTCGCCGCGCGCCGGCTTGACCACCACCGAGCCGTGGCGGTCCAGGAACGCCGCCAGGGCGGCCTCGTCGCCGGCCGCGATCTGCTCGGGCACGCTCAGCCCGGCGCGCTCGACGACGCGGCGCGTCACCGCCTTGTCGTCGCAGATCGACATGGCCACGCCGGAGGTGAATTCGCTCAAGGATTCCCGGCACTTGACCGAGCGCCCACCGTAGGACAGGCGGAAGAAGCCACCGTCGGCGTCGATAATCTGCGCCTGGATGCCGCGCCGGCGCGCCTCGTTGACGATGATTGCGGCATAGGGGTTGAGCGCTTCCTCGACCGGCGGACCGGCATAGAGCGCCTCGTTGATGGTGTTCTTCTTCTTCACCGTGAAGAAGGGCACGCGCGCGAAGCCGAGCTTCTCGTAGAGCGCAATCGCCTGGGCGTTGTCGTGCATCACCGACAGGTCGAGGTGCGGCCGGCCGCGCCCCTTGTAGAGTTCTGCGAGCCGGCGCACCAGCGCCTCGCCGACACCGGGAAAGCGCGCCTGCGGCGACACCGCCAGGCACCACAGCGAGGCGCCGCCGTCGGCGCCGCCGGTGCAGCGCTGATGGTCGACGCCCATCGCCGTGCCGACGATCTCGCCGCTCTCCTCCTCCTCGGCGACCAGCACGGTGATGGTGCGCGGATCGAGCCGGGTCCAGAAGAACTCGACCGGCACCGGCACCATGCCGCGACTGGTGTAAAGGCAGTTGACCGCCTCCGCGTCGCCCTTGGAGGAGACGCGGCGGATCGTGAAGCCCTTGCGCCGGCTGCGCGCAGCCCGGTAAGTGGCGAGGTCGAGCCGGTAGGTGTGCGAGGGATCGAGGAACAGCTCCTGGGGGGCTGCCGCCAGCAGCACGTGCGGATCACGCACGTAGAAGGCGATGTCGCGCCGGTCCGGCCGCTCCTCCTGCAAGGCGGCGACCAGGGCGCCCGGTTCGTCGAAGGTGGTGCCGAAGATCAGCCGGCCCCAGCCGCAGTCGACCGCGACGTCACGCTGGCCCGCCTCGGCCGCGCCCGGGTTCTCCGGCTTCAGGGCCTGGCCGCGCATGCGGCGCAGACGGTGGTCGTAGGCGTGCCTGGCGCGGCGGCGGGTCTGTTCTGCCATGGTCACACCCCCTGCGCCTGCAGCCACAGTTCCAGCAGTGCGACCTGCCACAGTTCGGAGCCGCGCAGCTTGGTGATGTGGGCGGTCGGATCGGCGAACAACCGGTCGAGATAGTCCTGCCGGAACAGGCCGCGCGCCCGGGCGGCGTCGTTGGTCAGCGCGCTCCGCACCATGTCGAGGCGCTCGCCCTCAAGGTATTTCAGCGCCGGCACCGGGAAATAGCCCTTCGGCCGGTCGATCACCGCGGACGGGATCACCTTGCGCGCGGCATCCTTGAGCACGCCCTTGCCGCCCTGGGCGAGCTTGTGCTCGGCCGGGATGCGGCCGGACAGCTCGACCAGTTCGTGGTCGAGGAACGGAACGCGCGCCTCCAGCCCCCAGGCCATGGTGTGGTTGTCGACCCGCTTGACCGGATCGTCGATGAGCATGACGTGGGTGTCGAGCCGGAGCGCCTTGTCGACCGGGTCGTCGGCGCCGGCTTGCGCGAAATGCGCCTCGACGAAGGCCAGGCTCTCGTCGCGCTCGCTCAGATACTCCGGCGCGAGATGCTCGCGCAGCCGCTCCTGCGTGCGGTCGAAGAAGGCGGCGGCGTAGTCGGCGGCCGGCGTGTTGGAGCCGACCAGCGGCGGATACCAGTGGTAGCCGGCGAACACCTCGTCGGCCCCCTGGCCCGACTGCACCACCTTGATGTGCTTGGAGACCTCGCGCGACAGCAGATAGAAGCCGATGTTGTCGTAGGAGACCATCGGCTCGGACATCGCCGCGATCGCGTCCGGCAGGGCGTCGAGCATCTCCGAGGACGGGATGAAGATCTTGTGATGGCTGGTCCCGAAGCGCTCGGCGATCAGGTCCGAATAGCTGAACTCGTCGCCGGTCTCGCCGAAGGCGGACTCGAAGCCGATGGAGAAAGTGGCAAGGTCGCGCTGGCCTTCCTCGGCGAGCAGGCCGACGATCAGCGAGGAATCGACCCCGCCCGACAGCAGTACGCCGACCGGCACGTCGGCGACCATGCGCCGGCGCACCGCCGTGCGCAGGGCGTCGAGCACCATGTCGCGCCACTCCCCGGCGGGGCGGACAAGGTCCTCGGCCGTCTTGTCGAACCGCGGCTCCCAGTAGGTGCGGTCGGAGAAGCGGCCGTCGGCCTCGTAGGTGCGGATCGTCGCCGCCGGCAGCTTGCGCACGCCGGCAAGGATGGTCCGCGGCGCCGGCACCACCGCGTGCCAGGTCATGTAATGGTGGAGAGCGATCCGGTCGATCGACGTGTCGATGCCGCCGCCGGCGAGCAGCGCCGGCAGTGTGGAGGCGAAGGCGAGCCGGCCCGACGCCTCGCTCAGGTACAGCGGCTTGATGCCGAAGCGGTCGCGCACCAGGCTCACCCGGCCGCTGTCGGCCTCGTGCACGGCGAAGGCGAACATGCCGTGGAAGCGCGCCACGCAGTCCGGGCCCCACTCGATCCAGGCGCGCAGAATCACCTCGGTGTCGCTGCCGGAGGCGAAGCGGTGGCCGAGCGCGACCAGCTCGCCGCGCAGTTCCTGGTAGTTGTAGATGCAGCCGTTGAAGACCAGCGACACGCCGGCGGCCGGATCGCGCATCGGCTGCGCGCCCCGGTCGCTGAGGTCGATGATCCTGAGCCGCCGGTGACCGAGCGCCACGCGGCCGTAGGCCGTCACGCCCATGCCGTCCGGCCCGCGCGCCGCCATTGCCTTGGCCATCCGCTCGACCCGGGACGCGTCCGCGCTTTCCTCGCCGAACACCACTTCTCCGCAAATGCCGCACATGGGCTGCCGACCTCCTTTGAAATCCGTTTGACCGGCATTACATAGGGCTCTAATCGTCAGAGTTCAAACCATAAGGGTGAAAAACATGCCGGACCCCAGGCCCAAGCCCGACCAGGCGGCGCGCATCTTCAAGGCGATCCGGCGCATCGTGCGCGCGGTCGACCTGCGCTCGCGCGAGGTGTCGCGCGCTACCGGGCTGACGATCCCGCAGATCGTCGTGCTGCAGGGCGTGCGCGACCTCGGCGAGGTGACCACCCGGGCGCTGTCCGCCCACGCCGACCTCAGTGCGGCGACCGTCGTCACCATCCTCGACAAGCTGGAGGAGAAACGCCTGGTCGAGCGCTATCGTTCCGCCGTCGACCGGAGGATCGTGCACACCCGCCTGACCGCGGTGGGGCACGACGTTCTCCACAACGTGCCGCCTCTGCTGCAAGCCGAATTCCGGCGCCAACTCGAAGCTCTCCCGCCGGCACGACAGGTCGCACTGGCCGATGCGATGGAGGCGCTTGCCAGGATGATGGGCCGGGTGGATGCTGGGGTGGAGAAAGGGGCGTCTAGCTCTTAGAGATAGAGCCTGACGTGTCCACTTAACCTTCTTGGCTAACGAATGACATGACGGTTTCGACAGGCCGTCTGCCTTGGTTGCGGTAGCCCAGATGCGGGCGCTCTGTGTTGTAGTGGACGAGCCAGGCGTCGAGATCGGCCTGCAGGGCTTCGACGGTCTCGTAGAAAGTCTCGCGCATCTTCACCCGGAAGAACTCGTCCAGCACCGTGCCGTTGAAGCGCTCGACGAAGCCGTTGGTCTTTGGCGTCTTCACCTTCGTGCGGCGGTGCTCGATGCCATTGAGGTCGAGATAGAGCTCGTAAGGATGCCGGTCCGTCCCGCAGAACTCGCGGCCATTGTCGGTCAGCACGGCTTTCACCGGCAAATCGAGATGGCGGTAGAAGGGCAGCACGTCGTTGTGCAGTACTGCGACCGCCGCCTCGGGCTGCTTGGAGACGTGCAGGAAGCCGAAGGCGTAGCTGCCGAAGGTATCGACCACGGCGTGCAGATAGACCTTGCCGACGCCCTTGAGACTGCCCACGAAGAACGTGTCGGCCGACAGGAGCTCGCCCGGCGCGCTTGATTCCACGTGCCTTTCCCGGAAGCAGGGGTTCAGCTTCTCCAGGAAGGCGGCCTGTTCGGGCGTGATCTCGATGGCCGTCTCGGCGTTCTGTGCCTCCAGCGCCAGCCAGCGCTCGACCTTGGTGCCGAGGCCGCTTTCGTTGAGGATCTTCTGGATGGTGATCGACGACACCCGGACACCTTCCAGCGCCAGCATCGCCTCGTGCCGATTACAGCCATAGGCGGGATGCGCCAGCGCAAGCTCCTTGATCCTGTCCACCACCTCGGGCGCCGTCGTCTGCGGATGGCTCTTGTGGATCGGCGGCAGGTCCTTCAGCCCGTCGAACCCTTGCGTCTGAGACCGGCGCTTCCACTCGTAGAAGCTGGTCCGGTCCATGCCTCGCTGACGGCAGGCCTCGGCGACGTTGCCGAGTTCCCTCGCCAGCTCAAGCACGCTCAAACGCTGCTGCGCCACCTTGCTGGCGGCATCACGAGGCGAGGCCTGCCTTGCTGTTGATGATTGTCCCATGGGATCTTCCTCCTTTCCAACGATAGCACGGAAAGAAGGTTAAGTGCACATTCGAATAGTCCTGCCCATACGCCATCGCACGCCTCCGTCCCTTTCATGTGGCAGGCCGGCGCTGAGCTCGTCAAGTTCGCGATTGGCCTTCCTGGCAATCGGTGCGGCCGGGGCGAAACGGACGCCGCCCTACCCCTTGCCGACGATGTTGAACGGCGGTCCGAACGGGAACCTGGTGATGTTCTCCGCGCCGTCCTCAGTGACGATCAGGATGTCGTGCTCGCGGTAGCCGCCGGCGCCCGGCTCGCCTTCGGGGATCATGATCATCGGCTCCATGGACACGACCATGCCCGGCTCGAGCACCGTGTCGATGTCCTCGCGCAGCTCGACCGCCGCCTCGCGGCCGTAGTAGTGCGACAGCACGCCGAAGGAATGACCGTAGCCGAAGCTGCGGTACTTCAGCAGGCCGTGGCTGCGGTAGATGGCGTTGAGTTCGGCGGCGATGTCGCAGCAGCGCGCGCCGGGGCGGATCAGCTCGAGGCCGGCGCGGTGCACGGCGCAGTTGATCTCCCACAGCCGCAGATGCGCGTCGGAGGCATGGTCGCAGAACAGCGTGCGCTCCAGCGCGGTGTAGTAGCCGAAGATCATCGGAAAGCAGTTGAGCGACAGGATGTCGCCGGAACGGATCACGCGGTTGGTGACCGGGTTGTGGGCGCCGTCGGTGTTGATGCCGGACTGGAACCAGGTCCAGGTGTCCATCAGCTCGACGAAGGGGAACGAGCGGGCGATCTCGCGCGTCATCGCGCTGGTCGAGGCGATCGCCACCTCGTGCTCGGGCACGCCGGCGGCGACCGTCTCGACCACAGCTGCGCCGCCGAGGTCGGCGATGCGCGCGCCCTCGCGGATCAGCGCGTGCTCCTCCGCGCTCTTGATCGTGCGCCGGCGCATGACGGCGTCGGCGACATCGACCATCTCGACGCCGGGCAGCGCTGCGCGCAACTGGTCCATCAGCACCAGCGTCACGTGGTCGGCCTCGATGCCGAGCCGGCGCACGCTGCCCGGCGCCCTGGCGAGCACCTGCTGCAGGGCGAAGAAAAAGTTGTCCCGGCGCCAGTCGGTGTAGGTCAGCGCGTCGCCGTGGCTGCGCCGCCAGGGCTGGCCACCGTCGATGCCGGCGGCGATCGTTGTGGCGGTGTGGGCGTCGACCACGAAGCCGTACCGGCGGCCAAAGGAACAGTAGAGGAAGCCGGAGAAGTAGCAGACGTTGTGGTAGGAGGTGAACAGACAGGCGTCGAGCCGCATCTCCGCCATCAGCGCCCTGAGGCCGTCCTGCCGGCCGTCCATCTCCGCCTTCGAAAACGGCAGCCAGGCCTTGTCGCCATTGTCCAGATGCTGCAGCCGGGCCAGCTCGCCGCCCGTTTCCCCGGTCCCCGTCTTGCCGGTCGTCGTCGTGTCGCTCATCGTCGTCGCCTTTCGCGTTGCCGGCGGCCGTGCCGCCCTGTCCGCCCCCTGTCCGAAACCGCGACGGGCCGGCCTCCGCAAGGGAAGCCGGCCCGCCAGGCCCGTTGGTCGGTGCGATCCCCGCTGCCGGATCGGCCCTGTCGCCGCCGCCCGGAAACTGGCGTACCGCCCCGGGCCCTTGCGGGAGCAACGGATGTCGCGTTGTCTTGCCCGCGCGCTCGCGCGCGCCGTGGTCTTGGTCCCCTCCCCGCTCAGCCCGGCGTCATGCCGCGCAGCCGCTCCGAGCGGCGGCGCAGCAGCTCCAGCACGCTCAGCAGCAGGATCGACAGCGCCACCATGATCGAGGCGACCGCCAGGATGGTCGGCGAGATCTGCTCGCGCAGGCCGGTGAACATCTGCCAAGGCAGCGTCTTTTGCGCCGCCGAGCCGAGGAACAGCACCACCACGACCTCGTCGAAGGAGGTGATGAAGGCGAACAGCGCGCCCGACACCACGCCCGGCAGGATCAGCGGCATCTGCACCTTGAAGAAGGTGGTCAGCGGATTGGCGCCCATGCTGGCAGCCGCGCGCACCAGGCTCCTGTCGAAGCCGACCAGCGTCGCCGTCACGGTGATGATGACGAAGGGCGTGCCGAGCACGGCATGGGCGAGCACGACGCCCCAGTAGGTGCCCTGCAGGCCGATGCGCGAATAGAAGAAATACATGCCGGCGGCGGAGATGATCAGCGGCACGATCATCGGCGAGATCAGGATCGCCATGATCGCCCCACGATAGGGCACATGGCTCTGCGACAGGCCGACCGCCGCCACGGTGCCGAGCCCGGTCGCCAGAAGGGTCGCCACCGGCGCGATCAGGAACGAGTTGGTGAGCGCCTGCTGCCAGTCCGGATTGGTGAAGAAGTCCCTGTAGTGCTTGAAGGAATAGCCGTCGGGGTCGAGCGCCAGCATCTTGCGGGTGAAGGTGAAGAAGTCCTCCGCGTTGAAGCTGAGCGGCACGATCACCAGGATCGGGAAGATCAGGAAGAAGAAGATCGCCACGCAGATGGCGAGGAAGCCGTAGTGCCACAGCCGCTGGCCGGTCGAAGCGTAGGGAGGCAGGTTGGTCATGGCTAGCCCAGCTTGACGTTGTCGATGCCCACGATCTTGTCGTAGACGACGAACAGGATCATCACCGCCAGCAGCAGCAGCGTGCCGAGGGCCGCGGCCAGGCCCCAGTTGAGCGAGCTGGAGATGTGGAAGGCGATCCGGTTGGAGATGAAGATGCCCGACGTGCCGCCGACCAGTTCCGGCGTGATGTAGTAGCCGATGGCGAGGATGAAGACGAGCACCGCGCCGGCGCCGATGCCGGGCACGGACTGCGGGAAGTAGACCCGCCAGAACGCAGTCCAGTCGTTTGCGCCGAGGCTCTTGGCCGCGCGCACGTAGGACGGCGAGATGGTCTTCATCACCGAATAGAGCGGCAGGATCATGAACGGCAGCAGGATATGCGTCATGGCGATGATGGTGCCGGTCTGGTTGTTCATCATGACCAGGCGCGCGTTGTCGCCGATCAGGCCGATCCACACCAGGATGTCGTTGATCACGCCCTGCTGCTGCAGCAGCACCTTCCAGGCCGAGGTGCGCACCAGCAGGCTGGTCCAGAACGGCAGCAGCACCAGGATCATCAGCAGGTTCGACGTCCTCAGCGGCAGATGCGCGAGCAGGAAGGCGACCGGATAGCCGAGCACCAGGCAGGCGAGCGTGATGACGATGCTCATCGACAGGGTGCGTCCGAACAGCATCAGGTAGATGCGTTCGCGCTCGGGCAGGAACGCGACGCCCGCCTCGGTCTGCTTGGCGTCGACGGCGGCGAGGAAATAGCTCGGCGTGTAGCGCGGCGACAGGCGCTTGACGGTGCTCCACACCTGGATGTCGCCCCAGCCCGCATCCTCCGCGATCATCTGGGCCTTGACGTCGTCGCCCTCGATCTTCTGGACGGAGCGGCCCGCCTTGCGGAACAGGCTCGACATGCCCGACAGTTCGTAGTTTAGCCGCGTGCCGAGGCGGGTGTGGGTCTTGGCCGCCACCGCCTCCTTCAGGTCTTCGACCAGCGCGGCATAGACCGGCTCGTCGGGCAGTTCGCCGGTGGCCGGCTCCCAGCCCTCCAGGGCAGCCACCGTCCGCGGCAGCGTGTCGGCGACGATGCCGTTCTCCACCGAGCGGAACAGCATGTCGGCGATCGGCGCGGCGAAGGTCAGCAGGACGAAGGCGAGCAGCGGGGCGATCAGCAGGAAGGCGCGCAGCTTGTCGCGGCGCAGGGCGCGAGCGAGGCTCGCCTTGAGCGGCCTTCCGTCCTGGGTCAGCACCGGCGCGTGGGTCTGGGTCATGGAACGGCTTCTTCCGGACAGCAACGGCTGACAGTTGGCGACTGAAGTCCCGGGCGGGGCCACGCGGCCCCGCCCGCAAACCGGTAGGCTTACCTGGCCAGCCAGGCCTGGAACGTCGCCTCAACGTCGTCCTGGTGGTCAGCCCACCATTCGATGTTGTTGACCAGGTAGTTGGTCTGGTTGGCCGGGTTGGTCGGCATGTGCGGCGCCATGTCGATGCCGAGTTCGGCGTGCTGGCCGACCAGCGGCTGCGACGAGGCGCGGGCCGGGCCGTAGGAGATGAACTTGGCCTGGTCGGCGAGCCGCTGGGTGTCGGTGGCGAACCGGATGTATTCCTTGATCAGCGGCAGCTTGTCCTCGGACACGCCGGCCGGGATGATCCAGCCGTCGAAGTCGAACACCTGCCAGTCCCACAGCATGGCAACCGGCTGCTTCTGCTCGACGATGACGGAGAACAGGCGGCCGTTGTAGGTCGAGCCGATCACGGCTTCGCCATCGGCGAGCCGCTGCGGCGTCTCGGCGCCGGCCGACCACCAGATGACGTCCTTCTTGATGGTGTCGAGCTTGGCGAGCGCGCGCTCGACGCCCGCCGGCGTGGACAGCACGTCATAGAGTTCGTCCTTGGTGACCCCGTCGCACAGCAGCGCCCACTCGACGTTCTTCTTCGGCCGCTTCTCCAGGCTGCGCTTGCCGGGGAACTTCTCCAGGTCGAAGATGTCGCACAGGCTGGTCGGCGTAGCGCCGTTCCAGGCCGCCACGTCGGTGCGGTAGCCGAAGGTGGTCGAGAACACGATCTGCGGGATGAAGCAGGCATTGATCAGGCTGTCGCCGAAGTCCTTGGTCGCCGGCGAGCCGTCCGGGGCCGGCGCCAGCCACTCGTCGAAGTCGATCTCCATGGCCAGGCCCTCGTCGCACAGCCGCTGGCTGTCCGGGCCTTCCACGTCGACGATGTCCCAGGTGATGTTGCCCGCCTCGCTCATCGCGCGCAGCTTGGCGACCGCCTCGTTGGACGACTCGTCGTTGATGATGGTGACGTCCTTCCTCATCTCCATGAAGGGCTTGTGGTAGGCGTTGTTCTGCGACGCGGAATAGGCTCCGCCCCAGGACACGATCGTCAGGTCGACCGCGAAGGCGGAGGTGGCCGTCGCCGCCATCGCCGCCGAGGCCAGAAGTGTTTTCACGATTTTCATGACTGCTCCCCTTTTTCAGGTGTTGACCGGTCGGGCCGGTCGATTTCACGGACGGTTTCGCCCGCACCCATTACGCAACGGCATCGAGTGCCTTGCAATCCTTCAGCGACCAGCCGATCGGCACGGTCGCCCCCTCTTCCAGCTTGCGCCGCTCGCCCCGGTTGCGCACCTTGACGATGAACGCGTCGTTGCCACACACGGTCATGCGCACGCGGATGTGGTCGCCCAGGTAGATCAGTTCCTCGATGCGGCCCTGCAGCATGTTGTCCATCGGCTTGTCGGGTTCGAACTCGACCCGTTCGGGGCGCAGCGACAGCGTCGTGCGGTCGCCGACCCCGCCGACATTGACCTTGTCGGCCTTCAGCCGCGTGCCGTCGCCGAGCTCGACCTCGCAGGAGCTGCCGTTCACCGCGACGACCGTGCCGTTGAGCTTGTTGTTCTCGCCGATGAACTGGGCGACGAAGGAATTCTGGGGATCCTCATAGAGCACGTCGGGCGAGGACAGCTGCTGGATGACACCGTCGTTGAACACCGCGACACGGTCGGACATGGTCAGCGCCTCGGTCTGGTCGTGCGTGACGTAGACCACCGTGACGCCCAGATTCTCGTGGATGTGCTTGATCTCGTACTGCATCTGCTCGCGCAGCTGCTTGTCGAGCGCACCAAGCGGCTCGTCCATCAGCACCAGTTCGGGATCGAACACCAGCGCGCGGGCCACGGCGACGCGCTGCTGCTGGCCGCCGGACAGTTGCGCCGGCCGGCGCGCGCCGAAACCGCCGAGTTCGACCATTTCCAGCGCCCGCTTGACCTTGGCCTCCTGCTCGGCCTTGCCGATCCTGCGCACCTGCAAGGGAAAGGCGAGGTTTTCCGCCACGGTCATGTGGGGAAACAGCGCGTAGTTCTGGAACACCATACCGATGCCGCGCTTGTGCGGCGGCACGTTGTTGATCGGCCGGTCGTTGAGGAAGATCTCGCCGTGGGTCGCCGGCTCGAACCCGGCAAGCATCATCAGGCAGGTGGTTTTCCCGGATCCGGAGGGTCCGAGCATGGTCAGGAACTCTCCCGGAGGGATGTCCAGGTTCAGATTTTTGACGACCAGCGTTTCGCCGTCGTAGCTTTTCTGGACATTCTCGTAACGGACGGACGCGCCCCTGCTGCTCGCCATATGTTCCCCGAGTTTTCGTCTTTGTTTTCGTTTTCGTTTTGGCCGGAACACTATAACTCAGTATCCCGACGAAACTGCCGCCGTCACATGGCCGATGCTCCGGCGGCGGACGCTTAAGGAAAGCAAAATTCGACAGCGAGCGAAAGGGGGAAACCTGTTCTTTTTGAATGTTTTTTGGTCAACGGCGCCTGGATAATTTGCGGTGCGGCGGAGCGAGGTTCAGTATTACTGCGCAAACGCCCTGCCCGGGCAATCCGCAACCGGATTCTCGGGGTCTTGCCGCTGCGATCGCGGCGCAGGGGCCGGCACCATCGACCTGATCCCGCCGTACTTTAGCTAGGACGCCGACGCCGGTCCGGGCGCGGATGCGGCATCGAACGCCCTGAAAACGACCTCGTTCAGCCGTTGCCCAATACTTCGGCAACGGCATCCGCCGTGGCTTCGGCGATCCGCTCGGCCTCCGCCCTGGACAGGCACAGCGGCGGCGCAAAGCCGAGGATGTCGCCCTGCGGCATCGCCCGGCCGATCACCCCGCGCCTCAGCAGCGCGGCCGCCACCTGGGGCCCGATCTTGCGCGCCGGATCGAAGAAGCGGCGGCCGTCGCGCGTCTCGACGAACTCGACCGCGCACAGCATGCCCTCGCCGCGGATGTCGCCGACGTTGGGATGGCGCCCGAGCGCCTCGACGACCGCCTTGCGCAGGTACGCGCCGGTTTCGGCGGCGTTGCGCACCAGGCCGAGCCTGTCGATCAGCTCGAGGTTGGCGACGCCGGCCGCGGCGCCGATCGGATGGGCGGAATAGGTCCAGCCGTGGCCGATCGGTCCGGTCTCGTCGGTGCCGCGCTCCAGTACCTTCCACACACGCTCCGAGACGATCGAGCCCGACAGCGGCGCATAGGCCGAGGTCAGGCCCTTGGCGATGGTGATGAAGTCCGGCTCCAGGTCGTAATGCGCCGAGCCGAACATCGAGCCGAGCCGGCCGAAGCCGGTCACCACTTCATCGGCAATGAAAAGAATGTCGTGTTTCTTCAGGATCGGCTGAATCGCCGCCCAGTAGCCGGCGGGCGGCGGCACGATGCCGCCGGTGCCCAACACCGGTTCGCCGATGAAGGCGGCGACGGTGTCGGCCCCTTCCCGCTCGATCAGCGCCTCCAGTTCCGCCGCGCACAGGGCGACGAACTCGGCCTCGCTCAGGGCGAGGTCGGCGCGGCGGAAATAGTCCGGCGCCAGCGTGTGCAGCACCGTGTCGAACGGCAGGTCGAACTTCCTGTGGAACAGCTCCAGGCCGGTCAGCGAGCCGGTCATCAGCCCGGAGCCGTGATAGCCGCGCCAGCGCGAGATGATCTTCTTCTTCCGCGGCCGGCCGAGGATGTTGTTGTAGTACCAGACCAGCTTGATGTTGGTCTCGTTGGCATCCGACCCGCCGAGGCCGAAATAGACCTTGGACATGGTCTTCGGCGCGCGCTCCAGCACCATCTTGGCCAGCGTGATCGAGGCTTCGGTGCCGTGGCCGACATAGGCGTGGTAGTAGGCGAGTTCGCGCGCCTGGGCGGCGATCGCCTCGGCGATCTCGGTCCGCCCGTAGCCGACGTTGACGCAGTAGAGACCGGCGAAGGCATCGAGCAGCCGGTTGCCGTCGCGATCCTCGATGAACACACCCGACCCGCCGGCGACGATCCGGTTCGGGCTCTCGCCGCGGGCGTGCTGGGCAAGGTGGGTCGACGGGTGGAGGAAGTACGCCCGGTCCCAGGCGTCGAGTTGATCGTTTTTCAGCATCGCTGACCTTTCCTGGCCTCTTCCGGCCCGCGGCCGGGCCGGACGACGGGCGGCCGGCAGTTCTCCGGCAGTTTTCCGGCAGGGTTTCGGCATGACTCCGGCGGAAAGTCGGACGGTTTCCGGACTCGATCCGGGCAGTCTCGGGACGCTCGCCGCCACGGCACCGGATCTTACCATTTGTGTACAGGCAAATCCTTTTGACGGACCATGTCAACAGAATTCGGTAATTTTCCCGCTTTCAACGCGTGTCTTTGCGTACTATTGTACACATCAATCCGGATTTTACCGCTGGAGGTTCCATGCCCGCCAAGTTCCTGCCCTTCAGCCGCGCCGAATACGCCCGTCGTCTGGCCAAGGTCCGCAAGGCCATGGCGGAGCGGGATATCCACGTCCTGTTCGTCGAGGATCCCTCCAACATGGCGTGGATAACCGGTTACGACGGCTGGTCGTTCTACGTGCATCAGGGGGTGATCGTCTTTCACGACGAGGACCCGCTCTGGTGGGGCCGCTCCCAGGATGCCAACGGCGCGCTGCGCACCGTCTGGATGGGCGACGAGCGGGTCGCCGCCTATGCCGACCACTATGTCCAGTCGACCGTGCGCCACCCGATGCAGACGCTCGCAGCACTCTTGCGCGAGCGCGGCTACGGGTCCGACCGCATCGGTGTTGAGCTCGAGAATTATTATTTCTCGGCAAAGGCTTACCTGACGCTGCAGGCCGAGATGCCGGAGGCCTCCTTCGTCGATGCGACGGCGCTCGTGAACTGGCAGCGGGCGGTCAAGTCGGCGGAGGAGATCGCCTTCATGCGCAAGGCGGCACGCATCTCGGAGAAGGTCATCGACGGCATCGTCGAGCGCGCCGAGCCGGGCCTGCGCAAGGTCGACCTAGTGGCGGATATCTATGCCGACGCCATCCGCGGCGTCGGCGAGGACTGGGGGGATTACCCGGCGATCGTGCCGCTGCTGCCGAGCGGCGCCGACGCGGCTGCCCCCCACCTGACCTGGGACGGCCGCCCGCTCGCCGCCGGCGAGGCGACCTTCTTCGAAATATCCGGCTGCTACCGCCGCTACCACGCCCCCTTCTGCCGCACCGTGTTCCTCGGCGAGCCGCCGCAATACCTCAGGGACGCCGAATCCGCCCTGGTCGAGGGACTGGGACTCGGCCTCGAGGCCGCGCGGGCGGGGAACAGGGCGCAGGATGTGGCAAGGGCGCTGGCGGGACCGCTGGAAAGGGCGGGCATCGACCGCGCCGGGGCGCGCGCCGGCTATCCGATCGGCCTGTCCTATCCCCCGGACTGGGGCGAGCGGACGATCTCGATCCGCGACGGCGACGAGACCGTGCTGGAGCCGGGCATGACCTTCCACTTTATGCCCGGGCTGTGGATGGATAACTGGGGACTGGAGATCACCGAGAGCATCCTGATACAAGAGCACGGGCCGGCGGAATGCCTGTGCGACCGCCCGCGCCAGCTGATCGTCAAACGATAGGCCTGACCGGCTATGACGGTGCTCGACGAAACCAAGGCCATCCTCGCCGACCTGATCGCCTTCCCGACCGTGTCGACGGACAGCAACCTCGACCTGATCGCCTATGCCGGCGAGCGGCTGTCGGCCTGCGGCGCTCGACTGGCGCTGACGCGCGACGAGACCGGCCAGAAGGCCAATCTCTACGCCAGCCTCGGGCCGGAGACGGCCGGCGGCGTCGTGCTGGCCGCCCATACCGACGTGGTGCCGGCCGGCGACGATTGGACTTCCGATCCGTTCACGCTGCGCGAGGCGGGTGGTCGGCTCTACGGCCGGGGCAGCTGCGACATGAAGGGGTTCCTGGCCGCCATGCTGGCGATGGCGCCGCGCTACGCCGCCCTCGACCTGAGGCACCCGGTGCATCTGGCCCTCACCTACGACGAGGAGGTCGGCTGCTTCGGGGCGCGTCAGTTGGTCGCCGACCTTGCCGGCCACGAGATGCTGCCGTCGATGGCCATCATCGGCGAGCCGACGATGATGCGCATCATCGAGGGCCACAAGGGCAGCTATGAATACACGACCCGTTTCAGCGGCCTCGACGGCCATGGCTCGGACCCGGATAGCGGAGTCAATGCAATCACCTATGCGGCGAAGTTCATCTCGCGCCTGATGGAGATCGGCGAGGATCTTAAGGCGCGCGCGCCGGCCGGATCGCGGTTCCATCCGCCCTGGACGACGGTGCAGGTCGGGCGCATCGGCGGCGGCACGGCGCGCAACGTCATTCCTCGTCATTGCGAGATCGACTGGGAGATCCGACCCGTTCAGGAGGCCGACGCCACGTTCGTCAAGGCCGCGCTCGCCGCCTATTGCGCGCGCGACCTGCTGCCGCGCATGCGCGCCGTCGCCGCCGACGCCGGCATCGAGACGACCGTCATCGGCGAAGTCGAGGCGCTCGACGCCCGGTCGGACAACCCGGCGCGCGATCTGGTCGCGTCGCTGACCGGCGCCAACAGCTTCGACGTCGTGCCGTTCGGCACGGAAGCCGGCCTCTACCAGGGGCTCGGCCTGTCGGTGGTGGTGTGCGGGCCGGGCTCGATCGAACAGGCACACAAGCCGGACGAATATCTCGCCGTCGACCAGCTCGAGGCGTGCCTGGCCATGCTCTCCCGGCTCGGCCGGCACCTTGAAGCGTGAACGGGCCGATGGTGAATAGCGATACCCTTATCCCCCGCCGGGAGAAACGCGGCGGGCCTGCCCGCGAGCGCTTCGAACGGCTCTACGAGATCCTGCGCCGACGCATCTGCCTGCTGGATTATCCCCCGGGCATGCGGCTTGGCGAGGAGGGACTCGCGGCGGAATTCGGGGTCAGCAGGACACCGCTGAGGAAGGTTCTGGCGCGGCTCGAATCTGACGGACTTCTTCAATCAATCCAAGGGGTTGGCACGATCGTGACGGATGTCGACCTGGATGCGCTGGCGCAGGTCTACCAGTTGCGGATGGAACTCAACGAGCTCATCGGCCGGTTATCCCCGGTGCCGCCGAACGCCGAGACGCTCGAGCGGCTGCGCGCGCTGCACCGGCGCAGCCGCGATCTGGCCGCCGATCCGCGCCCGCGCGCCTTCGCCGAACTCAACATCGACTTCTTCCACGCCGTGATGCGGCTCACCGACAATGCGCCGCTGCGCGACATCTCCGAGCGACTGTTCTATCAGACTTCGCGTATCTGGCTGAAATATCTGCCTAAAATGGATACAGCGGCGGAAGTCGAGGTGTTCTCGCGCGAGATCGCCGACATCCTGGCGGCCGCCGAACTGGGCGACCTGGAGGCGGCTGGCCATATCCGGCGCTCGCACATCTCGATGAGCTTCACGCGGCTGAAACGCGTCGCGCAGGCCGGCTGAGCCGGGTTCATGCCCGCCTTATCCCCCACAAATGGGCCTCGCCGGCGATGCCCCTACCCTAGCCCGAGCATTGGCTTCGGGTTGATAAAAATCTGTTAAAGTATTGATATTTATTGATTTTATTGGCATTTATCGGCCTAATCCAATCGTCTGCTAAGAATGCCCCAAAACCCGCCGGAGATGCGCTGGAGACTGGCCGGAGACTGGCCGGAGACTGGCCGGAGACTGGCCGAACCTAGCGCGGGGCCAGGACCGCGAGCACGACCACCGCCAGCATCGCCATCGCCATGGTCGCGTTGACGATCGAATGGGCCTTCGGCGACAGGTCCAGCCGGTGCAGCCCGACCCCGGCGCCGAGCCACAGGAGATGGACGGGGATCCAGACGCCGTTGATCATGACGAACTTCAGGACCGTTTCGACGAGGAGATCGTCATGCAGGAAGGCGAAGCCGGAAAACAGAGTCGTCACGACCACATAGGCCTTGGGATTGACGATCTGCAGCAGCAGGCCGCCGGCAAAGCCGGGCGGGCGCTCGGCGTGGATGAAGGCGACCCGGCGGCCGGAGAACGCGATCCTGGCCGCCATGTAGAGCAGGTAGGCAGCCGAGGCGACGAGCAGGACGACGCGCATCACCGGCATCGACAGGGCCAGCGCCACCATGCCGGTGATCACCGCCAGCACGACCAGATTGGTGCCCAGCCACAGGCCGGCGACGTAGCGCAGGCCGGGGCTGAAGCCGAAGCCGGCACCGACCCCGGCAGTCGACAGCACCCCGGGTCCGGGGGTGATCAGCAGGATGAAGACGGCAGCGAGAAAGGTCAGCATGGCTTTCTTGTTAGGCCGGATCGGAACAGCCGGCAATGGCGGGATTATGCGTAAGCAATCGTTCGCACAGACGATCACGACCCGGGCCTGCGGCGCGACGCCCGCCCGGTGCCGGAGCCGGCGCTTGCCAAGGCGCGGCACCGCCGCTTACATGCCCAAGGACGAGGCGGCGGGCGGATCGCGCCCCGGGCGGCAAGGAGACAACAGCATGACGGCACCGGGTTTCCCGCCAGACAGCACGGCCCTGCGCGAAGCGGTGATAGCGACCGCGCGGGCGCTGCCCGAGCGCGGGCTGACCAGAGGCACCTCGGGCAACGTCAGCGTGCGCACGTCCAACGGCCTGCTGATCACCCCGTCGGGCATTCCCTATGCCGCTCTGACGGTCGATCTCATCGTCGCCATGGACCTCGACGGCGGCTACCGGGGCGACACGCTGCCCTCGTCGGAATGGCGCATGCATCTGGACATCTACCTGGCCAAGCCGGAGGCCGGCGCGGTGGTGCACTGCCATTCGCCGCGGGCCACCGCGCTGTCGTGCCTGCGGCGCGGCATTCCGGCCTTCCACTACATGGTGGCGCTCGCCGGCGGCGATCGCATCGACTGCGCCGCCTACGCCACCTTCGGCACCCGGGCACTGTCGGAGGCGATGCTCGCCGCGCTCGGAGCGCGCAACGCCTGCCTGCTCGCCAACCACGGCCAGATCGCCTGCGGGGCGAGCCTGGCGAAGGCACTGTCGATCGCGGAAGGCGTCGAGGAACTTTCCGACCAGTATCTGTCGGCGCTCTCGGTGGGCGAGCCGACCGTCCTCGACGCGGCGGAGATGGCGGAAATCCTGAGGAAGTTCAGAAGCTACGGCCGCCAGCCGGACGACCTCGACCCCGATGCCGGACCGGCCTTCGAACTGCCCGTGCGGCGGGACTGAGCGATGCGGCTCGGCATCGACTGGGGCGGCACCAAGATGGAGATCGTCGCGCTCGACGCCGCGGGGGCTGAACTTCACCGCGAGCGGATCGCGACGCCACGCGACGACTATGCCGCCTGCATCGAGGCGGTCGCCGGCCTGGTCGCGCGGGCGGAAGCGGCGACCGGGCGGACCGGCACGCTCGGCCTCGGCATTCCCGGCTCGATCTCGCCCGCCACCGGGCTGGTCAAGAACGCCAATTCGACCTGGATGAACGGCAAGCCGCTCGACCGGGACCTGGAGGAACGGCTCGGCCGGCCCGTGCGCATCGAGAACGACGCCAACTGCCTGGCGGTCTCCGAGGCGACGGACGGCGCCGGCGCAGGCGCGGCGATCGTCCATGCGATCATCATCGGCACGGGCTGCGGCTCGGGCATCGCGATCAACGGCCGGGCGCACCGCGGCGCCAACGGCATCGCCGGCGAATGGGGCAACATCCCGGTGCCGTGGATGAGCGCCGAGGAATTCCCCGGCCCGGAGTGCTGGACCGGCCACAGGGGCACCATCGACCGCTGGTGCTCGGGCACCGGGCTGCAGATCGACCACGAGCGGGCGACCGGCGAGCGCCTGTCTGGCCACGACATCGTCGCGGCGATGCGCGCCGGCAATCCCGAGGCCTCCGCCTCCTATCGGCGCTACGTGTCGCGCCTCGGCCGCGCCATGGCGATGGCCGCCAACCTGATCGACCCGGACGTGTTCGTGCTCGGCGGCGGCCTGTCGAACGTCGACGAACTCTACCAAGACCTGCCCGCAGCCATGGCGCCCTACATCTTCTCCGACGCCTATTCGGTGCCGATCCGCAGGGCGCGGCATGGCGACAGCTCGGGCGTGCGCGGCGCGGCCTGGCTATGGGGCGGGTGAAGGAGCAACCAACATTCTTCCGGTTGCCGTTCCTAAGAATACGCCTATAAGGTAAGAAAACAGACGATCTCACGAAAGAGACGTACTTTGCGTGCATGGGGAACGGGGGCGGCAAAGTGTTACTGGACGACGTGTTTGGCGCGGCCTTTCCGCCTGGGCGGATAGGCTGGCATGAGGCGTTGAGCTTTCCGGAGAGCAGACAAAAGCTCAACGACAAGACAGCAATCCTTCTCCTCAACTACATGAGAACCGCAATATCCGGGTTGAGTTTACCTGCTTTTAACCACAATACGCTGATTATATTGTGGCTCATGGACGAAGATGGCGACATATGGTTTGCCATGGAAGAGGCGTTGAACCTGGAGACCGGTCGAAGCGAGTTTCCCGCCCCGCGTGCCGTGCCGCTGGCCTCGACGCATCGCAAGCTCGGCCATCCGTCCTTGCTCGAGAACAGCGCCAAACACGCTCGCATCGGCGGGGAGATCGTCTATGATCCGCTTTTCGGCGAAAAGGGCTGGGTGCTGAGCAACAGCTCCGGACGCTACGGCACCTCGCCGGATCGGCGAAAGGAACATCTGGACAACGTCGCAGCCCGGTTCGGGAACTATGGGCTCGTTTTCGACGTCTACTACATATAACGGCCGGAGCTTCCATATCGGCCCGACCCAGACAGAACTGGCGAAACTCAATGGCCCTCAATCTCAGAACCCTGAAACCTTCGGACCTGAGCCGCCTGCCGACGCTGATCGATACTGCAGACGGACAAGCAGAGTTTCGGGTTGCCCTCATCACCTTCCTGCGGCCGCCGCTCGTCGACGACGACGAGGCGGAGCGGGATCTCGTGGCGGTCACGGCGCGACAGTTATCCCGCTCGGGCGTTCTCGATCGTGCTTGCCGATCGGGCCTACATGTTGATGTGCACGAAGTCGATCCCGAACGCCTCTCGGCGTTTCTTTCCGAACTTCCGGACGATACGGGCACGCATCTCTTCGCAGAGCCGCGCCAGCGCCTAGCCGGCGCCTCCTAGGTGCTTGCCGATCAAGCGGAACCGCTTGATCGGCAAGAATATGCTTTAGGAGCCTTCCATCATCTCGCGCACCAGCGGGATGACCCGCGTGCCGTAGAGTTCGATGCTCGCCATCAGCCGGGCATGGGGCATGGTGCCGGTGGCGTATTTGAGGTCGAAGCGGGAAAGGCCGAGGGTCCTGGCGGTGCGGGCGATCCTGGCCGCGACGGTCTCCGGCGAACCGCAATAGAGCGCGCCGTGGCGGGCTTCGGCGACGAAGCCGTCACGATCCATCGGTGACCAGCCGCGCTCGCGCGCCAGGCGGTCGTGGAACGCCTTGTAATGCGGCCAGAGCTGGTCGAGCGCCTCCTCGTCGGTCGCCGCCAGGTGGCCTGGCGAATGGACGCCGAGCGGGCGTACCGGACGGCCCATCTGAGCGCAGGCCTTGTGGTAGAGGTCGACATAGGGGCGGAAGCGGGCCGGGTCGCCGCCGATGATCGCCAGCATCATGCGCATGTCGTAGTGAACGGCACGGACCACCGACTGCGGACTGCCTCCGACGCCGATCCAGCAGGTCAGGCCGTCGGGACCGAGGCGCGGGAACACCTTCTGGTTCCTCAGCGGCGGGCGCAGGCTGCCCTGCCAGGTAACCTCCTCGCTGGCGAGCAGCACAGAGAACAGGTCGAGCTTTTCCTCGAACAGGGTCTCGTACTGGTTGAGGTCGAAGCCGAACAGCGGGAAGCTCTCGGTGAAGGACCCGCGGCCGAGCGTCACCTCGGCGCGGCCGTTCGACAGTGCATTCAGCGTCGAAAAGCGCTGGAAGACGCGGATCGGGTCGTCGGAGGACAGCACCGTCACCGAGGTGCCGAGCTTGATGCGCATCGTCTTCGCGGCGATGTGGGCGAGCACGATCTCCGGTGCGGAAATGGCGAAGTCGGCGCGGTGATGTTCGCCCAGGCCGATGAAGTCGACGCCAAGCGCGTCGGCGGCGACCGCCTGCTCGACGACATCGCGCAGCACCCGGCCCTCGTGCAGCGGGACGCCGGCGTCGTCCACCGTGACGTCGCCGAAGGTGTCGAGGCCGAGTTCGAGGGCAGTGGTCATCAGGATCTCCGCTCGTTCACGATGGCCCGGCGAAGCGTCGCGGGCAGCGCCCAGACCTTAGGGATTCCCGCGCGAACCCGGAAGCCGGCATTGGCCGCCATGCGGTGAACGCTGTGTTCCCCGGCCCTGCTCGACCTGCCGAGGAGACCGCCGCCGGTCAGACCCGCGCGACGCGGACGTGGTCGGCGGTCCAGGCGCCGGGCCAGACCTCGGCACCGCCGGCCTTGAGCGCGCGCACCGCGTCGACCGGCAGGCGGACGACGACGAAGGGCTCCTCGCCGGCCTCGCCGCCGGTCGGCGGCAGAAAGACGGGGCGCCCGTCGAAGTCGAGCTCGGGTTCGCAGGGGGTGAACAGCGCCGCACCGGAGACGTTGGTCGGGTTCTGGGTGGTGCCCTTCGCCGCACCGACGCAGCCGCAAACGGCGACAGTGGTCATCAGCTCGACGGCGCGCGCCTTGGCGCAGTCGTAGACGCGGTGAAAGCCGGAGCGCATCTCGGTCATCGAGGGCACCAGCAGCAGGTCAAGATTCTCCTTTGCCAGCAGGCAGGACAGCGCCGGCATCTCGACGTCAAGGCAGATCAGCATGGCCATACGCAGGCCTTCCAGCTCGAACACGGTCAGCGTCGAACCCGGCTGCAGCCGCCAGGCGTCGTCATCCTGTTCGGCCGGAGTGAGCGACAGCTTGTCGTGGACGAGGGTGCGGCCGTCGGCGGCGAACAGGAAGGCGCGGTTGACGAAGCCGGCCCGGCCGCCCGCCTCCACGCGCCAGGGCATGGAGCCGGCGAGCAGCGACAGGCCGTGTTTCGCCGGCAGCGCGGCGAGCGCCGGCACCAGCGTCTCGGCGACACCGGCGAGAAAGGCGATCTCGCCGGTCTCGGGCAGGCCCGCGGGCTTGAAGGCAAGGCAGGACTCGACGGCATATTCGGGCAGCATCAGCAGGCGGGCGCCGGCCTGCGCGGCCTCGGCCATGCGCGCCTCGACGCGGGCGACGAAGGCCTCCGGGCTTGCAGGCGCGAAGCCGAGGTTCATGGACCACAGGGCGATCGGGAAATCGGTCATGGCGCACCGCAGGGCTTGAAACGACACGGACCGGCCTGGCGCCGGTCAGGAACGACAAGAACCGGCGCAGGGCCGGTCCGGGTTGAATGGACGATTTTCGCCGGGGCGTAAAGGGCCGCTCAGCCGAGGCGGTCGCCGGCCATGCGCGCAAGAAGCGCGACGAAGGCGGAATAGAGGCCGAGCTCGGCGAGGAAGGGAATGCCGATCCAGGGCAAGGCGGGACGGTCGGCGAGTGCGTCGGCGCGCACCCGGTTGAGACCGGCGAGCGCCCGGTCGGTCGCCAGATCCAGGTCCGCGAACAGCGTCTTCAGCTCGTCCTGAGCGTTCATGGGGTGCCCCGCCGATTCCTTCAGCCGCAACCAGCATAGGTGCCGGCGGTTGCCGAAAGGTTAACGGCGATTAAGCACAATTGCCGAGGTCGACGGCGGCCCGCGACGCCGCGTCAGATGCGGCTCTTCTGCGGATCGGCGACGTCGAGGATGCGCAGCTGGACGCGCGGGGCGCCCTGCCAGGTATCGACCGACAGGCTGCCGGCGACGTGCATCGGCCGGCCGCGGGCGGCGAGCAACGCCTCGCCGTGCGGGCGTTCGGCGGCCTTGAACGAGATGCCCTTGAGGCTGGAGCCGTCGGGGGCGGCGATGGTGGCCCGGACATGGCCCTTGCCGACCACGTCGGCATAGGAAATGCGATGCGCCGGGAACACGAACACGGGCTCGGGATGGCCGGCGCCGTAGGGGCCGGCCTTGTCGAGCAGGCTCATCAGCTCGAGCGTCGCGCCGGCCGCCGTCAGGGCCGCGTCGATCTTCAATTCGCGAGTCGCGCTCGCCACTTCGACGTCGTCCTTCAGGGTCTCGTTGAAGTAGGCGACGAGGTCGGCCTCACGCTCCCTGCGCACGGTCAGGCCGGCGGCCATGGCGTGGCCGCCGCCCTTTTCCAGCAGACCCTCGTCGACCGCGCGGCGCACGGCACGGCCGAGGTCGACGCCGGAGATAGACCGGCCCGAGCCGGTGCCCTTGCCGGTCTCGTCATAGGCGATGGCGAAGGCCGGCCGGCGGTGGGCCTCCTTCAGCCGCGAGGCGATCAGGCCGACAATGCCGGGGTGCCAGCCGGGCGAGCCGGTGACCAGCACGGCCGGATCGTGCGTGTCGATCTGGACCACGGCCTGGGCGTCGCCCTCCTCCAGCATGACCGCCTCCATCGCCTGGCGCTCGGCGTTGAGCCGGTCGAGGGTCTCGGCAAGGCCGCGCGCCTCCTGCGGGTCGTCGCAGGTGAGCAGGCGGGCGCCGAGGGCGGCGTCGCCGATGCGCCCGCCGGCGTTGATGCGCGGGCCGAGCAGGAAGCCGAGGTGATAGGCGGCCGGCTTGCCGCCGACGCGGGCGACGTCGGCGAGGCTTGCGAGGCCCGGGTTGAGGCGACCGTGCATGGCGATCAGGCCCTTGGCGACATAGGCGCGGTTGAGGCCCTTGAGCGGCACCACGTCGCAGACCGTGCCGAGCGCGACGAGATCGAGCAGGCCAAGCAGATCCGGCTCGCCGCCGCGCCGGAACGTACCGCGCCGGCGCAGTTCGCGGTTGAGGCCGACCAGGAACAGGAAGGTGACGCCGACGGCGGCCAGATGCCCCTGCCCCGACAGGTCGTCCTGGCGGTTCGGATTGACCAGGGCGGATACGGCGGGCAGTTCGACGCCGCACTGGTGGTGGTCGATGACGACGACGTCGAGGCCGAGACGGCGAGCAACGTCGAAGGCCTCGAAGGAGGTGCTGCCGCAGTCGACGGTGACCAGCAGGCCGGCGCCTGCGGCGCGCAGCGCCTCAATGGCCGGGCCGTTGGGTCCGTAACCCTCGATGATGCGGTCGGGGATGTGGATCGCCGGGTCGAGGCCGAGGCGGCGCAGGTAGCGCGCCAGCACGGCCGAAGAGGTGGCGCCGTCGACGTCGTAGTCGCCGAAGATGGCGATCCGCGTACCGGCCTCGACCGCATCGGCGACGCGGGCGACGGCCCGGTCCATGTCGACCAGGCGCGACGGATCGGGCATCAGGGCCTTGAGGGTCGGATCGAGGAAGCCTTCGGCGTCGGCAGCGGTGACGTCGCGCGCGGCGAGCACGCGCGCGAGCACGTCGGGAAGGTCGAGCCGCTGGGCGATGGCGAGAGCGGCGAGGCCCTGGGCCGGCGTCTGGCGCTCGCGCCAGACCTGGCCGGAGGCGGAGCGGGTCACGCCCAAGACCGGACGGGCGGTCTCCGGTCCGCTCATGACCCTGTCTCCTGCGGGCCGGCCGCCGGCTCGGGCGTCGTCACCGGCATGATGTCCTAGTCGAGATGGAACTTCTCTATCTGGGTGTGCTGCGCCTTGATGTAGCGTACCGTGCCCGTGGAGGAGCGCATCACGACCGTGTGGGTGGTGATGTGGCTGCGGCCGAAGCGCACGCCCTGCAGGAAGTTGCCGTCGGTGACGCCGGTGGCGGCGAACAGGACGTCCTCGCAGGCCATCTCCTCCAGCGTGTACTTGCGCTTGATGTCGGAAATGCCCATGCGGTGGGCGCGCTCGACCTGCTCCTCGCGGGTGATCACCAGCCGGCCCTGCATCTGACCGCCGATGCAGCGCAGCGCAGCCGCAGCCAGCACGCCCTCGGGCGCGCCGCCGATGCCGGCGTAAAGGTCGATGCCGGTCTCCTCGGGATCGGTCGTGTGGATGACGCCGGCGACGTCGCCGTCGCCGATCAGGCGGATGGCGGCGCCGGTGGCGCGGATGTCCTCGATCAGGCGCGCGTGGCGCGGCCGGTCGAGCACGCAGGCGGTGATCTCGGAGATCTTGACGCCTTTGGCCTTCGCGACATTGGCCATGTTCTCGGCGATCGGCGCGTCGAGATCGACAGTTCCGGCCGGATAGCCCGGGCCGATGGCGATCTTTTCCATGTAGCTGTCAGGCGCGTTGAGCAGACCGCCGGCCGGCGCCATGGCGATGACGGCGAGCGAGTTGGGCAGGTTCTTGGCGCAGATCGTGGTGCCCTCGAGCGGATCGAGGGCGATGTCGACCTTGGCGCCCTGCTTGGTGCCGACGCTTTCGCCGATATAGAGCATCGGGGCCTCGTCACGCTCGCCTTCGCCGATCACCACGGTGCCGTCGATCGGCAGGCGGTTGAGTTCGCGGCGCATGGCGTCGACGGCTGCCTGGTCGGCCGCCATCTCGTCGCCGTGGCCGCGCAGGCGAGCCGCCGCGACGGCCGCGCGCTCGGTGACGCGGGCCAGTTCCAGCGTGAGAATGCGGTCAAGGGCGCTGGAGGGCGCGGCTTGCTTCTTGGACATCGAAATCCCCCGATCAGATCATTGGGCATCCGGGCGGGATGCGTCTAGGCCAGTTTCTCGATACGGATCATCTGCGGCGCGTCCGCGACGACGCCCTTGGAGACGACCGCCTCCAGCGCCTGCTTGACCGCAGCTTCCGTGGTTTCATAGGTGATCAGGATGACCGGCTGCGGATCGGCTGGCGTCGAGGCGCCGGGCGCGTCGCCGCGGGCCGCGCGCCGGCGCTGGACGATGGATTCCAGCGAAATGTCCGCGTCCGCCATGCAGCGCGCGATGGTCGCGAAGGCGCCCGGGCGATCATAGACCGACAGGCGGATGTAGTAGCCGCCCTCGTGCAGGCGCATGCCGGCGCGGGCGTAGTCGACCAGATCCGTCGCCGGCGTGCCGAGCACCGGCGCGACGTCGCCGCGAGCGATGTCGGCAAGGTCGGAAACGACGGAAGAGGCTGTGGCATTGCCTCCTGCCCCGGGCCCGACCAGCACCACCTCGCCGACGAAGTCGCCGTCGACGGCGACCGCGTTCAGCACGCCGTCGATGCGGGCGATGGCGGAGGACTTGGGCACCATGGTCGGATGGACACGCTGCTCGATGCCGCTGTCGGTCTTCTGGGCGACGCCGAGCAGCTTGATGCGGTAGCCGAGCTCGTCCGCCGCCTCGATGTCGGCGGTGGTGATCGAGGTGATGCCTTCGAGATAGACGTCTTCGGCGCTGATCTTGCAGCCGAAGGCCAGGCTGGTCAGGATCGCCAGCTTGTGGGCGGTGTCGTTGCCCTCGATGTCGAAGGTCGGATCGGCCTCCGCATAGCCCAAACGCTGGGCATCGGCGAGGCACTCGGCGAAGGACAGGTCGTCCTTCTCCATCCGGGTCAGGATGTAGTTGCAGGTGCCGTTCAGGATGCCGTAGACGCGGCTGACCGCGTTGCCGGCCATGGCCTCGCGCAGGGTCTTGACGATCGGAATGCCGCCGGCGACCGCCGCCTCGTAGTTGAGGCAGACGCCGTTCTTCTCGGCGAGAGCGGCGAGCTCGACGCCATGGCGGGCGAGCAGCGCCTTGTTGGCGGTGACGACATGCTTGCCGCTCGACAGCGCCACACGCACGCAGGCCTCAGCCGGTCCGCTGTCGCCGCCGATCAGTTCGACGACGACGTCGATGTCGGAGGCACGCGCCATCTCGGCCGGATCGGCGTACCAGGTCGTCCCGCTCAGGTCGATGCCGCGGTCGCGCGAGGGATCGCGCGCGCAGACGGCGCGGACCTCAAGCCCCCGGCCGCACTTGCGCGCAAGGGCCTCCCCATGCCTGGCGAGGAGTCGGACGACGGAGGCGCCGACCGTGCCAAGGCCCGCCACACCAAGTCTCAAAGCAGCAGCCATACTTCATGGAATCCAATTGCGAGTCATCAGCGCGACGCGCCGATCGGGACCACGTTGTGCAACGTTTCGTCCGCGCTTTCAAGGAAGCGACGCAGGTTGCGTGCGGCCTGGCGCAAGCGCTGCTCGTTTTCCACCAGGCCGATGCGGACGTAGTCGTCGCCATACTCGCCGAAGCCGATGCCGGGAGAGACGGCAATCTCAGCCTTCTCAAGCAGCAGCTTGGAAAACTCGAGGCTGCCCAGCGCCTTAAACTTGTCCGGAATCGGCGCCCAGGCGAACATGCTCGCCTCCGGCGCCGGAATGGCCCAGCCGGCCTTGCCGAAAGACTCGACCAGCACGTCGCGGCGGCGCTTGTACACGGCGCGGGTGGCGGCGATGCAGTCGTCGGGACCATTGAGCGCGGCGGTGGCGGCGACCTGGATCGGCGTGAAGGCACCGTAGTCGAGGTAGGACTTGACGCGGGTCAGCGCCGCGATCAGCCGCTCGTTGCCGACCGCAAAGCCCATGCGCCAGCCGGGCATGGAGAAGGTCTTCGACAGCGACGTGAATTCGGCTGTCACTTCCATCGCGCCCGGCACCTGGAGCATGGACGGCGGCGGCGTGTCGCCGAAATAGATCTCCGAATAGGCGAGATCGGAGAGGATGAAGATCTCGTGCTTGCGCGCGAAGGCGACGACGTCCTTGTAGAAGTCGATGTCGGCGCAATAGGCGGTCGGGTTGGCCGGATAGCACATGATGACCGCGATCGGCTTCGGTACCGAATGGATGACCGCCCGCTCCAGCGCGCGGAACACCTCCGGTCCGGGCTCGGCCGGGATGGAGCGGATCGCGGCGCCGGCCATCAGGAAGCCGAAGGTGTGGATCGGGTAGCTCGGGTTGGGGCTGAGCACCACGTCGCCCGGCGCGGTGATCGCCTGGGCCATGTTGGCGAAGCCTTCCTTGGAGCCGAGCGTGGCGACGACCTGGGTGTCCGGATTGAGCTTCACGCCGAAGCGGCGGCCGTAGTAGTTGGCCTGGGCCCGGCGCAGGCCAGCGATGCCCTTGGAGGCGGAATAGCGGTGCGTGCGCGGGTCCTGGATGACCTCGGTCAACTTGTCGACGATGTGCTTCGGCGTGGGCAGATCGGGATTGCCCATGCCGAGGTCGATGATATCCGCGCCCTGTGCCCGTGCCGCCGCCTTCAGCCGGTTGACCTGCTCGAACACGTAGGGCGGCAATCTCCGGGTCTTGTGAAAGTCTTCCATGGCGCGGGCCTCGCGATCCTTCTGCTTGTCTGTCGGTCAGTTGGTCTGCCTGATGCTCGTCCGCCCGATGCTCGTCCGCCCGGCGCCGACTGGCGCCCTTTTAGCAGCCCAGCGGCAATTCCGCACGAGTCTTTGGCAGCATTGAGACCGAAATTTCGGCGGCTAGTCGGCCTCGATCTCCGACAGGGCCGCCTGGCCGTGGGTGGCGCCGATGCGGGCCAGGTCGCGGGCCGTCGCGCTGACCGCCGGCGCGGCGGCACCGCGGCGGCTTTCGGACAGCGCCTGCAGGCGCGCGAGCGCGGCGGCGCGCTCGTCCTCGTTCATCAGCGTGTCCTGCCGTTCGTCGACAGGCGCCAGTCCACCCTGCCCGACCGCCTCGGCAAAGGCCAGCGGCGACGGCGAGCCCGCTACTGTGGCGGCGACGGCCGGTGTCGGGCGCGCCGGGGTGGTCTGGGTCGGCATCGTCTGGGCAGGCATCGTCTGGGCCGACGTCGTCTGGCCGGCCTGCGCCTGCAGGGCCGGATCGCCAAGCGCTTCGAGCAGCGGCACCTCGGGGCCGAGCGCGCAGCCGGCCAGCATCACGGCGATCGCCAGTGCTCCAAGTCCCTTCACGTCCAGATCCCTCGTCCCGACTTCGATGCAGCCTTCGGCGGCGGCTCCCGCTCCGCGTTCGGCCAAAGGCCTCGTTCAGCGTTTGGCCCGGCACCGTGCCTGCAGACCCGTTTCGCGCCGTGCGGCGCTTGGCCGATGGCAACGATCCCGCCGGCAACTATATAAGAACCCGCGACAAAAGAGCCACCGGCTTTTGCGTCGCAGCCCGGCGGGAGCGGGCAAGCAACGATTGCGCGGGACGGCGGCAAACCATTGCGCCAGTCGTCGCCGGTCTGGATTTGCCATTCGACCTGCAGCAAGAACCTGTGTCATAAAAGTGCGACGCTACGGGTCCATACGCGCGCCAACGAAGAAGTCTGGAGGGGACGCAACCAACATGGCCGAGGATCGCCAGAACCCCCTGTTGCAGTATATCGTCAACAATCCGGAAGCCTTTGCGCAGAACCTGGCGAAAGTGCTGGAGCAGTCCGGCAAGGCCATCGCCGCCTATCTGGAACCGCGCGAGAAGGGCGAGGTCAAGCAGGACAGCGCCGACGAACTGACCAACATCGTCAAGACGCTGGCGCAGGTCGGCGAATACTGGATCTCCGACCCCAAGCGCGCGGTCGAGGCCCAGTCGCGGCTGTGGTCGGGCTACATCACGCTGTGGAACTCGTCGCTGCGGCGCATGATGGGCGAGCCCGCGGACCCCGCGGTGGCGCCGCCGCCGCGCGATCGGCGCTTCGAGGACCCGGACTGGAAGGAAAACCAGTTCTTCGACTTCATCAAGCAGCTCTACCTGATCACCAGCAATTGGGCCGCCGACATGGTCAGCGAGGCCGAGAGCCTGGACGATCACACGCGCCACAAGGCGGATTTCTACGTCAAACAGATCGCCAACGCGCTGTCGCCGTCCAACTTCGTGCTGACCAATCCGGAACTGCTGCGGGTGACGCTGGAATCCAACGGCGAGAACCTGGTGCGCGGCATGCAGTTCCTGGTCGAGGACATCAAGGCCGGACGCGGCGACATCAAGATCCGCCAGACCGATCCGACCCACTTCGAGGTCGGCCGCAACCTCGCGCTGACGCCGGGCAAGGTGATCGCCGAGAACGACGTCTGCCAGCTGATCCAGTACACGCCGACCACCGAGACGGTGCTGAAGCGGCCGCTGCTGATCGTGCCGCCGTGGATCAACAAATTCTACATCCTGGACCTGACGCCGGACAAATCCTTCATCAAGTGGGCCGTCGACCAGGGCCACACGGTGTTCGTGATCTCGTGGGTCAATCCGGACGAGCGGCAGGCGCAGAAGAGCTTCGAGCACTACATGCGCGAAGGCATCCTCAACGCGCTCGACACGATCAAGCGGGCGACGCGCCAGGAGGAGGTCAACGCCATCGGCTACTGCGTCGGCGGCACGCTGCTCGCCGTGACGCTGGCCTACATGGCGGCGACCGGCGACGAGCGGATCAGGTCTGCGACCTTCTTCACCACCCAGGTCGACTTCACCCATGCCGGCGACCTGAAGGTGTTCGTCGACGAGGAGCAGATCGCGATCATTGAGCGCAAGATGGCCGAGCGCGGTTACCTGGACGGCACCAAGATGGCGGCGGCCTTCAATCTGCTGCGCTCCAACGACCTGATCTGGCCCTATGTCGTCAACAACTACCTGAAGGGCAAGGGGCCGTTCCCGTTCGACCTGCTCTACTGGAATTCCGATTCCACCCGCATGCCGGCGGCGAACCACTCCTTCTACCTGCGCAACTGCTACCTGGATAACCGGCTGGCCAAGGGCGAGATGGCGATCGCCGGGCAGACGCTGGACCTGAAGAAGGTGACCATCCCGGTCTACAACCTGGCCACCCGCGAGGACCACATCGCGCCGCCGCGCTCGGTGTTCGTCGGCTGCTCGTGCTTCGGCGGGCCGGTGGACTACGTGCTGTCGGGCTCGGGCCACATCGCCGGCGTGGTCAACCACCCGGACCGCGGCAAGTACCAGTACTGGACCGACGGCAAGCCGGAGGGCGCGCTGGAGGACTGGATGGCGCGCGCGCAGGAGCATCCGGGCTCCTGGTGGCCGCACTGGGACCAATGGATCCGCGCCCAGGACGACACCCGGGTCAAGGCGCGCAAGCCCGGCGCCAACCGGGTGAAGATTCTTGGCGACGCGCCCGGATCTTACGTTAAGATGCGGGCCTAGCGGCCGCCGCAGGGAGGACGGCCGCAACGCGGATCCCGCATGCAGAACGCACGACCCCTCAGGCACGACGCCCCGGCGCCGGCGGTGACGCCGCCGGCGCAGATGCGCTGGCTCGGCATGACCGCACGGGTGTGGCAGCGCCACGCCAGCGGCTGGAGCGTGTGGACGCGTTTCGCCACCCTGCCCTTCCTCCTCGCGGCGATCTGGAGCCACGTGTGGATCGGTACCGCCGGGGCGGTCACGGCGGTCGCCGCCGTCGCCGTCTGGCTGTGGCTCAACCCGCGTCTGTTCCCGCCGCCCCGGCGCACCGACCGCTGGCACGTGCGCGCCACCTTCGGCGAGCGGGTGTGGCTGAACCGGATGGCCGTGCCGATCCCGCCGGCCGAGGCCAGGGCGGCGCTGGCGCTGTCGCTGGTCACCGGCGCCGGGTTCCTCGCCGCCGTGTGGGGCGCGGCGGAGACCAACCTGCTGACGACCGCGACCGGGCTCGTCGTCACCTATGTCGGCAAGCTCGCCTTCCTCGACCGCATGGTGCGGCTCTACGAGACGATGAAGACCGCCCACCCACTGTACAAGGCCTGGTCCCAGGTGCCGGTCAACGACAACCGGCGCGGCGGCACGCGCCGCTAGGCTTTCCCCTTCCGCTCCGCCAGCAGGCCGAGATAGTGCTGGGCGATGGTCGCGCCGGCGATCGAGGTGATGTCGGCGTGGTCGTAGGCCGGCGCGACCTCGACCACGTCGCCGCCGACGAAGCCGACGGTGCCGAGCCGACGCAGGATCATCAGCGCCTCGCGCGAGCTGAGCCCGCCGGCGACCGGCGTGCCGGTACCGGGCGCAAAGGCGGGGTCGAGGCAATCGATGTCGAAGGTCATGTAGGCCGGGGCGTCGCCGACCCGGTGGCGGATGCGCGCGACGACGCCGGCAACGCCGAGGTCGTGCACCTCCTCGCCGAAGACGATCTCCAGGCCGCAGGTCTCCGGCGCATGGGTGCGGATGCCGATCTGGATCGAGCGGTACGGGTCGATCAACCCCTCGCGCACGGCGCGGCCGACGAAGGTGCCGTGGTCGATGCGGTCGCCCTCGTCGTTCCAGGTGTCCTGGTGGGCATCGAACTGGACCAGCGCCAGCGGCCCGAAACGGGCGGCATGGGCCCTGAGCAGCGGATAGGTGACGAAATGGTCGCCGCCGATGGAAAACAGATGCACGCCGGCGTCGAGGATCTCGCGCGCCTGGGCCTCGATCTGGCCGGGGATCTCGGTGTGGCGGCCATAGTCGAAGGAGCAGTCGCCGTAGTCGACCACGGCGAGATGCTCGAACGGGTCGGTGTGGAAGGGATATTGCGGGTCGCCGTCGAAGATCGCCGAGGCGCGGCGCACGCCCTGCGGGCCGAAGCGGGCGCCGGGACGGTTCGACACCGAGGCGTCGAAGGGAATGCCCCAGACCGCGGCGTCGACGCCGGCGAGATCGCGCGTGTAGCGTCGGCGCATGAAGGACAGCACGCCGCCATAGGTCGGCTCATGGGCGCCGCCCTTCAGCTGCTTCTTGTGGATCGCCTCGTCGGTCGGGCGCGGACGGATCGGGGACATGGGGCTCCTCGCGATGGGCTCTAGACGTCTGGTCGCACCAGATGACGATACGCCGGCGTTTCCATCAAGCCTTCTTCGCTGCCGAAGAGCGTGAAGACATCCTCGTCACGCGTGTCCTTCACCGTCGCCTTGTCGCATGCTATCGCCCTGCATGCGCAAAGCCTTAAGGGTTCCGATGTCCCGGCAATCCGTTTCGCGCCTCCGCTGCCGGTCCCGTCACAACGAAAGAACCCGCCGGATCGCTCCGGCGGGTCTTGATTTCGGCCGAGACCGAAGGATCAGCGCTTGGAGAACTGGAAACTCCGGCGCGCCTTGCGCCTGCCGAACTTCTTGCGCTCGACGACGCGGCTGTCGCGGGTCAGGAAGCCTTCCTTCTTCAGGATGGCGCGCAGCTCCGGCTCGTAATAGGTCAGCGCCTTGGAGATGCCGTGGCGCAGGGCGCCGGCCTGGCCGGACAGGCCGCCGCCGGTGACGGTGGCGACGATGTCGTACTGGCCGTCGCGGTTGGTCAGCATGACCGGCTGGCGCAGGATCATCTGCAGCACCGGACGAGCGAAGTACTCGGTGAAGTCCTTCTTGTTGACCATGATGCGGCCGGTGCCGGGCTTGACCCAGACGCGCGCGATGGCGTCCTTGCGCTTGCCGGTGGCATAGGCACGGCCCTGGCTGTCCAGCTTCTGGACATGCACGGGCGCTTCGGGAGCGGCCGGAGCGACGGCGCCGCCCAGCTGTTCCAGGGATTGCAGCTCAGCCATGCTCAAGCCCTCCTGGCGTTCTTTTCGTTGAAGCTCTTGACGTCGACCAGGGTCGGCGTCTGGGCCTCGTGGGGATGGGTCGGACCGGCGTAGACCTTGAGGTTCTTCAGCTGCTTGCGGGACAGCGGACCGCCCGGCATCATGCGCTGGACGGCCTTCTCCAGGACGCGCTCGGGGAAGCGGCCCTCGATGATGGCGCGCGCGGTGCGCTCCTTGATGCCGCCGGGATAGCCGGTGTGCCAGTAGTACTTCTTGTTCTCGTACTTGCGGCCGGTGAGAACCACCTTGTCGGCGTTGACGACGATGATGTTGTCACCGCAGTCGACATGCGGCGTGAAGGTCGGCAAGTGCTTGCCGCGCAGATGGTTGGCGATGTAGGCGGCGAGACGCCCCACGACCATGCCTTCCGCGTCGATCAAGATCCACTTCTTCTCGACCTCCGCCGGCTTGGCAGAATAGGTCTTCATGATGCTGATCCGTGACTGGTCAGGTGAAAACTGGACGGCGCAGGGTGGGACGGCAAAGCGCCGCGCCCCGTGCCGCGCGTTCGGATGGGGTGATACGCGCTTGCGCACGCACCGTCAAGGCAATTCGTTCGCGCAACGTCAAAAATAATTCAAGGATTTCAATTGTTTATAAAAACGGTATCATATTACCGCAAAACAGTAGGGCTTTTCACCGCGGCGGAACGGAATAGGTCGCGGTGGCGTGGGCGACGAGGTCGATCTCGCCCTCGCCGGCGATGCCGCATTCGGTGACCGCCAGGCGCTTGCCGAGCTTGAGAAGCCGGCAGGTGCCGATCAGGTCGCCGGGCTCCGGCTTCCTGAGGAAGTTGATGGCGAGGTTGGTGGTCACCGCCAGCGCGACGGGACCGATGTGGGCGAGGATGACGACATAGGCGGCGAGGTCGGCGAGCGCCATCATCGAGGGCCCGGAGACGGTGCCGCCGGGGCGCAGGTGGCGCTCGGAGGCGGACAGGCGCACGACCGCCTCGCCGGGCGCGATGCGCTCGACCGCGTAGACCCGGCCGCCGTCGTGGATCTGCGGGAACTCCCGGTCCAGAAACGCCGTCACCTCGTCGACCGTCATCACCGGCTGCATGCGCGCCCTCCCCTTTTCCCCGCAGCGGGCCCGCTCGGACCCACCCTTCTTCCGCTTACGTAAACGGCAAACGCCCACCAGCGCAAGGCCAGGCGGACGCGAAAAGCGGCGGGATCGCTCCCGCCGCTCGAGGCCTCGCGTATCAGAAAGGACCGCGCCTCACTTGACCTCGCGCACCGCGCCCTTGGAGGCCGAGGTGGTCATGGCCGCGTAGGCGCGCAAGGCCGCGGTGACCTTGCGGGTCCGCTTCTCGGCGGGCTTCCAGGCGTCGGCGCCCTTCGCCTCCATGGCGGCGCGGCGCCGGGCGAGTTCGTCGTCGGACAGATCGACCTTCATCACCCGGTTGGGGATGTCGATGACGATGGTATCGCCTTCCTCGACCAGGCCGATGGCGCCGCCCTCGGCGGCTTCCGGCGAGATGTGGCCGATCGACAGGCCCGAGGAGCCGCCGGAGAAGCGGCCGTCGGTGATCAGCGCGCAGGCCCTGCCGAGCCCCTTCGACTTCAGGTAGCTGGTCGGGTAGAGCATTTCCTGCATGCCCGGACCGCCGCGCGGGCCCTCGTAGCGGATCAGCACCACGTCGCCCGGCTTGATCTTGCCGGTCAGGATCGCGGAGACGGCCGAATCCTGGCTCTCGAAGATGCGCGCCGGGCCGGAGAAGGTCAGGATCGACTCGTCGACGCCGGCCGTCTTCACGATGCAGCCGTCCTCGGCGATGTTGCCGAACAGCACCGCCAGACCGCCGTCCTTCGAATAGGCATGGTCCTTGTCGCGGATGACGCCCTTGGCGCGATCGAGGTCGAGATCGTCCCAGCGGCGCGCCTGCGAGAAGGCGGTCTGCGTCGGCACGCCGCCCGGCGCGGCGCGGTAGAATTCGTGCACGCTGTCGGAATTGGTCTGCTTGACGTCCCAGCGCGCCAGCGCCTCCTGCATCGAGGCGGAATGGATAGTCGGCACCGAGGTGTCGAGCAGGCCGGCGCGGTCGAGTTCGCCGAGGATGCCGAAGATGCCGCCGGCGCGGTGGACGTCCTCCATGTGGATGTTGGCGACCGCGGGTGCGACCTTGCACAGCACCGGCACCTGGCGCGACAGCCGGTCGATGTCGGCGATGGTGAAGCCGACCTCGCCCTCGAAGGAGGCGGCGAGCAGGTGCAGGACCGTGTTGGTCGAGCCGCCCATGGAAATGTCCAGCGTCATGGCATTCTCGAACGCCTTGAAGCTCGCGATGTTGCGCGGCAGGACGCTGTCGTCGCCCTGCTCGTAGTAGCGCCTGGCCAGATCGACGATCAGGTGGCCGGCCTCGACGAACAGGCGCTCGCGGTCGGCGTGGGTGGCGAGCGTCGAGCCGTTGCCCGGCAGCGCCAGGCCCAGCGCCTCGGTCAGGCAGTTCATCGAGTTGGCGGTGAACATGCCCGAGCAGGAGCCGCAGGTCGGGCAGGCGTTCTGCTCATAGGTCAGCACGTCGGCGTCGGTGACCGTGTCGTCGGCGGCGGCGATCATGGCGTCGATCAGGTCGACCGCCTTGGTCTCGCCGGTCGACAGCACCACCTTGCCGGCCTCCATCGGGCCACCGGAGACGAAGACGACCGGGATGTTGAGCCGCATGGCAGCGTTGAGCATGCCGGGCGTGATCTTGTCGCAATTGGAGATGCAGACCATAGCATCGGCGCAATGGGCATTGACCATGTACTCGACGCTGTCGGCGATGATCTCGCGCGAGGGCAGAGAATAGAGCATGCCGTCATGGCCCATGGCGATGCCGTCGTCGACCGCGATGGTGTTGAATTCCTTGGCGACGCCGCCGGCTTTCTCGACCTCGCGGGCGACCAGCTGGCCAAGGTCCTTCAGGTGCACGTGGCCGGGCACGAACTGGGTGAAGGAATTGGCGATGGCGATGATCGGCTTGCCGAAGTCGCCGTCCTTCATGCCGGTGGCGCGCCACAGGCCGCGCGCGCCGGCCATGTTGCGGCCATGGGTGGAGGTTCTGGAACGATACGGGGGCATTGTCCGACTCCCTCAAGTCTGTTCTCGGCCGGCGCGTCCGCCCGCCGTCGCATCGTGCGGATACGTGCGATGATAGTCAGGATGTGGCAGGTTTTGAAACCGGGCGAAAGGGCGGTTTGCGGGAAAAGAGTACGCTGCGGTACGGTTTTGCCGGAGATGTCGGCTTCCCTTCCCGTTGCCGAGCCTTATGTTGATCCTCGACCGTCCTCATCCAGCGAAATGCCATGATCCCGTTTTCCGTCCTCGACCTGTCGCCGATCCCGGAAGGCTTTACCGCCGCCGACGCGCTCGCCAACACGCTCGATCTCGCCCGCCACGCCGAAAGCCTGGGGTTCCGGCGCTACTGGCTGGCCGAGCACCACAACATGCCCGGCATCGCCAGCGCGGCGACGGCGGTCGTGATCGGCCACGTGGCGGCGGGCACGAAGACCATCCGGGTCGGCGCCGGCGGCATCATGCTGCCCAACCACGCGCCACTGGTGATCGCGGAACAGTTCGGCACGCTGGCGACTCTCCATCCGGGGCGCATCGACCTCGGTCTCGGGCGGGCACCGGGGACCGACATGGCGACGGCGCGCGCGCTGCGGCGCAGCCTCGAAGCGAGCGACGACTTTCCCGCCGACGTGGCCGAACTGATCGGTTATCTCGGCGACGCGGCGCCAGACGCCCGCATCCGCGCGGTGCCGGGCACGGGCACCAGGGTGCCGGTGTGGATCCTCGGCTCCAGCCTCTACGGCGCGCAGCTTGCCGCCCATCTCGGCCTGCCCTACGCCTTCGCCTCGCATTTCGCGCCGCAGGCGCTCGACCAGGCGGTTGCGCTCTACCGGGCCCGGTTCCAGCCTTCCACGCATCTCGACCGGCCGCAGTTCATGATGGCGATCAACGTCTTCGCCGGAGAGAGCGACGCCGAGGCGCTTCATCTCAAGAGCTCGATGCAGCAGGCCTTCGCCAACCTCAGGACCGGACGGCCGGGTCCCCTGCCCCGTCCGGTCGCAGACATCGGCTCGGTGCTCGACCCAATGCTGCTGGCGATGGTGGAGGAGGCGCTGAGCGTATCGGCGACGGGTGCGCCCGCAACGGTGCGGCAGAAGCTCGTCGCGCTGATCGCCCGCTACCGGCCCGACGAGGTGATCCTGACCGGGCAGATCCACGACCACGCGGCGCGCAAGCGATCCTTCGGGATCGTGGCCGAGATCCTGTCGTCGGCGGAGTTCGCCCGCCTGATCGCTGCCTGATCGCTGCCTGATCGCTGCCTATCCAGGGTCAGGCCGTCCAGCCGGCGCGCGCGGTGCGCGCCGCCTCGCCCGCCCAGGCGGCGGCCTTGACCAGACCGCCGAAGCCGTAGACGTGGATCTGCAGCGGGCCGCTGCGGTGGTGCGGACGCAAGCCGGCGTCGAGACCGGCGACGATCGGGTCGGGCGTGCCCGACGAAAGCAGCCGCGTGGCGGTGCGGGCGTGGCGCATGGGCAGGTCGACCCAGCAGCGCAGGGCGACCTTCATCAGGGTCGCCGCGCTGGCCGGGCCAGCCAGGCCGATGCGCACCGGCAGCGCCGGTTCGAGGCGGCGCAGGCCGTCGAGCCAGCGCAGGATGCGCTCGGCATCGAAGCAGAACTGGCTGACCAGGAAGGGCGCGCGGCCGGCGTCGCGGATGGCGTCGAGACGGCTGCGCAGGGACCGCTCCAGATCCGCGTCGGCGACGAAAGGATGGCCCTCGGGATAGCCCCCGATGCCGACCGACTGAAGCGGCGCGGCACGGAACGGCGCGCTTTCGATCAGATCGAGGCTGGAGGCGAAGGGGCCGCGGGCGGCATCGATGTCGCCGGCGATGACCAGCACCTTGCGCAGGCCGATGTCGCGGCAGGCGGTCTCGAGCAGATGGCCGAGTTCCGCCTCGCTGGCGAACTTGCGCGCCGACAGGTGCAGCACCGGCTCGAGGCCGGCCGCGCGGACCAGACGGGCGGCGGCGATCTGTTCGTCGTGCGGGATGCGCGGCAGGGCGCTGAGCAAGACATCCGTGCCGGGCGGGACCAGCGGCGCCAGGGCGGCGATGTCGGCCGCAGTCGGCGCGGTCGCCTCCAGCGACCAGGGCGCCAACCAGAGCGGGCCGCGCAGCGGCGCGCAGGCGCTCTGGACCTCGTCGATCGTCCGGCTGCGGATTTCGGTCACCGGCATCCCTCCCTGTTGTCCTTGCCGCGTCCCCGCCCCGTGCGTTCCATCCCGGCGGTCAGTTCCGGGCGGCAGCCTCTCCGGTTCAGTCCCTGCGGCGCGAGATCGCGTAGGATTCGTCGAAGAACCACAGGCCGCCGTGGTCGCGCAGCACCGCGCGGGTGGCGTCCAGATAGCGGCCGTCGCGGGTGGCCTCCTCGAGCCGCTCGTCCTCGACCTGCGCGACATAGACGGCGGCGTTCCAGGCGGCGAACAGCGTGGACGTGCCGATCGAGCTGCCGACCTCGCTGGGCAGCGTGTGCATGTCGTAGCGGAAGATCGAGCGCTTGTCGGAATAGGCGTTGAAGTTGAAATGGCGGGCGTCGGGACCGAGATCGGCCTTGACCGCGCGCAGGATGTCGTGGCGGTCGGTGCGGAACGGGTCGTCCTCGGGCCAGACCCGGCGCACGATCTCCATGCCTGGATCGTGGCCGTAGGAATGGATGCCGATCAGCCGGCCGCCGGGGCCGAGCGCGCGCGCCAGCGGGGCGACCACCTTGGCGGCCTTGAACCCGGCCGAGGCGCGCGCCCGGTAGGGCTGCGAGGCGACGACGAGGTCGTAGTCTGCGCGCGCCGCGCCGAGCTTCGGGATGACCGGGTCGAGCAGGAACCGATGATCCTCGCGGTAGAGCACCAGCACGACCGGCCGGTCGTAGATCGGATTGCCGGACCTGGAGATGCGCGCCTGCCAGTTGTCGGCCAGAAACGGTTCCAGGTCGGCGATCTGGCGCTGGAAATCGTGGGAGGAGTCGCCGCGCAGGACGCATTCCTTCCACACGAAGCTGCCGGCGGCCCGCGCCGAGCGCGTCGTCAGCCAGGGCGCCTCGGAATAATAGAGGTTGGTCAGCACCAGCACGGTAGCCGGATGCTCGAAGAAGCGGTCCGGCATCTTGTCGAGCGTCAGGCGCACGTCCTCCAGGCTGATCTCCTTGCCGACGATGTAGAACGGCATGGTGGCGAAGCGGTGGTGCATGGCACGCATGACGCGCGACAGCAGGGTGCCGTCGCCGACGCCGGCGTCGAACAGGCGCACCGCCGGCGGACGCGGATGGATGTTGGCCAGTTCCAGCGCGACCCGGTCGGCGGCGACCTGCTTTTCGCCGCAGGTGTTGACGAACAGCAGGTATTTCTGCCGGTTGTCGAAGAAGCGGAAGTTGGTGTCGAGGTCGGCCGCCTCGCCCGCCCCGGCGACGGGAGCCGCAGCGGCGCGGGTGCCGAGCAGGACCGAGCGCGCGGCCGGGTCGGTCGACGGGTGGGCGGCGATGAAGGCATCGATGCGCTCGAGCGTGCGCGCGCTGATGCGGCCGCCGTTGCGGATGCGCCCGACCAGCTTGCCGTCGTTGACCGCCAGTCGGCCGAAGGTCGTCTCGGCCATGCCCGCCGCCCGGCAATAGCCGGCTATCTCCTCCAGTATGCGGGATCGTTCCATGCCGCGCCCTGCCCATGCGCTATTGTCGTGCCGTCCCAACCGAACACTAGGGGCCTGGCACAGCCTTACAAACCATAAAACATCCCATTGCCCTTCGTGGGATTTTTAGTGGGATTCTTGCCCTATCCGCCGCGGGCGGACGTTAACGCCTCGGCACCGCGCCTGCGCTAGACTGGCCGCGATCCAGGCGCGCCACGCGATGCCCGCCGCGGTGCCTCAACGGAAAGGGCCGACCATGATCGGGAAGACGCTCACGGGCCTTGCCATGGCGCTGGCCGCCGCGGCCGGCGGATCCGGCGGCGCAAGTCGGGGCGCGCTGGCGCAGCCGGTCGACTGCCACGCCTACGCGATGGACCACGCCGACCGCTTCACCGGCGACGGCGATACCGTCGGCGCGGCGATCGAGGGCGGCATGGAGGGGGCGGTCGCCGGCGGATCGTGGGCGGGGCCCGGCGGCGCGCGGCGCGGCGCGCGCACCGGTGCAGCCCTCGGGGTGCTCGGCACGATGGGCGCCGACCCGCGCGTCTGGCAGGGGCTCTACGACACCGCCTACCAGTCCTGCCTCGCGCAGCAGAGGGCCGCCGGCGGATCGGGCGGAACGTCGGCGTCCGGCTGCCGGTCGAGCGCGACCGTATCGTCGGGCTCGAGCGGAACGGTGTCGACGCGCTCGGGCGGCGGCGACTGCCGGTAGACGGCAGCCGCGCTCAGGTCGGCGTGGCGGCGGCTTCCAGGGCGTCGCGCAAGCGGGCGATCTCGCCCTGAAGGCGAACGATGTCGGCAACACTCAGACCCATGGCGGCGACCAGACAGGCCGGGATGTCCTTCGCCTGATCCTTCAGCGCCCGGCCCATGCCGGTCAGGCTGACGCGCACCTGGCGCTCGTCCTTCGGATCGCGGGCGCGGCGGACGTGGCCCATCGCCTCCAGCCGCTTGATCAGCGGTGTCAGCGTGCTCGATTCCAGATGCAGCCGCGCGCCGAGCCCGCCGACGGTCTGGCCATCCTGCTCCCATAGCGCGACCATGACCAGGAATTGCGGATAGGTCAGGCCGAGCCGGTCGAGCAGCGGCTTGTAGGCCCGGTTGAAGGCATGTCCCGCCGAATAGATCGCGAAGCACAGGAAATTGCCGAGTTTCAGGACGTCGGCGGATGGCGGCAGGGTGTCGGACATGTCGGTCTCGTCAATGGCGCTTCCCGGAAAATAAATCGCACGCGATCCAATCGCAAGCGCTTGACATGGCCGGACCGTAAGCAGATATAGGCTATGCGATTAAATCGTGTGCGATACTTATTCAAGGAGCCTACCATGACCGTTTCCGTCCTCTACACCACTTCGGCGCGTGCAACCGGCGGCCGCGACGGCGCCGCCAGGAGCCTCGACGGCACGCTCGACGTGCGACTGTCGACACCGAAGGAACTTGGCGGTGCGGGCGGCGACGGCGCCAATCCCGAGCAGCTGTTCGCCGCCGGCTATGCCGCCTGCTTCCTGAGCGCGCTGAAGTTTGTCGCCGGCCAGGACGGCATCCGGGTGCCGGCCGACGCGGCCGTCACCGCCAGCGTCGGCATCGGTCCGCGATCTGCGGGCGGCTTCGGCCTGACCGTGGCGCTGGAGATCGCGCTGCCCGGCCTCGACGCCGACGCGGCCGAGGCGCTGGTCGCCCGGGCACACGAGGTCTGCCCCTATTCCAACGCGACGCGCGGCAACATCGACGTCGGCCTGACGCTCGCCCGCTAGGCAGGCGTGGGCTCGGGACGCCCGATGCGAAAAAGCGGTGCCGCGTGGTTGACTTCGCGGCACCGGGCACCGTCAACTGTCGTCTCCAGACAGATCGACGGAGTGACCATGACGCGCCGCGCCCTTCTTGCCCCGTGCCTCGCCCCGTGGCTCGCCCCATGCCTCGCTCTCGCCGGCGGCCTGTTGCTCGCGAGCCCCGCCCCGGCGGCGCAATGCGGCGGCGATTTCCGCGCCTTCCTGGCCGGCGTGAAGGCCGAGGCGGTCGCCGCGGGCCTGTCGGCACAGGCGGCGGACGCCACGCTTGCCAACGCCCGGATCGACAAGACGGTGCTGAGCCGCGACCGCGCCCAGGGCGTGTTCAAGCAGACCTTCCTGGAGTTCTCCAAGCGCTCGGTCAACAGCTACCGACTCAAGCACGGCGCGGCCAACATGACGAAATACGCGTCGGTGTTTGCGCGCGCCGAGGCGAACTACGGCGTGCCGGCCGCGGTAATCACAGCCTTCTGGGCGCTGGAGACCGATTTCGGCGCCGTGCAGGGCGATTTCAACACCGTCAACGCGCTCGCCACCCTCGCCCACGACTGCCGCCGACCGCACCTGTTCCGCCCGCAGTTGATCGCCGCCATCCACATGGTGCAGAACGGCGACCTCGACCCGGCGCGCACCACGGGCGCCTGGGCGGGCGAGATCGGCCAGGTGCAGATGCTGCCCGAGGACATCATCCGCTACGGCGTCGACGGCGACGGCGACGCCCATGTCGACCTGAAGGCTTCCGCGCCCGACGCGATCCTGACCGCGGCCCGCTTCATCCAGAGCCTCGGCTGGCGACGCGGCGAGCCTTGGCTGCAGGAAGTCAGCGTTCCGGCCGACTTCCCCTGGGCCGAGAGCGGCCTTGCCACGACGCGACCGGTCGGCGAGTGGGCGCGGCTCGGCGTCACCGCCCGCGCCGGATCGCTGCCTCCGGGCGCGCTCGCCGCCTCGCTGATCCTGCCGCAGGGGCGCAAGGGGCCGAAGTTCCTCGCCTATCCGAACTTCGCCGTATACCTGAAATGGAACCAGTCGTTCGTCTACACAACCAGCGCGGCCTATCTCGCCACCCGGCTCGCCGGGGCCGCGCCCTATGACGCCGGGTCGCCCGAGCCGGGCCTCGCCGACGCCGAGATGCGGCTGCTGCAGCAGAAGCTCCAGGCGCGCGGCCACGACGTCGGCAAGATCGACGGCATCCTTGGCTCCGGCACGCGCGCGGCGGTACGCGCCGAACAGTTGCGCCTCGGCCTGCCCGCCGACGGCTGGCCGACCGCCGCCCTGCTCGGGCGGCTTTAAGGGGCTGACCCAAAACCTGCTCCTTGTCATCCCTGCCTGCGCAGGGACGACAAGCGGGTATGGCAAGGCCTTGAGCGTCAGCCTCCGGTCGGTGCCGGATCGAGCCGGGATGCGCGGGCGTGTCCGCCGACCCCGTCTCGCTCCGACGTCACCCCGGCCAAGCGCAGCGCGAGCCCCGGGGTGACAGCCTTGAGGGCTTTTGTCTGCAGATCAGGCGGCAGCGCCAGGTCTTGGAATCCGCACTCGCCCGGGACGACGGCGGAGGACTTCGACAGTCCTTCCTACCGCGGCGCCATGCGGATGGCGCCGTCCAGGCGGATGGTCTCGCCGTTGAGCATCGGATTCTCGCAGATCGCCTTGACCAGCCAGGCGTATTCGGTGGCCTTGCCGAGGCGCGAGGGGAACGGCACCTGCTGGCCGAGGCTGTCCTGGACCTCCTGGGACAGGCCCAGGAGCATCGGCGTCTCGAAGATGCCCGGCGCGATGGTCATGACGCGGATGCCGGATTTCGACAGGTCGCGGGCGACGGGCAGCGTCATGCCGGCGATGCCGGCCTTGGAGGCGGCATAGGCGACCTGGCCGATCTGGCCGTCGAAGGCGGCGACCGAGGCGGTCGAGACGATGACGCCGCGCTCGCCGTCGGCGTCGACGGGATCGAGCGCGGCCATCGCGGTCGCGGCATGGGCGATGCAGCGGAAGGTGCCGACCAGGTTGACGGCGATCACCGTCTCGAACATGTCCATCGGATGCGGCTGGCCGCGCGAGGTGGTGCGCGCGACCGGCGCGATGCCGGCGCAGTTGACCAGGATGCGCTCCGGCCCGTGCGCGGCGCGCGCGGCGGCAAAGCCCGCGACAACGCTGTCCTCTCTGGTGACATCGACGGCGATGAAGCGACCGCCGATCTCGCGCGCTACCGTTTCGCCCTGCTCGACGTTGCGGTCGAACACGGCGACCTTGACGCCGGCGGCCGCCAGCATGCGGGCGGTCGCAGCACCCAGTCCCGAAGCGCCGCCGGTCACCACCGCGGACAGGCCAGAAGTCAGTTGCATGATGCACTCCCTTGCCGGACAGACTCTTTTCCAAGTCTATGTTTTAAATCGATATTATCCGTTCTTATTGACGAAAACGTCAGCTTCTGGCGCACAGTGGAGCGAATCCGTCCGCCGGTCAAGGGAGGGTGCTGCGGACGGCGGCGTGCGCTCAGGCGAGCACGACGAGGTCGAGCGGACCGGACAGGCCGGCGACGGCGCGCGCCGGGCGGTGCTCGCCGGGCGGTCCGGCATAGCCCTGGCCGAGGGCGAGCTCGAAGGAGGCACGGTCGGTCAGCGCCCGGCTGCGCTCGACCTTGTTGGCATCCTCCAGCTTGGCGGCGCGGTTGACGGCGTCGCCGATGACCGTGAACTCGAGCCGGTCGGCGGCGCCGACGACGCCGACGGTGACCGGCCCGCAGGCGAGCGCCACGCCGACGCGGAACGCCTCCGGCCAGCCGGCGGCGGCGAAGGCGGGCTGGTCGGTGTCGAGGCCGTCGACGACCGCGCGCGCCGCCTCGACGGCATCGGCGGCGAAGCGGGCGGAGGGCACCAGCGCGCCGAAGGTGGCGAGGATGCCGTCGCCGAGGAACTTGTCGACGCGACCGCCGCGCGCCTCGATCGCGCGCACGGCGCGCTCCTGGTAGAGGCCAAGGACCCGCATGACCACCTGCGGCGGCAGGCCGGCGGCGGTGCGCGTGAAGCCGCGCACGTCGACATAGAGCACCGCCGCCTCGCGGGCATGGCCCTCGCCGGCACGCAGCACCGTGTCGGCGCCGGTGATCGAGGCGGCCGCCTCGGGAGCGAAGAAGCGGCGCAGGTCGGCGGCGGCCGACCGTTCGCGGATGGCGCTGTAGAGCACTTCTCGGCCCCGGTACAGGGCGACGGCGAGCACGAGCGTGACGGTCAGGATGACCATGGTCTTGTCGAGTTCCGCGCCGATCAGGATCGCGTTGCCGGTCAGGTATTCGACATAGTTGCGCGTCACCCGCATGCCGCCCATGTCGGCGAGCACCGCATAGGCGACCAGCGCCAGCCAGCCGGCGACCGCGACCAGGCCAGTGGTCAGCACGAAGCGCGGATCAAAGCGCAGCGCGCGCAGGGCGATGAAGATGAACACGTACATCAGCGTCGGTGCCTTCAGGTAGAAGGTCGGATGCTGGCCGTACTGGATGTGGAAGGAGAAGATCAGGCCGACCAGCAGCGCCATGTCGACGCCGATGGAGACCAGCAGGTACCAGTTCGGCAGTTCGACGCGGTAGGACAGCGCCAGGCGGACGACCGTGAACAGGAAATAGGCGCCGAGCGCCAGCGGCACGAAGTTGAAGCCGGAACTGCCTTCCGCCCGCGGGGCGATGGCGTAGAGCGTGGCGAAGAACAGCACAATGGCGAGCTGCACCCAGCCGATCAGGCGTTCGGCCGACGCTTCGCGCAGCCGGATCTCGGCGAGGACACGCTGAGGAATGCCTTCCTCCGACGGGCCGCCACGGATCACTCCGTCGAGCAAGCCCCGAAGCCGGCGCGCGCGCTTGTCTTCTGCCATCGAGTCCCCGTTCCGGTTGTCCGCCGCTGCCGGCCCGAGGAGCGCCCCGGCAGCGGACATGCCAAGGCTGCGCCGGAAAGCCGCCGGGAGCAACAGGGCGCGCGGCCTCGTGATTGCGCGCGAGCGTTCCGTTACGGACGCAGGACCATGCCTTCGGCGGCAACCACGACGCCCGGATGGACGAGACGGGCCTCACGGCCGATGGCGTCCAGGTCGTCGTCGGTCCGGCGCGGATCGTGGTGGAACAGCACCGGGGTCCTGACGCCGGCGGCGAGCGCCAGTTCGACCCCCTTCTGCCAGGTCGAGTGCCCCCAGCCGCGATAAGTCTCGTATTCGGCGTCGGTGAACATGGCGTCGTAGATCATGACATCGGCGCCGACGACGAACGCACGCACGGCCGCGTCGATGGCGGGATCGCCGTGCTCATGGTCGGTGATGATGCAGATCGACTTGCCGGCATGGTCGAAGCGGTAGCCGCAGGCGCCGCCCGGATGGTTGAGGCGGACGGTGCGGATCACGAGGCCATCGTTGCGCGGCACCACGTCGCCAGCCTGGAACTTGCGGAACGACACCGCCTTCAGCGTCGTCGCGGCGACGGGGAAAATCGGCGGCGACATGATCCGGCAGATGATGTCGACGAGTTCTGTCCGGTCCTGGAAGTGGCCGGCCCAGGCATCGATGCCGAATCCCGGCACGTAGGCGGGCTTGAAGAACGGCATGCCGCAGATGTGATCGAGGTGGGTGTGGGTGAACAGCAGGTCGAAGGCACGCGGCCCCTCCTCGACCAGCCGGCCGCCGAGGTTGCGCGCTCCGGAGCCGCAGTCGACCAGAACCAGGGCATCGCCGGCCCGGATCTCGAGACAAGTGGTCTCGCCGCCGTAGCGCAGGGTGCTGTGACCCGGTGTCGGCGTCGACCCGCGCGCGCCCCAGATCCGGAGCAGGAAGTCTTCCGCCACGCGTTCCCCCTCAGGCTGCCGCGCCGCCGGACCGGGCGGCGGCGAGATCGCGCGTGGTGCGCTCCAGGCGCTGGGCCAGGGTCCGCATGACTTCCAGGGACATGTCCGGAAACTCCTTCAGCAGCTTGAGGAAATCGTCCTTGGAGACGGTCAGGACGTCCATCTCGGTCAGCGCGACCAGCGTCGCGGTGCGCGGCACGTCGCACAGGATGGCGATCTCGCCGACGATCGTGTGCTCTTTCGCCCGGGCGACAGAGCGGTCGCCGGCAGGGGTCCGGACCAGAACGTCCGCCTCGCCCTTCAGGATGATGAAGGCCGTGTCGCCTTCCTCGCCCTGCTCGCACAGGTGCTCACCCGGCTGGTACTGCATGCGGTCGCTGATGAAGGCGAGCAACCGCAACTTGGTCTCGTCGATCCCCCGGAACAAGGGAACCTTTCGCAGGGCACCGACTTCTGATTCCAGTGTCACCCTTCCCTCCTTCGCCCGGCACGTGGCCGTCGGCGTCGATCGGTCTTCATGCGGTATCATCGTCCTGACGGGCGATGCGCCCCTGCTCCATGACGACACTATGGTCAAATTCTTCTGCCACGATCAAATGCGGCGTGCCGAAAAGCAGCATGCGGCCCTTCAGGAGGTCGCGCAGCGTGGTTCGCAGCGCTCGGTCGTCCTCCGCAGTGCCGGCCGCGACGTCGTCGAGGATCGTGATCGGAGCGTTCTTCAGCAGCGCGCGCACGAGCGCGAGCCGGCGCCGCTGGCTTGCCGACAGGCGCGAACCGCTGACGCCGACGTGGTAGCCGAAGCCGGCGAACACGACTGGCTCGCGCAGGCCGGTTTCCTCGACGACGGAGCCGATGACCGCATCGATACGTTGGCGGGCGTCGCGCCGGTCGAGGCGGGCGCGACCGAACAGGAGATTGTCCTCTATGGTCAGCGGCGGCAGATAGAGCTGAGGATCGAAGGCGACGAAGGCATCGCTCCTGGCGACCACCCTGTCGTGGAAATCGCGCCTGGCCGCCACGACCTTGTCGCGCATCGCATCATCGAGCACGCCCAGACGATGGCGGGCGGGAACCAGCTTGAAGGCGAGCGCGACCAGGCGCGCGCGGTCCGCGTCCGTGATGCCGGAGCGCTGGCTGTCGGAGCGCGACGCGCGCACGATCCGCTCGAACTCCGGCAGATCCTCCTGGGTGATGAAGGAATAGGTGCCGAGCAGGCCTGAATCGCCTGTAACGTTGGCGAACAGCTCGACCATGGTCTCCGCCACCTTCAAGCCGATGCCCTGCAGATCCCTGTCGAGGTCGGTTTCGGTCAGGAAGGCCCGGACCTCCGGCATCGCGGGCACCATGTCCATGGTGACGTTCGGATCGGTCGGCACGGCGAAGAACAGGTTCTCGGCCAGCGAGGCGCTCTGGTTGAAGGTGGCGATGTCCCAAAGTTCGACCAGCCCTGCGAGGCGCTGATCGGCTGCAATGCGATTGCCGATCTCGGTCCGCACGGCCAGGATCCGCTCGGCCAGCCGGTCGTCGATCCTCGGATCGAAGCGCGACTGCAGGCCGAGCCGGTAGACATCCGCTTCTAGGCCCACCGCCGAAAGCAGGGCGAGCGCACGCCGGTCGAGCGCCTCAATCGAGTCGACGCCGGCCGCTTCGAGATCCTCCCAGACCGCCTGAACGTCGTGCGTCGGATTGCGGGTCTCCCTGGCCTCGCGCTGCGCCCGGCGGTATTCCTCGAGATCCTCCCCCGTCCGTTCGCGCGGCTGCACCGGACGGTGGCGGATGCCGTAATAGAGATTGTCGCGGATGGTGCCGGTCCAGACATGCACCGCACCGCCGACATAGGCGATCTGCCGCCCGAGCGTCGCCTCGCTCAGCTTGTCCAGATCCAAGCCGCCGATCTCGACCCGTCCGGACGAAGGGCTGATCAGGCCGGCGGCGAGCTGCAGCACTTCCGAGCGCCCCGAACCGTCGGGGCCGAGGACGGCGCATTCGCCGCCTTCGGGTACCTCGATCGAAACGTTTAACACCTCCTGGCCGGCCGCCCCGCCCGAGAACGAGACGCTGCTCATCACCAGCGGACCGGACAGCTTCTCGCTCGTGTCCACGACCAGCCGGTCGACGGGATAGATGTCTGCCGGATCGAAGTTCTCGACCACCGTCTGGTACTTGACGTCGACGTCGGCGACGAGCTGGTAGTAGGCGAGCAACTCCTTCCAGGGGCCGGCGAGATCCTTGTAGGCGGCGATGACGGCGAGCAGCGCGCCGATGCTGAGGTTGCCCTCGATGACCAGGTAGCCGCCGATCAGGTAGAAGAAGAGCGGCGTCAGCTGGTTCATGAAATTGTTCAGGAACTTGATGAAATATTTTCGGTTGTAGATCTCGTAGCGGATCTTGAAATTGGAGTAGAGCCGGTCGCCGACCTCGGCGGAATGCCAGGCCGAGGCGTCGTTGGCGTGAATTTCCGGCACGCCGGTGATTGCTTCGCCGACCTTGTCGGCGACGACGCGGATGTTCTTAACCCGCTCGCGCGACAGCAGCACGACCTTACGCTGCAGCTTGGGGATGACGTAGCCCTGGATCGGATAGGAGCTGACGGCAGCCAGGCCGAGTAGCGGATCCTGCATGAAGATGAAGCCGAGCTGGACCACGAGCAGGCCGCCCTGGTAGGCTGGCAGCGCGATCGCCTCACCGATGAAGCCGCCGACATCCTCGACCTCGGAGGTGATCATCGGGATGATTTCGCCCGAACTCACCTTGCGAAAATGTGGCAGGCGGAAGCGCAGGACCCGCTGGAACAGTTCGAAGCGCAGCCGCCGCAGCATGCGCTCGCCGAGCCGACCCTTGTAGACGTTGATGAACAGCTTCAAGCCGTTGCTGACGATGACCAGGCCAAGGAACGTCAGGCACAGAAGGAACAGGTAGGAGATCTGATCGAATTCCAGCCCGGCCAGTTCGCGGGGAAAGCCATCGCCCTGGATGGCATCATTGACGATCAGCTTGGGCAGTTCCAACAGGACATAGCTGATCGGGTAGGACAGGACGGTGATGAGCAGAATGAAGAACTGCTGGCGCGCGCTGAACTTCCAGATGAAGCGAAAGAGGCTTTTTTCCATGTCAAAGTCCAGCCAGGCAAACCGAACGCCATTCGCGTAGTCGTAGGACGTTGCGTATTAACTCGCAACGCCGGATGTGCCATAGAGGGGCTTCCTGGCCGTGAGGATCGCCACAGAAGCGACGGTCTTGCGCAGGTTGCGGGGCATGCAGACAAGACAGCGCCCGAACGGGCCGAAGGCAGACTATGGGGCATCATGCGGTCGGAAACGCCTAGAATCCTCATCTACAGCCACGACTCGTTCGGGCTCGGACACCTGCGCCGCTGCCGGGCGATCGCCCAGGCGCTGGTCGGCGCGTTCGACACGCTGTCGGTCCTGATTCTGTCCGGCTCGCCGATCATCGGCAGCTTCGAGTTCCGCTCGCGCGTCGATTTCGTGCGCATTCCGGGCGTGATCAAGCTGCGCAACGGCGAATACACGCCGCTTTCGCTGCATTTAAACATCGATCACACGCTGGAGATCCGCTCGTCGATCATCGAACATACCGCGCAGGTGTTCGCGCCCGACATCTTCATCGTCGACAAGGAGCCGCTCGGCCTGCGCGGCGAGGTGCTGCCGACGCTGGAGCAGCTCAAGAAGGCCGGCACCCGGCTGGTTCTGGGCATCCGGGACGTGATGGACGACCCGGCGATCCTGCAACAGGAATGGCAGCGCAAGAACGTCCGCCCGGCGCTGGAGACCCTGTACGACGAGATCTGGATCTACGGCCCGCGCGAGATCTACGATCCGCTTCAGGGCCTCGACCTGCCGCAGTCGATACTCGACAAGAGCCTGTTCACCGGCTACCTGCGCCGCGACATGCCCAAGGGCGCGCGCCTGTCCGAGCCGCTGCCGTTCGGCGAGGAGCCGTTCATCCTGGTCACGCCCGGCGGCGGCGGCGACGGGGTCGAGATGGTCGACTGGGTGATGCGTGCCTACGAGGCGCGAGCGCGGCCGCTGTTTCCCGCCCTGATCGTGCTCGGCCCGTTCATGCCGGCGGCCTCGGTCGCCAGCTTCATGGCGCGCGCCGAACACCTGCGCGACGTGCACATCATGCGCTTCACGCCGCAGATCGAGCCCTACCTGCAGGCAGCGACGGCGATCGTCGGCATGGGCGGCTACAACACCTTCTGCGAGATCCTGTCGTTCGACAAGCCGACGCTGCTGGTGCCGCGCATCGTGCCGCGGCGCGAACAGGCGATCCGCGCGGCACGGGCAGAGTCCTCGGGCCTGCTCAAGGTGCTGCCGATCGAGCACTATCCGGATGTCGAACTGATGATCGACGCACTGGTCGACCTGCCGGATTCGCCGCCGCCGTCCGAATCGGGCGTCGCCAACCTCCTCGGAGGCCTGGACGTGATCGAAAGCCGTGTGGGGGAGATCCTGGAGGATGCCGGGCGGCCGAAGATCCGCCGTCGCGCCATCATCTGAGCGCCCGCGAGAAGAACCGCCATGTCCCGCATCGCCGTCGTGGTCAAAGGCTACCCGCGCCTGTCCGAGACCTTCATCGCCCAGGAGATCCTGGGCCTGGAGTGGCGCGGCATCGGCCAGCTGATCGTCGCCCTGCGCCGGCCCTACGACCCCTTCGTCCACGACCTGCACCGGCAGATCGCCGCCGAGGTGCTGTATCTGCCCGAGTACCTGAAGGACGATCCGGCGCGGGTCCGGCGCGCACGCGCCTGGGCGAAGCGGCAGCCGACCTACGCGGCGGCACGCGCGCTGTTCGAGGCCGACTTCGCGCGGGAGGGCAACGCCGGACGGCAGCGGCGCTGGGGCCAGGCCTGCGTGTTCGCACACGAGTTGCCGGACGACGTCACCTGGATCCACACCCACTACCTGCACACGCCCTGTTCGGTGGCGCGCTATGCGGCCCATCTGTCGGGGCGGCGCTGGTCCTTTTCCGCCCATGCCAAGGACATCTGGACCAGTCCGGAGTGGGACCTGCGGACCAAGCTGGACGACGCCGCCTGGGGGGTGACCTGCACACGAGTCAACGTCGACTACCTGAAGAGCCTCACTTCGGACCCGGACAAGATCGAGCTGGTCTATCACGGACTCGATTTCTCCGGCTTTCCCCTGCCCGACGACAGGCCGTCCGGGCGCGACGGACGGGGCGAACCGGTGCGCCTGGTCTCGGTCGGGCGCGCGGTGGAGAAGAAAGGCTACGACGATCTGCTCGCCGCGCTGGCGCTGCTGCCGGACGAGGTTGCCTGGAGCTTCACTCACATCGGCGGCGGCGACCTCGCCGAGGATCTGAAGGAGCGGGCCAACCGTCTGAAAATAAACGACAAGATCACCTGGCTCGGACCCCGGCCGCGCGAGGAGGTCATCCGCGCCTGCCGGGACAGCGACCTGTTCGTGCTGTCGTCGAAGCTCGCCAGAAGCGGCGACCGGGACGGCCTGCCGAACGTGTTGATGGAAGCGCAGGCGATGGGATTGTGCTGCTTGTCGACACGGGTTTCGGCCATCCCCGAGCTGATCGAGGACGGCGCCACCGGCGTGCTGGTGCCGCCGGCAGACGTGCCCGCGCTGGCAAGGGAACTGGAGCGGCTGATCCGGTCGCCAGCGGAGCGAGACCGGCTGGGGCGGGCGGCGTCGACCCGTGTGCGGGCGCGGTTCTCGACCGAGCCGGGGCTCGACCGACTGGCAGAAAAATTCCGCAAGGTCTTGTGATATCGTGAAAATCGCCTTCACAGCACCGATGAAGCCGCTCGACGATCCGGTGCCGTCCGGCGACCGCACGATGGGCCGGCTGATCGTGCGTGCGCTGGAGGCCCGCGGCCACGACGTTCGAATCGCCTCGCGCTTCCGCGCCTGGCGGCAGGACGGCGCCGAGCTGCCGGCAGCCAGGGATGTCGCCCGCGCGGAAGCCGAGCGGATTGCCGCGGCCTGGCAGGCGGAGGACTACCGGCCGGACCTGTTCCTCACCTATCATCTCTACCACAAGGCACCCGACTGGGTCGGCCCAAGCCTTTGCGATCACTTCGACATTCCCTACGCGATCATCGAGGCGAGCCGCGCGCCGAAGCGTCGAACCGGCCCGTGGGCGTTCGGGTTCGCCGAGGCCGACGCGGCGCTGATGCGTGCCGATGCGGTCGCCGCGCTGCACCGGGCGGACGCCGAATGCCTCGCGGAAGTGCTGCCGCAGGACCGGCTGCAGGTGCTGCCGCCATTCCTCGACGCGGCGCCGTTCCGGCAGGCGGCGACCGCCGACAGGGCTTCGGGCGGACCGGCGCGGCTTCTGGCGGTCGGCATGATGCGCGCCGGCGACAAGCAGCACTCGTACCGCGTCCTGGCCGATTCCTTGAAGGAAATCATGGATCTGGACTGGACAATCACGCTCGTCGGCGACGGCCCTGCGCGAGACCCGATCCTGTCCCACTTCCCTCCTGAAAGGGTCCGATGGCTCGGTGCCCTGGCGCCGGAGGCGCTGCCTGCCGTTTATGCCGGTCACGACCTCCTCGCCTGGCCGGCGATCCGAGAGGCTTTCGGCTTCGTCTTCCTGGAAGCGCAGGCGGCCGGACTGGCGGTCGCCGGCGGTGCAACCTTCGGCGTGCCCGACATCGTCCGAGACGGCGTCACCGGGCTGCTGTCGCCCGAAGGGGATGTCGCCGCTTTCGCGGCGAGCCTGCGACGACTGATATCCGACGGCGCGCTGCGCCGGACCATGGGGCTCGCGGCGGCGCGTCACATCGCCGAGGCCCACGACCTGGACGCCGGCGCGCGGCGGGTCGAGTGCCTGCTGACGACGGCCCTGGCGCGGTTCAAGTCCGGCAGGGGACAGGGAGAGCGCTGATGCACGCCTTCATCCACGTCCAGCACCTGCTCGGCACCGGCCACGCGGTGCGCGCGGCGGCGATCGGCCAGGCGCTGGCCGCGCGCGGCGCGGCGGTGACGCTCGCCACCGGCAACACCCTGCCGCCGACGCTCGACACGAGCGGGCTGGACGTGGTCGCGCTGCCGCCGGTGAAAAGTCCCGACGCGGTGTTCGACCGGCTGGTGACGCCGGACGGGCGCACCATCGACGACGCCTGGATGGCGCGCCGGCGCAAGGCGACGCTCGACGCCTTCACCCGCTGTCCGGTCGACCTGCTGCTGACCGAGACCTATCCGTTCGGGCGGCGCCAGTTCGAGTTCGAGCTCGCCCCCCTGGTGGAGACGGCGAAGACGGCGGCGCGCCGGCCGCTGATCGCCACCTCGATCCGCGACATCCTGGTGCGCAAGCAGCAGCTTTGGAAGGAGGAATGGATGGCGGGGCAGGCGCTCGCCCACTACGACCGCATCCTGGTCCACGCCGATCCGGAGTTCGTCGAACTGGCCGACAGCTTCCCCTTCGCCGAGCGCGTCGCGCATCTGGTGCGCTACACCGGCTATGTCGGCGGCGGCGCGCGGCCCGAGCCGCCGGTGGGCGACGGCGAGGACGAGGTGATCGTCTCCTGCGGCGGCGGCGCGGTCGCGCAAGCCCTGATCGAGGCCGCGCTCGACGCCGCCCCCCTCTCCCGCCGGGCCGCCGACGCGCCCTGGCGGCTGCTGATCGGCCACGACGTGCCGGACGCCGCCTTCGAAGCCTACCGGCGCCGCGCGCCCAGCGGCATGATCGTGGAGCGGGCGCGGCGCGACTTCCCGGGCCTACTGAAACGGGCGCGGCTGTCGGTCAGCCAAGCCGGCTACAACACCGTGCTCGACATCCTGATCGCCGGCGTGCCGGCGGTATTCGTGCCCTTCGCTCAGGTGCGCGAGACCGAGCAGGCCCAGCGCGCCGAGGCGCTGGCCCGCCACGGCCGCGCCGTGGTGGTGCCCGAGAAGGGCCTGACGCCGGAGCGGCTGGCGGCGGCCGTCGACGACGCCCTCGCCCTGCCCCATGCGACAACCGAGGTTCGGCTCGGCGGGGCGCAGGCGAGCGCGGAGATCCTGCTCGCCGACCTGGCGGCGCGCAGCCCGGGACGGCCGTCATGAGCGACACGCGCGCGACCTTCCAGGCCCGGCTGTCCGAGCATCTCGACTGGTTCGCCGTGCGTGGGCGCAAGGCCCGCTTCTGGTGGCGCGACGACGACGCGGTGGCGCCAAGTGCGGCCCTCGACCGGATGCTGGCGCTTGCCGAATGCCACGGCGTCGACCTGGCGCTCGCCGTCATCCCGAAGGAGGCGACCGAAGCGCTCGCCGCGCGGCTCGCCGGCGAGCCGCATGCGGTGGTGCTGCAGCACGGCTGGCAGCACAGGAACTTCCAGAGGAAAGATCTCGGCGAGAAGGCAGCGGAACTGGGCAGCCGGCGCGCCGTCGACGAGGTGCTCGGCGACCTGGCGCAGGGCCGTGCCCGGCTCGAAGCACTGTTCGGCGAGCGCTTCGTCGCCGCCCTGGTACCGCCGTGGAACCGCATCGATCCGGCGGTCGCCCGCCGTCTGCCCGAGATCGGTCTCGCCGGCCTGTCGACCTTCACCTTCCATCGGGCGCCGCGCCCGCATCAGGTGCAGGCGCATGTCGACATCCTGAAATGGAAGGGCGAGCGGCGTTTCATCGGCTGGAAGAGCGCGGGCGACCGCTTCGACCTGCAGCTGTGCCGGCGGCGCACCAACCCGGACGAGCCGGTCGGCCTGCTCAGCCACCATCTCGTCCACGACGAGGCCTGCTTCGACTTCCTCGATGCCTTCCTCGCCGTCGCAGCCCGTCATCCCGGCGCGACCTGGCCGAAGGTGAAGGACCTGTTCGCCGAGTGAAGCGGGAGCCCGCCTCCCCTACTCCCGCTCCTCCAAGGCGCGGCGGAGGCGGCGGATGAGGACGGCGCGGGCGCGCTCGTCGGCGGCGGCGTCGACCTGGGCCTGGATGTCGAGAATGAGTTCGGCGTAGTCGTTGTGCCAGTCGCGCCGCTCGGCGATGTCGGGCATGGCGCGCGGCGGGGCGGCGTCGCGGCGCTGGATCGCCCGGCCGGGAAGAAGGTCGTAGACCGCATCAAGATCCGGGATGACGACGTTGTCGGCGGCAAAGCCGTGGCCGACCAGGGCGTCGCGCATGGCGACCGACTGGCTCTCCTCGCCATGGGTGAGAAAGATGGAGCCGCGCACCGGCTTGCGCTCCTCGACCCAGTCGAGCAGGTCGTCGCGCGCGGCATGGCCGGAATAGACATCGATGGAGCGGATGTCGGCGCGCACCTTGACCTCCTCGCCCATGATGCGGACGGACTGCGCGCCGTCCCTGAGGATGGCGCCGAGGGTCGCCGGGGCCTGGTAGCCGACCAGCAGGACGGTCGTGTTCGGCCGCCACAGCCGGTTCTTCAGGTGGTGGCGGATGCGGCCGGCGTCGCACATGCCGCTGGCGGCGATGATGATGGCACCGCCGCCGATGCGGTTGAGGGCCTTGCTGTCCTCGACCGTCTCGGAATAGCTGATCCAGCGGTTGTCGAGCAGATGCGGCCGGTCGGACAGATGCTCCAGGTCGTCGGCATGAGCGTTGAAGGTCTCGGTCGCCTTGATCGCCAGGGGCGAGTCGAGGAACACCGGAACGCGGTTGAGGCCGCCGCTCTCCATCAGCGTCATCAGGTCGAAGATCAGTTCCTGGGTGCGCTCGACGGCGAAGGCCGGGATCAGCAGCACGCCGCCGCTGTCGAGGGCGCTGCGCACCTCGCGGGCGAGCACCAGGCGCCGCTGCTCGTCCGTGACATGCTCGCGCTCGCGTCCGCCGTAGGTGGATTCGCAGATCAGGTGGTCGATGCCGCTGGCGGCTTCGGGGTCGGGATGGAACGCCTTGTGCTCGGGGCCGATGTCGCCAGAAAACAGCAGCCGCAGCGGTTCGTCGGCACCCGCCTGGCTGGGCGCGATCTCCAGTTCGACCGAGGCCGAGCCGAGGATGTGGCCGGCGTTCCAGAAACGGGCGCGCACGCCCGGCGCGACATCGACCCAGACGTCGTAGTCGTGAGCCTGGAACGTCTCCTGGCAGGCGTAGGCGTCGGCCTGGGTATAGATCGGCGTCACGGTCTGCTTGCCGCGGCGCAGGTTGCGGCGGTTGAGGTTTTCCACCTCGTACTGCTGGATGTGGCCGCTGTCGGGCAGCATGAAGGACAGAAGGTCGCGCGTGCCCTCGGTCATGTGGACGGGGCCGCGGAAGCCGGCGCGCCAGAGCTTGGGGACAAGGCCGGCGTGGTCGATGTGGGCGTGGGTCAGCAGCACGACGTCGATGCTGTCGGCGGCGAAGGGAAACGGCCGGTAGTTGAGTTCCTTGACCGTCTTGGAGCCCTGGAACAGGCCGCAGTCGACCAGCAGGCGCGTGGCGCCTATGTCGAGCAGATAGCAGGAACCGGTCACCATGCGGGCCGCGCCGCAGAACGTCAGTCGTACAGCCATTGCCGAGCCTTTCGAATCTCGCGTCTGGAGCCTCGCATAGGACATGGTGGGGGACGCCAGCGCAAGGATTCCGCTCAGGCCGGCGACCCCGCTGCCAGGCGAGGCGCGTCGCGGACCGGTCGGTCGACCAGGCGGTCGGTGATCGCCGCGGCGAGCCAGATGGCGCCGAGCGTGATCCAGGCGGTAAGCGCAAAGACGGAGGCGCCGGTGATGCCGGCACCGACGGCGCACCCGCCGGCGAGCATGCCGCCGAAGCCCATCAAGGCAGCGCCGAGCAGGTAGCGACGCATGGAGCGACCGTCCTGGAAACCCTGCAGCACCAGTTCGCGCGTGACCAGGGCGGCGAGGAAGGAGCCGAGGAACACGCCGGGCACGAGGCCGATGCCGAAATCGAGCGCCGAGCCGGGCGGCGACAGGAACAGCATGAGCGTGTCGGCCGACGGACCGGTGAAGGTGATGCCCTCGACCAGCACCGGATCGAAGGCCTGGCGGGACATGGAGGAGGTGAACCACCAGGCAAGCGGCACGGCGAGGCCGGTCACGACGGCCGCGAAAGCCTGCCACGGCGGCGTTTTCGCGCGCAGGGCGATGAGGATGCCGGCCACCATCCAGGCGGCGGCGAACAGAATCGCCTGCAGCGGCGAGGTGTTCAGGAACACCATGAGGTCGTTGCCGCCGATGTCGGCAGTGGTCAGCCAGCCGGCCATTTCCTCGCGCAGCGGCCGCAGGATGCCGCGCAGGCTGGCCTGGGCGACGACGGCGAAGACGAGGCCGGACAGAAGGGCGCGCAGGTTGCCGGTGGCGGACAGGACCAGCAGACGGCTGGCGCAGCCGCGCGCGAGCACCATGCCGGCGCCGAACATCAGTCCGCCGAGGGCGCCGCCGCTGACGCTCTGAGGCGAGGCGAGCTGGCGCGCCTCCCCGGCGGCGACCTCGCCGACATCGGCCAGCAGCTGGGTGCCGATGACGGCGGCGGAGAAGGCCAGCAGCCAGACCGACAGGCGCACACCGAAGCTGCGATGGGCGAACTCGAGCGCGGCAGCGCGCAGGCAGAAGCGGCTCTGCTGGGCGAAGGCGCCGAAGGTCATGCCGACCAGCAGCCCGCCGACGGCGAGGATCCAGGGTTCGGGGAAGCGTTCGAGAAGAAAATCCAAGGGCATGTCCGGGAGTCCGGGTCTGTCGGCCGAAGCGGCGCGGGCGGACGGCACGCACGCACCTCGTCCTGACAGGGCGCCCGAGCCCCCGGCGACGCATTGACGTCGGTCAAAAGCGACGCCATAAATTCAAAAAAACGCATATGTGGTGGATGCCATGCGCCCAGAAGACCTGCTCCCGCTGACCAGACGCCGGTTCATGCTCGCCGCCAGCGCCCTCGGCGCCGGCGCGCTGGCGGGCCTGGCACCGCGCATCGCGCTGGCGATGCCGACGCTGACGCTCGGCGAGGCGCGCCTCGACGTGCTGTCCGACGGCGGCCTCGTGCTGCCGCTCGCCTTCGTCCTGCCCGAGCAGAGCGCCGAAGAGATCGCGGCGCTGTTCGCCCCGCACGGGATGGCGACCGATGCGCTGAGGCCCGACTGCAACATCACGCTGCTGCGTACGGGCGACCGAGTGGTTCTGTTCGACGCCGGCGCGGGCGCGAACTTCCAGCCGACGGCAGGCAAGCTGACGGCCAACCTGGAGGCGGCGGGCATCGATCCGGCCGAAATCACCGACGTGGTGTTCACCCACGGCCATCCGGACCACCTGTGGGGCGTGCTCGACGACTTCGACGAGCCGGTGTTCGGCGAGGCGCGCTACTGGGTGCCGGAGGCCGAATGGAACTACTGGCGCGCCGAGGGCACGCTCGACAGCACACCGGAGGAGCGCAAGAGCTTCGTCGTCGGGGCGCAGGCCCGCCTTGCGGCCATCGAGGAGCGGGTGACCGCGGTCAGGCCGGGGGCGGAGGTGCTGCCGGGCGTGGAGGCGGTCGCCACCAACGGCCACACGCCCGGGCACATGTCCTACATGCTGCACGGCGGCGGCGAGAGCGTGCTGGTGGTGGGCGACGCCATCTCCAACCTGGTGATCTCGTTCGAGCGGCCGGACTGGCATTCGGGCACCGATCACGACCGAGTGGCGGGCGCGGCAACGCGGCGGGCGCTGCTCGATCGGTTGGTTGCCGACAAGGCGCGCATGATCGGCTTCCACCTGCCCTACCCGGGCCTCGGTGCGGTAGAGGCGGCGGGCGCCGGCTACCGCTTCGTCGCGATGGGTTGACGGCGGCTTCGCCGAGGGACGCCTACTCCGCGGCCGTCGGCGCAGAGCCCTGGTTGCGCTGGAAGGCGGCGCGCAGCGAGCCCTCGAACAGCCAGGCGAGACCGAGGCGGGCGCCGAAGGCGATCGAGACGAGCACGATCGGCGCGGACACGGCCATGGTCGAGAAGGCCGACACGCCCTGCCCGATGGTGCAGCCCATGGCGAACACGCCGCCCACGCCCATCAGCGTGGCGCCGAACAAGTGGCGGCCGAGTTCGCGGGCGTCGTCGCAGGCCTCCCAGCGCATATCGCGCCGGCGCCAGGCGCCGAGGACGGCGCCCAGGAACGTGCCGAGCACCAGCCCGACGCCATAGTCGGGGATGGTGCCGGTGAAGGTGACGATCTGCAGAAGGGTGTCGCCGACCGGCACCACGAAGGACCCGGCCTCGATCTGGACCGGATCGAACGAGCGCTCGGCGAGGAAACTGGTGGCGAAGAACCCGAAGGCGATGACAAGGCCGATGACCACGCCGGTGACGATGGCGCCGCTGTTGCGACGATAGGTGCGGCTGGAGAAGATCCAGGCCAGCAGGGCGAGCGCCATGGCGCCGGCAACGGCCATGCGCAGGTCCATGCCGGCCAGTGCGGAGACGAGGCTGCCGATCGACTGGTCGCCGGCAAAGGACAGGTCGAGCGCCAGGTTGTCGACAATATGGATACGCAGTTGGGCGACGAGGCCGCGCTGGGCGGCGAGCGCCGACAGGCCGAGCACGACCAGCACGACCAGCGCGCGCAGGCTGCCGCCGCCGAGCCGCACCAGGGCGCCGAAGCCGCAGGTGCCGACGAAGGCCATGCCGATGCCGAACAGGATGCCGCCGAGAATTGCCCCGGACGGACTGAACCGCTCGGAGAGATAGAACGATTCCGACAGGTCGACGAGACCGAACATGGCCATAAGCTGCACGGCGACGAGCGCCGAAGCGGCGGCCAGACCCCAGGTGCGCAGGCCGGTGGAATCGCCAGCGTACCAGAACCGCTCGAGCGCGGAGAGCGTGCAGAAATGTCCGGTGCGGGCGGCGAAGCCAAGCACCACCCCGGCGCAAATGCCGAGAACGGGCACGAGGCCGGTCAGGTCCGCAGTCTCCATGGGCTCTCCCTTCTCACCGCGCTGCGGCGGTTTGGAGGGAAGCTTATCAATCAGAGCCGCGGCCGGCAACGCGAGGCCATGCCGCGGCGCACCCTGCGCCCCGTCCGGCGATCGCCGGCGTCAATCCTGCGGCTCGCGAACTTCCCTGCAGAACAGGTTGTAGAGGGCGCCGATGATCGAGCGAACCTCGTCGTCGACCAGGCTGTAGTAGATCATGCGGCCGTCGCGGCGCGAGGTGACGAGGCCTTCCATGCGCAGACGGGCAAGCTGCTGGGACACAGCCGCCTGCGGCATGGTCAGGATCTCCTCCAGTTCGGACACCGACTTCTCGCCTTCAGACAGCAGGCACAGCATCAGCAACCGCACCTCGTGGGACAGCGCCTTGAGGAGATCGCTGGCCTTGCGCGCCTGTTCGACGAGCGCTTCGAACTCGCTCGGATCGGTCGTGGGCTTGAGGACTGGCAGGATCATGGTCAAGGGACTCTTCGTCGTCTCGTGTTCGAATGTTGCGCTATTTCAAATCTCGCACTGGAACTCGCAGGCCTCAAGCTTTCCTGACCTTGAGGTTCAGCAATGAGCCGCGTCAGTTCGTCGCCTTTTCCAGCTTGCCGAGCATTTCCGCCAGCAAAGGCCAGAAGAAATGAGCCCCCGGATAGCCGCGCAGCCTAGCCAGTTCGACGCCGTTCTCCACCAGGACGAAGGTCGGGGTCAAGCGCTCGCGGGCGATGTCGTCGAGATCCTCAGGCCAGGGCCCGGTGATGTCGACCGCCCGCAGGGGGGCAACCTGCCCCTCCGGCGTGTTCGGATAGGCGGCGCCGACCTCCTCGTGCCAGCGCGCGCACCAGACGCAGCCGGGCTGCTCGAGCATGACCAGTTCGGCCGCCTGGAGCGGGCCGGCCATCAGCGCCAAGGCCAACAGGGAGACCAGGATTCGCACGTTCTTTCCTCGCGTTTTGCTCGCGACCGCCTGCTTCGAACCCGCATCCGGCCGTCGGTCCGAAGTCTGCTGTTGCCACACATAGCAAATTTCGCATATTTTGACAATCGGAACGGATGCCGCAGGAGGGCTGCGTCCGCCGCGGGAGGATCCATGCTCGACGTCTCTTTCGGCGCCGCCTTTCTGGCCGGTCTGCTGTCCTTCATTTCCCCCTGCGTGCTGCCGATCGTGCCGCCCTACCTGTGCTACCTGGCGGGAGTGAGCGTCGACCAGTTCAAGGGCGACACGGTCGAGCCGGGCACCGGACGGCGCGTGCTCCTGTCGGCAATCGCCTTCGTGCTCGGCTTCTCGGCCGTATTCGTCGGTCTCGGCGCGACCGCGAGCGTGATCGGCCAGTCGATCGCGCGCTACTTCGATACGCTGGCGATCGTCGCCGGGATCATCATCATCGTCATGGGCCTGCATTTCCTCGGCGTTTTCCGCATCGCGCTGCTGTTCCGCGAGGCGCGCGTGCATGTCGACCGGCAGCCGGCGGGCCTTGCAGGCGCCTTCGTCATGGGACTCGCCTTCGCTTTCGGCTGGACCCCTTGCGTCGGGCCCGTGCTGGCGGCGATCCTGTTCGTCGCCGGCTCGACCGATACGGTCCTGCGCGGCAGCCTGCTGCTGGCGACCTATTCGCTCGGCATCGGCCTGCCGTTCATCCTGGCAGCCGCCTTCGCCAGCCGGTTCCTGAGTTGGGCGGCGCGCTTCCGCCGCCACATGGGTACGGTGGAGAAGGCGATGGGCGCGCTGCTGGTGCTGACCGGCGTCCTGTTCGTCACCGGCCAGATGTCGGCGATCGCCTACTGGCTGCTGGAAACCTTTCCGATCTTTTCGCAGATCGGATGAGCACGACACACCATCTGAGGGAGGATTGCATGTTCAAGACGCTCTGCACGGTCCTGCTGGCCCTTCTCATCGCCGTACCGGCCCTCATCGCCGCGCCGGCCGGAGCGGCGACCGTCGGCGAGGACGGACTGCACAAGCAGGACTGGTTCGCCATCACCTTCCGCGACCTGCATGAGGACATCGCCGCGGCCAGGGCAGCCGGCAAGCGGCTGGCCATCGTGTTCGAACAGCGCGGCTGCATCTACTGCCGCAAGATGCACGAGGAGTTGCTGTCGGATCCGGAAGTGGCCGACTTCATCAAGGCGCATTTCATGGTGGTCCAGTACAACATGTTCGGCGACGAGGAGGTCGTTGACCTGGACGGCGAGCAGCTCACGGAGAAGACCGCGGCACGCAAGTGGGGCTTCGTCTTCACACCGACGATCCTGTTCCTGCCGGAAGAGGCGCCCGACGGCGTCAGCGCGGCCCAGGCGGCGGTTGCCGTGATGCCGGGTGCGTTCGGCAAGTGGACGTTCCTGAACATGTTCCGCTGGGTGCACGAGGAGGGCTACGCGGGCGAGGAACACTTCCAGAAATATCACGCCCGAATCATCGAGGAACTGCGCGCAGCCGGCCGCCTGAGCGGAGAATGATAACATAATCAATAACTTATGCCATCACCGAAAAGACGTATTGGCAAAACATTCAAAAAATTATATTTGTGCATACGTGACTAGGTCCGAGGAGGAGACCATGCGGCCGAAGGCCCGCAGGACCAGCCCCAGAGGGAGGAGGAAGACCAGCAGATGACCCGGAGCCTGCGAACAGCCGCATGGCGCTCATGACCGCGACGGCCGGCGCCGCCACTGCGGCGACGGTGCGGCAGGCTCTTCACTCAAGCGCCGCTCTCAAACCAGGAGGAAGGGAATGACCCTGACCAGACGTGAAGCGCTCGCCCTCACCGCAGGGGCGGCGGCGTTCCTGGCCACCGCGAGCCGAATGGCTTTCGCGAGTGCCGAGGACGCCGAAAAGGCCATTTCGGAATTCACCGGCGGCGCTGCGCCGCAAAGCGGAAAGATCACCCTCACCGCACCGGAAATCGCCGAAAACGGCAACTCGGTTCCGATCTCGGTGTCCGTCGACAGCCCGATGACCGCCGACGATCATGTCGCATCGGTTCTGGTGCTGGCCGAGGGCAACCCGAACCCGGATGTCGCCACCTTCCACTTCACCGCCCTGAGCGGCATGGCGACCGCAACCACCCGCATCCGTCTCGCCCGGACGCAGAACGTCATCGCCGTTGCCAAGATGAGCGACGGAAGCACCTACATCGACCGGAAAGAAGTCAAGGTCACCATCGGCGGCTGCGGCGGCTGAGGCAGGCAAGGAGATACCCATGGCAGACCCGAAACCGCGCATCAAGGTGCCGAAAACCGCCAGCAAGGGCGAAGTCGTCACGATCAAGACGCTGATCAGCCACCCGATGGAATCCGGCCAGCGCAAGGACAGCGCCGGCAACGTGATCCCGCGCGAGATCATCAACAAGTTCACCTGCGAGTTCAACGGCCAGCCCGTGTTCGGCTGCGATCTAGACCCGGCCATCTCGGCGAACCCGTACATGGAGTTCACGGCCAAGGTGGAGGAAAGCGGCACGTTCACGTTCAGCTGGACGGACGACCTCGGCAAGGTCATCACGACGGAAGAAAAGATCGAGGTGTCCTGACGCAGACCGCCCGTCTGCCCCTGTGGACGGCGGGGGGAACCATGTAAGTGGCCTGGCCTCGACCCGGCGCGACGCACTCGCCCGGCGCGGCAGGTCAAGCTGGGAGGATTACATGACTCAATGCAGACCATCGCACCCGAAGCGGCTGGGGGCCGTCGCGGGTGCGCTCGCCCTGATTGCGGCGGCGACGACCGGCAGCGGTGCCGACGAGCTCGAAGAATACAAGCGGATGCTTGCCGACCCGTTCGCCAACCCCGGCTGGCTCTACGCCGACGAGGGCGAAGCGCTCTGGAACACGCCGTCGGGGCCGAAGAACGCCACGCTGGAGCAGTGCGACCTCGGCCTGGGCGCCGGCGTCGTGGAGGGAGCCTATGCGCAATTGCCGCGCTATTTCGCGGACGTCGACCGCGTCATGGACGTGGAGACGCGCATCGCCTGGTGCCGCGAGGAACTGCAGGGCATCCCGTTCGCCGAGACCGCCAAGTCGGCCTTTTCCAAGCGTGGCGCCAAGTCGCAGATGGAGCAGCTCGTGGTCTATGTCGCCTCCAAGTCGGAGGGGATGCCGATCACGGTGCCGATGACCCACGAGAAGGAGCAGGAGGCGCTGGCCCTCGGCGAGGCGCTGTTCTACCGCCGCTCGTCGGTCCTCGACTATTCCTGCTCGACCTGTCACAGCATCGACGGCGCGCGCATCCGCCTGCAGGACCTGCCGAACCTGACCGATCACGAGGGCGCGGCAAGCGCCATGACCTCCTGGCCGACCTACCGGGTCAGCCACGAGAGCGTGCGCACCATGCAGCATCGCATGTGGGACTGCTACTGGCAGATGCGCATGCCGGACGTCGCCTACGGGTCCGACGTCACGGTCGCGCTGATCGCGTACATGACCAAGGTCGCCGAAGGGGCCGAAATGGCCTCGCCGGGCCTGAAGCGCTGAGGGGGAGCAGAGCGATGAAAAGCATGTGGAAACTCGCGCTGCCGGTGCTTCTGGCGGTCGTCGCCGTGCCGGCGCAGGCGCAGGACATGGATCCGGCCAAGGTCGAGGAGGCGGTCGCAGCCGCATTCAAGGACCTGCCGCCGGACCTGCAGAAGCGGGTCGACATGGACGAGACGCAGGCGGCCTGTTCCATCCACCGGGACAATCCGCCGAGCGACGTCGCGGATGCGATCCTGGCGCGCGAGCAGGCGAACATCGTCTATCCTGCCGACGGCGTCCTGATGGGCGACTGGCAGGTCGCCATGAAGGAGGCCAACAATGGCTACGGCTGGCGCATGCGTGACGATCCGAACAGGGTCATCGGCGGCAACTGCTACGCCTGTCACCAGTTGGCCCCGTCCGAAGTCGCCTACGGCAACCTCGGGCCGAGCCTGACCGGCTATGGCAAGGGCGTCGAGGTCGACGACGCGCTGATCAAGGCGACCTACGACAAGATCTACAGTTCCCAGTCGGTGCTGCCCTGCTCGCAGATGCCCCGGTTCGGCGCGACCGGCTTCCTGACGCCGGAACAGATCCGCGACTATGTCGCCATGCTGCTCCATCCGGACAGCCCGGTGAACAAGTAGAAACGTCCGGGTTCGCCAGCGCGGACCCGGACGGACCCCGCGTCCGGACGACGGACCTACCGTCGCCGGCCGCGGCAAACACAAGACAATCCAACGGAATACGACGGTCCGTTTCGGACCGCATGGTCTCATTTTGTCCGGAGAGGCACCGATGTTCTCACGCCGCGAATTCCTGATGGCCGCTGTGGCCGCCTCCGCGATCGCCGGTCCGTCTTTCGCCGGCCGCTGGTCGCGGGCGGCCGCGCAGCAGAGCCTGACCGAAGACGGACTGCTGGGGATGGATCCGGTCGGCACCGTCACGCTGGTGCACATCACGGACATTCACGCGCAGCTCAAGCCGCTGTATTTCCGCGAGCCGTCGATCAACCTGGGCGTCGGCGAGGTCGCCGGGCTGCCGCCGCACGTGACCGGCGCCGACTTCCTCAAGCTCTACAACATCCAGCCGGGAACGCCCGAGGCCTATGCGCTGACCAGCGAGGACTTCGTCGCGCTGGCCGGGACCTACGGCAAGATGGGCGGCCTCGACCGGGTGGCGACGATCGTCAAGCGCATCCGCGCCGAACGCGGCGACGGCGTGCTGCTGCTGGACGGCGGCGACACCTGGCAGGGCAGCTACACGGCGCAGCAGACCCTCGGCGAGGACATGATCACGGTCATGAACCTGCTCCAGCCGGACGCCATGACCGGCCACTGGGAGTTCACCTACGGCGAGGAGCGGGTCAAGGAAGCCATCGAGTCCCTGCCCTTCGCCTTCCTCGGCTCCAACATCTACGACGCGGAATGGGACGAACCGGCCTTCGAGGCCTGGAAGATGTTCGAGCGCGGCGGCGTCAAGATCGCCGTCATCGGCCAGGCGTTCCCCTACACGCCGATCGCCAACCCGCGCTGGATGATGCCCGGCTGGTCGTTCGGCATCCGCGAGGAGGACATCGCCAAGCACGTCACCGAAGCCCGCGACGAGGGTGCCGAGGTGGTCGTTCTGCTGTCGCACAACGGTTTCGATGTCGACCGCAAGCTCGCCTCGCGCGTGCCGGGCATCGACGTGATCCTGACCGGCCACACCCACGACGCCCTGCCCGAACCGGTGATCGTCGGCAGCACGCTGGTGATCGCCTCGGGCTCGAACGGCAAGTTCGTGTCGCGCATCGATCTAGACGTGCGCGAAGGCAAGGTGCAGGGCTACGGCTACCGGCTGATCCCGGTGTTCTCCGACGTGATCACGCCGGACGCCGAAATGGCGGCGCTGATCGACCAGGTGCGGGCGCCCTACGCGGCCGAGCTTGCCCGCGAGATCGGCACTACGCAGTCATTGCTCTACCGGCGCGGCAACTTCAACGGCACGTTCGACGACCTGATCTGCCAGGCGCTGCTGTCCGAGCGCGACGCCCAGATCGCGCTGTCGCCCGGCTTCCGCTGGGGCACGTCGCTGCTGCCGGGCCAGGCGATCACGGTCGAGGATCTGCACAACGCCTGCGCCATGACCTATCCGGCAGCCTATCGCAACGCGATGTCGGGTCAGATGCTGAAGGACATCCTGGAGGACGTCGCCGACAACCTGTTCAACCCCGATCCCTATTACCAGCAGGGCGGCGACATGGTCCGCGTCGGCGGCATGGGCTACACGATCGATCCCTCCAAGGCCATCGGCGAGCGCATCTCCGGGATGACGCTGCTGGCCACCGGCGAGGCGATCGATCCGGCCAAGGACTACACGGTCGCGGGCTGGGCCTCGGTCAACGAGGGCACCGAGGGTCCCGCGATCTGGGACGTCGTTGAGAACCACCTGAAGAGCAATCCTGTCGTCGAGCTGACCGAGAACACCTCGGTCAGGGTCATCGGCTGAGGCCGCCGGCAGACGCGAGACGAGACATGCAGATGATCAATCCCAGAACCAGGGGAAGAGGATGAGCAACACCAAGGTTTCGGGTACCTCCCCGATCAACCGGCGGACGCTTCTGAAAGCCGGTCTCGCCACGGGCACCGCCGCGGTCGCGGGCGGCGCCCTCACCGGCACGGCGCGCGCCGACGGCGATCCGCTGATCACCGAGATCCAGGACTGGAACCGCTACCTGGGCGACGGCGTTCAGGCGCGGCCCTACGGCGTGCCGTCCGAATTCGAGGCGCATGTCGTGCGCCGAGACGTGGAATGGCTGACCGCCTCGACCGAAAGCTCGGTCAACTTCACGCCGCTGCACGAGCTGGAAGGCATCATCACGCCGAACGGCCTGTGCTTCGAGCGCCATCACGGCGGCATCGCCGAGATCGACCCGGCCAACCACCGGCTGATGATCAACGGCCTGGTCGACAAGCAGCTCGTGTTCACCATGGAGGACCTCAAGCGCTTCCCGCGCGAGAACAGGGTCTACTTCCTGGAATGCGCGGCGAACTCGGGCATGGAGTGGCGCGGCGCGCAGCTCAACGGCTGCCAGTACACCCACGGCATGATCCACTGCGTCGTCTATACCGGCGTGCCGCTGAAGTACCTCCTGCAGGAAGCCGGCGTGAAGACCAACGGCAAGTGGATCCTGCCCGAGGGCGCGGATGCAGCGGCGATGACCCGCTCCGTGCCGATCGAGAAGGCCCTCGACGACTGCCTGGTGGCGTTCAAGATGAACGGCGAGGCGCTGCGTCCGGAACAGGGCTACCCGCTGCGTCTGGTCGTGCCGGGCTGGGAAGGCAACATGTGGGTCAAGTGGCTGCGCCGCATCGAAGTCGGCGACGAGCCCTGGCATCACCGCGAGGAGACGTCGAAGTACACCGACCTGCTCGCCAACGGCAAGTCGCGCCGATTCACCTGGGTGATGGACGTCAAGTCGGTGATCACCAACCCGAGCCCGCAGGCGCCGGTCACCCACGGCAAGGGACCGCTGGTCATCTCCGGCGTCGCCTGGTCCGGCAACGGGCGGGTGACCCGCGTCGACGTCTCGATCGACGGCGGCCGCAACTGGCACACGGCGCGCATCGACGGGCCGAGCCTGCCGAAGGCCATGCACCGCTTCTATCTCGACATCGACTGGGACGGTTCGGACCTGCTGCTGCAGTCGCGCGCCATCGACGAGATGGGCTACGTGCAGCCGACGAAGGAGGAACTGCGCGTGTCGCGCGGCGAGAACTCCATCTACCACAACAACGGTATCCAGACCTGGCATGTCAAAACGGATGGGACGGTTGAAAATGTCGAAATTTCTTAAGCGCCTGACCGTTGCGGCCCAGGCAGCGGCGCTGACCGGCGCCTTCGCCCTGCCCGCCCTCGCCGCCTCCAGCGTGCGCACCGACGGGCCGTTCGGCCTGGGCCGCGAAGCGACACCGGCGGAGGTCGCCGCCTGGGACATCGATATCCGCCCGGACGGGCTCGGCCTGCCGGTCGGCTCCGGCACGGTGGCGGAGGGCGAGGTCCTCTATACGGACAACTGCGCCGTCTGCCATGGCGATTTCGGCGAGGGCGTCGGCCGCTGGCCTGTGCTCGCCGGCGGTCAGGACAGCCTGACCGACGAGCGGCCGGAAAAGACCATCGGCTCGTTCTGGCCCTATCTGTCGACCGTCTACGACTACGTGCGTCGAGCCATGCCCTACGGCAACGCGCGTTCGCTCAGCGACGACGATGTCTATGCCATCACGGCCTACCTGCTGTATCTCAACGACGTCGTCACCGACGAGGAGTTCGAGTTGTCGGACAAGAACTTCGTTGAAATCAGGCTGCCGAACGAAGACAATTTCATCCCGGACGACCGCTACGACGAACCGCATTACGCCAACAAGGCCGAGCCCTGCATGACGGACTGCAAGGCCGGCGTGGCAGAGGTGGTCATGCGGGCGCGCATCCTGGACGTCACGCCCGGATCCGCGGACGACGACGGCGCCGGTGCGGGAGCGGTCGACTGACCGCTGGCCGGGTTCTCTTCACCGATCGTTGGGAGGCGATCATGAGAAACCTCGCGGCAGGCGCGGCTGCGCGACGCCATGCACGACGCAGCTCGCTGCGGCCGGGGCCGATCGCCGCCATCCTCACGCTGCTCAGCGCCTCGCCGGTCCTTGCCGGCGAGGCGGATGCCGCACGCGGCGAAACCCTCTACAAGGCCTGCAAGACCTGCCACCAGATCGGCGACGGCGCCCGCAACGGCGTCGGCCCGCATCTCGACGCGCTGTTCGGGCGCGTCGCCGGCTCGCTCGACGGCTTCAAATATTCCAGCGCGATGAAGGCCAAGGGCGCGGCCGGCCTGGCCTGGGACGAGGCAACGCTCGACGCCTATCTGGCCAAGCCGCAGGCGCTCGTGCCCGGCACCCGCATGTCGTTCCGCGGCATGCAGGCGGAGCACGACCGAGCCGACCTGATCGCCTACCTGAAGGCTGCCTCGGCGGGCGAGCCGAGCGCCAACGGCGACAACCCGGCGCCCGCCCGACCCGAAATGGGAGCGGCGGCGATGGCACTCGCAGGCGATCCCGCCTATGGCGAATACCTGTCCAGCGAATGCGTCACCTGCCATCAGATCACTGGACGAGCGGACGGAATTCCCTCCATCATCGGCTGGCCGAAGGAGGCGTTCATCCGCGCGCTGTTCGAATACAAGACCAACGTGCGCTCGCACCAGGTCATGAAGAACATGACCGTCAATCTCGGCAACGAGGAGATCGCGGCGCTGGCCGCATATTTCGGCTCGATCGAGCCGAAGTAGACAACAGGGAGGAAGCGATGAGCATGCTAACACGTCGTACGTTCGGGCTGCTGGCGGGCGCCTCGGCCGCCACGCTGGCGATGCCCTACTACGCCCGCGCCCAGGGCGCACCCAGGGTGGTCGTCATCGGCGGCGGCGCCGGCGGCGCCACGGCCGCGCGCTACATCGCCAAGGATGCCGGCGACGCGATCAACGTGACCCTGATCGAGGCCAATCCGCAATACGTCACCTGCTTCTTCTCCAACCTCTACATCGGCGACTTCCGCAGCTTCGACTCGATCACGCACGGCTACGACACGCTGGCCTCCAACTACGGCATCACGGTCGTCAACGGCTATGCCCAGACGATCGACCGCGAGGCCAAGACGGTGGCCATGGCCGACGGCTCCAAGGTGCCCTACGACCGGCTCATCGTGGCGCCCGGCATCGACATGATCTGGGACAGCGTGCCCGGCTATTCTGAAGCGGCGGCCGAAAAGATGCCGCATGCCTGGAAGGCCGGCCCGCAGACGCAGCTGCTGAAGGCCAAGCTCGACGCGATCGAGAAGGGCCAGCAGATCGTCATGGTGGCTCCGCCCAACCCCTACCGCTGCCCGCCCGGACCCTACGAACGGATCTCCATGTTCGCCCACGTCCTCAAGGCCAAGGGCTTCACCGACAACAAGATCATCATCATCGACCCGAAGCAGACCTTCTCGAAGCAGGCCCTGTTCCAGGAAGGCTGGGAGAAGCACTATCCCGGCATGGTCGAATGGTACGGCCCGGACGTGCACGGCGGGCTGAAGAGCGTCGATCCGGACACGGGCGAGGTCGAGACCGACCTCGACACCTTCAAGGGTGCCCTGGTCAACGTCATTCCGGCCCAGAAGGCGGGCACGATCGCCGCTTCTGCCGGGCTGACCAACGAGGGCGGGTTCTGCCCGATCGACCCCTTCACGATGCGCTCCAAGGCGGACGAGACGATCTATGTCATCGGCGACGCCTCGATCGCCGGCGACATGCCGAAGTCGGCCTTCTCGGCCAACAGCCAGGCCAAGGTCGCGGCAATGGCGATCCGCGGCGAGCTGACCGGCTCCAAGGTGTTCCCGGCGCGCTACTCCAACACCTGCTGGAGCCTGATCGAGACCGACGACGGCGTGAAGGTCGGCGCCCAGTACGAGCCGAACGACGAGAAGATCGCCTCGACCTCGAGCTTCATCAGCCAGACCGGCGAGGATGCCGCGCTGCGCAAGACGACCTATGAGGAATCGATCGGCTGGTACTCCGGCATCACGGCGGACATCTTCGGCTCGTAGCACGGCCGGCAACACCGACAGCGAAGGCCCGGGCCCGTCCCGGGCCTTCAGCGTGTCGACACACCCGCAGCCTCTCCGCTGTCATTGCGGCCAAGCGGAGCGCGAGACGGAACCGGAGAGCCACGGTGTCGATGGTTTCAACAAAGGAGACCGACAGGACCCCGGCTCATCGATCCCGCATCTGCGCTTCGCTGCGTGCGGGATGACGCGTTTGGAGGGTCGTGAGCAGTCTGAAGGCCCGGGCCCGTCCCGGGGCGGAGACCGGTTTCAGGCAGCCTGGCAGGCGCGGCAGAGGCCGCGCAGCTCGATCGTCGTCTTGGCGAGAGCGAAGCCTTCCTGCTTCGCCCAGGCCTTGAGGTTGGCCGTGATCCTGTCGTCGGCGAACTCGATCACGCCGCCGCATTTTTCGCAGATGGCGAAAGCGATGGTCTCGTGTTCCTCGCAGTCGGGATGCCGGCAGGCAACGAAGGCGTTGAGGCTTTCCAGCCGGTGCACGAGGCCGAACTCGACCAGCTTGTCGAGCGCCCGGTAGACCTGCAGCGGCGCGCGGAAGCCGTCGTCGCGCAGGCGGTCGAGGATGGTGTAGGCGGTCAGCGGGCCGCCGGCGTCCGACAGGGCGCCATAGACGAGCGCCTGGTTCCGGGTCAGGTCGGAGCGGTGATGCGAGTGGGCGGTCACGGGCGGTCGGCTCCAGCTTCGGGACGGTCGGAACGGCGGCGCGCAGCCCACAGCGCCAGGCCCGCCAACGGCGTCAGGCTTACACCAAAAAGCCCCATCGCCGCCACCACGATGGACGGGCCCGAGGGCGTGTCGAACGCGAGCGACCCGTAGAGGCCGGCGCCGACGGCCGTGGCGCCGGCCAGGGCGGCCAGGGCAGCCATCTGTTCGGGCCCCGACGACAGGCGGCGGGCGGTGGCGGCGGGGATGATCAGCAGCGCGGTGATCAGCAGCACGCCGACGATCTTCATGGCGATGGCGATCACGCCGGCCATCAGCAGCATGAACACCAGGTTGGCGCGGCGCGGATTCATGCCCTCGGCCTCGGCCAGTTCGACGCTGACGGTGGCGGCGAACAGCGGCCGCCAGATCCAGGCGAGGACGCCGAGCACGGCCGCTCCGCCGAGGTAGATGACCGTGATGTCCAGGCGCGACACCGACAGGATGTCGCCGAACAGGAAGCCCATCAGGTCCATGCGCACCCAGGTCATGAAGGCAAGGCAGACGAGGCCGAGCGCCAGCGAGGAATGGGCGAGCAGGCCGAGCAGCGCGTCGGAGGACAGGGTGCCGCGCCGCTGCAGCACCAGCAGCAGCAGCGAGACCAGGGCGCAGACGACGAAGACGGCAAAGGTGATGTCGACCTGCAGCAGGAAGGCGAGCGCGACACCGAGCAGCGCGGCATGGGACAGGGTGTCGCCGAAATAGGCGAGGCGACGCCAGACGATGAAGCAGCCGAGCGGGCCGGCGACCAGGGCGACGCCGATGCCGGCGACCAGAGCGCGGGTGAAGAAGTCGTCAAGCATGGCCTGTCTCCGGCCGGGCCGGCCGGCCGTCGGCCTGGACGAGGCGATGGACATGGCCGTGACCGTGGTCGTGGTCGTGATAGCCGTCGCCCGGATGGCAGCTGTCGGTGACCGAGCCGTCGGCATGGCGCACGCGTCCGTCGGGCAGGTGCACGTGGTCGTGCTGGTGCTCGTAGACGGCGAGCGCACCGGCGGCGCGCGGACCGAACAGCTGGCGGTAGGCCGGGCTCTGCGCGACGCTGACCGGCGTGCCGCGGCAGCAGACGTGACCGTTCAGGCACACGACCTGGTCGGTCGCGGCCATGACCACGTGGAGGTCGTGGGAGATCATCAGGATGCCGCAGCCGAGCCGGTCGCGCAGGCGGGTGATCAGGTCGTAGAGCACGATCTCGCCGTTGAAGTCGACACCCTGGACCGGCTCGTCGAGCACCAGCAGGTCCGGCTTGCGGGCGATGGCGCGCGCCAGCAGGGCGCGCTGCATCTCGCCGCCCGACAGGTGGCGCAGTTCGGCGCGGGCGAGGTGGTCGATGCCGGTGCCGGCCAGCGCCTCGCAGCAGTCGGCTGCCGACAGCGGCCCGGTCAGGCGCATGAAGCGCTCGACGGTCAGCGGCAGGCTCCAGTCGACGGCGATCTTCTGCGGCACGTAGCCGACGCGCAGATCCGCAAGCCGCTCGGCATGGCCCTCATCGGGCCGCCAGATGCCGAGCGCCATGCGCGCCGTGGTCGACTTGCCGGAGCCGTTGGGCCCGATCAGGGTGACGATCTCGCCGCGCGTCACGGCAAGGTCGACGCCGCGCACGAGCCAGCGGCCGTCGCGGGAAATGCCGGCATTGGACAGCCGGACAAGCGTTGAGGACGCGTCGGTCAAGAAGGGCATCCGTTCGAAATAGGCACTTGCAGGGCTTTATGTCACACGTTATAGGGTAACGCAAATCATGTAATAACATAACATTTCATCCTTGGAGCTGTCACGATGAAAACCCTACCTTCCCTGAGGTCCGCCCTGCGCTCGAGCGCCCTCGCCCTGGTGCTGGCGGCGGGCCTCGCTCCGTCGGCCGGCGCCGGCGAGGCGGTCGCCGTCGCCGCATCGATCAAGCCGGTGCATTCGCTCGTCGCCGCGGTCATGGATGGCGTCGGCGCACCCGGGATCATCGTCGACGGCGCGGCGTCGCCGCACACCTATGCCCTGAAGCCATCGACGGCGCGGGTGCTGGAGAAGGCGGAGTTGATCTTCTGGGTCGGGCCGCGGCTGGAGACCTTCCTGGTCAAGCCGCTGGAGACGCTCGGGGCCGGTGCCCGCTCGATCGAACTCGGCGAGGCGCACGACCTGACGCTGCTGCCGGTGCGCGCCGGCGGCGCCTTCGAACGCCATTCGCACGACGACGAAGACGACGACGGGGATGAGCACGGCCATCGCGAGGCCGCGCAGCCCCACGACACTCATGCGCATGGCGAAGCGGCCAAGGATCACGACGGCCACGCCCATGCCGATCAGGAGAGCCGCGACCACGGGGGCCACGATCACGACGGTATGGACAGCCACATCTGGCTCGACCCGATGAACGCCAAGGCGATGGTGCACGAGATCGAGGAAGCGCTGAGCGAGGCCGATCCGGCCAACGCGGAGCGCTACAAGGCCAATGCCGAGGCGGTCGAGGCGCGCCTCGACGCGCTGACCGCCGAGATCGCCGCAGAGCTGGCGCCGGTCAAGGACCGCTCCTTCGTCGTCTTCCACGACGCCTACCAGTATTTCGAGGCACGCTTCGGCCTCGCCGCCGCCGGCTCGATCACGGTCAGCCCGGAGGTGATGCCGGGCGCGGAACGGGTCGCCGACCTGCGCGCCAAGATCAAGGACCTCAAGGTCGCCTGCGTGTTCTCCGAACCGCAGTTCCAGCCGAAGCTGGTGTCGGTGCTGGTCGAAGGAACCCAGGCGCGCGCCGGCGTGCTCGATCCGCTCGGCGCGGACCTCGCCGACGGGCCCGAGCTCTATTTCGACCTGATCCGCGGCCTGGCGGCGTCCGTTAAGGACTGCCTGTCCGGCTCCTGAGCCCCCTCCCCGCCTCAAGCAGGCGCATCCGGCCGGAGCACGCCCGGGCCCTTCGGTCCGGGCGTTTTCTTGCCGGGCCGAGCGGTCATGCGATGATGGTTTGAGCCTTGAGGTAGGCGATGACGTCGTCGGCGACGGCTTCGGGGTCGCGGCCGACGGTGTTCAGGACGAGTTCGGCGGCCTCGGGGGGCTCGTAGGGGCTGTCGATGCCGGTGAAGTTGGCGATCTCGCCGCGGTCGGCCTTGGCGTAGAGGCCCTTGGGGTCGCGCCTCCTGCATTCGGCGATCGGGGTGTCGACGAAGATCTCGACGAAGGCGCCGTCGGGCAGCAGCGCGCGTGCCATCTGCCGCTCGGAGCGGAACGGCGAGATGAAGGACACCAGCGTGATCAGCCCGGCGTCGGCGAACAGCCTGGCCACCTCGGCGACCCGGCGGATGTTCTCGACCCGGTCGGCGTCGGTGAAGCCGAGGTCGCGGTTGAGGCCGTGGCGGATGTTGTCGCCGTCGAGCGTGTAGGTGTGCCGGCCCTCGGCGTGCAGCTTCTTCTCCACGATCGAGGCGACGGTCGACTTGCCCGAGCCCGACAGGCCGGTGAACCACAGCACCGCCGGCTTCTGGCCGAGCGCCTCGGCGCGCGCCTGCCTGTCGACGTCGAGCGCCTGCCAGTGGATGTTGCTCGCCCGTCTGAGCGCGAACCACACCATGCCCGCCCCCACCGTGGCGTTGGTCAGCCGGTCGATCAGGATGAAGGCGCCGGTCGTCCGGTTGGCCTCGTAGGGGTCGAAGGCGACCGGCGCGGCGAGGCCCAAGTTGCAGAAGGCGATCTCGTTCAGCCCCAGCGTCTTGGCCGCCACGTGCTCGAACGAGGTGACGTTGATCTTGTGCTTGATCTCCGTCACCGTCGCCGTCACCGTCTTGGTGCCGATCTTCATCAGGTACGAGCGGCCCGGCAGCAGCGCCTCCTCGGCCATCCAGATGACATGCGCCGCCATCTGGTCGGCGACGTCGGGACGCGCCTCGGGCGCGCACAGCACGTCACCGCGCGAGATGTCGATCTCGTCGGCGAGCGTCACCGTCACCGCCTGGCCGGCGCCCGCCGCGCGCGCCTCGCCCGCCGGCGTCAGGATGCGCGCCACCGTCGAGCCCTTGCCCGAGCCGGCGACCACCAGCGGGTCGCCGACCGCGATGCGGCCGCCCGCGATCGTGCCGGAAAAGCCGCGGAAGTCGAGGTTCGGCCGGTTCACCCACTGCACCGGCAGGCGGAACGGCCGCTCGCCGGCGTCGCTGCCGACGTCGACCGTCTCCAGGTGCTCCAGCAGCGTCGGCCCGCCGTACCAGGCCATCGCCTCGCTGCGCGCCGTGACGTTGTCGCCGTAGCGCGCCGACAGCGGGATCGCCACCAGGCTCTCGAAGTCGAAGCCGGCCGCGAAGCTGCGGAAGTCGGCCTCGATCGCCTCGAAGCGCGCCCGGTCGAAGCCGACCAGGTCGATCTTGTTGACCGCCAGCACCACGTGGCGGATGCCCAGAAGCGAGGCGATGAAGGCGTGCCGGCGCGTCTGCACCATCAGCCCGTGGCGCGCGTCGACCAGCAGCACGGCGAGATCCGCCGTCGACGCCCCGGTCGCCATGTTGCGCGTGTACTGCTCGTGGCCCGGCGTGTCGGCGACGATGAACTTGCGCTTGTCGGTGGCGAAGAAGCGGTAGGCGACGTCGATGGTGATGCCCTGCTCGCGCTCCGCCTCAAGCCCGTCGACCAGCAGCGCCAGGTCGATGTCGTCGCCGACCGTGCCGTGGCGGCGCGACTCCTTCTCGAGTGCGGCCAACTGGTCCTCGAAGATCAGCTTGGTGTCGTACAAAAGCCGGCCGATCAGCGTCGACTTGCCGTCGTCGACCGAGCCGCAGGTCAAAAACCGCAGCTGGTCCTTGCCCTCCTGCGCCCGGATGTAGTCGGCCACCGCCGCCGGCGCCGCCAGGGTGTCGGCAAGGGTCTCGGCCACGGTCTCGGCCACGGTCGCGGCCACGGTCTCGGTCTCGGCCATCAGAAATACCCCTCGCGCTTCTTCTTCTCCATCGAGGCGCCCTCGTCGTGGTCGATCAGCCGGCCCGAGCGCTCCGAGGTGCGCGCGATCAGCATCTCGCGCACGATCGCCGCCAGGCTGTCGGCCTCCGACTCGATCGCCCCGGTCAGCGGGTAGCAGCCGAGCGTGCGGAAGCGCACCATGCGCTCCTCCACCACCTCGCCCGGCTGGAGCGTCAGCCGCGCGTCGTCGACCATGATCAGCATGCCGTCGCGCCGCACCACCGGCCGGCGCGCCGCAAAATACAGCGGCACCATCGGGATGTTCTCGGTCAGGATGTATTGCCAGATGTCCAGCTCGGTCCAGTTCGACAGCGGGAACGCCCGGATCGACTCGCCCTTCGCGATGCGCGCGTTGTACAGGTTCCAAAGCTCCGGGCGCTGCGTCTTCGGGTCCCAGCCGTGATTGGCGGTCCTGAACGAGAACACCCGCTCCTTGGCCCGGCTCTTCTCCTCGTCGCGCCGCGCCCCGCCAAAGGCCGCGTCGAAGCCGTACTTGCTCAGCGCCTGCTTCAGCGCCTCCGTCTTCATCACATGCGTGTGCACCGAAGACCCGTGCTCGAACGGGTTGATCCCCGCCGCCAGCCCCTCCGGGTTGGTGTGCACGATCAGGTCCAGACCCAGACGCCGCGCCGTCTCGTCGCGGAACGAAATCATCTCCTTGAACTTCCACGTCGTGTCGACATGCAACAGCGGAAACGGCGGCTTGCCCGGCGCGAACGCCTTCATCGCAAGATGAAGCATCACCCCAGAATCCTTGCCGATCGAATACAGCATCACCGGATTGCGGAACTCCGCCGCAACCTCACGGAGAATGTGAATGCTCTCCGCCTCAAGACGGCGAAGATTGCTCAAACGATCGACGGGTGCGTGCATGCGCGTCTCTTCCTGCGGGACCGGGCCGCAGGCGCGGCCCCGATGCGCGCAGACACTACACAAGCCCTCCGCGTCGGTTAAGCAACGCCATTCCCGCGCAAGCCCGCGCCGGGCTTTTCCGATCTCATTCGGCGGGCCGAAAGAGAATGGGCTTCGGCAAGAGCCGGAGACGAAAAGGCCCGCCGCAGGGCATGCGGCGGGCCCAGGGTGCGGATCGCAGCGGCGGGACCGGGACCGCTACCGCAGCATCGTCGGTACGAACAGCACGATGCCCGGCACGAGGATGAGCAGGGCGACGCGGATGATCTCCATGCCGAAGAACGGCATGACGCCCTTGAAGGTCTCGCTCATCGGCACGTCGCGCGCCAGCGCGTTGATGATGAACACGTTGAGCCCGACCGGCGGCGTGATCAGGCCGAGCTCGACGACAATCAGAGACAGGATGCCGAACCAGATCTTCAGCTGATCGGCGGTCATGCCGAAGGTGGCGGTCGCCGCGGTGACATAGTCGCCACCGTTGATGTCGACCAGCACCGGCCAGAAGAACGGCACCATGACCAGGATCATGGCCAGGCTCTCCATGAAGCAGCCGAGGATGACGAAGATGACCAGGATGGCGATCAGCACCAGCCAGGGATCGAGGCCGCTGGCTCCGGCCCATTCGGCCAGCGCCGAGGGCAGGCCGGCGCGGGTGAAGAAGGTCTTCACGACCTCGGCGCCGAACAGGATGAAATAGATCATGCCGCTGGTCACGGCGGTCTCCAGCAGCGCGTTGAAGACGTCCTTGATGCGCAGGCCCTCGTCCGACCATAACCGCTGGGCGAAGCCGTAGACCAGGATCAGGAACACGCCGACGCCGGCGGCGGGGGTCGGCGTGAACAGGCCGATGCCCAGGCCGATGATGATCGAGCCGAAGATCGCCACCACCGGCAGCAGGCGCCAGAGCGCGCGCCGGCGCTCGTCCGCCGGCATCGACACCGCCTCGGGGGCCCAGTCGGGGAAGACGCGCACCAGCACGGCGATCGCCGTGATGAAGAACACCACCGCGATCAGCCCGGGAATGATCGCGGCGCGGAACATGTCGATGATCGAGGCCTCGACGATGACCGCGTAGATGACCAGCGCCACCGACGGTGGGATCAGGATGCCGAGCGTGCCGCCGGCGGCCAGCGTGCCGGTGGCCAGGCGCGGGGAATATTTCAGCCGCGCCAGTTCCGGCAGGGCGACTCGGCCCATGGTCGAGGCGGTCGCCAGCGACGAGCCGCAGACCGCGCCGAAGCCGGCGCAGGCGCCGATCGCCGACATGGCGACGCCGCCGCGGTAGCGGCCCATCACGGCATTCATGCCGTGGAACAGGTCTCGACTGAGATTGGCATGGCTGGCGAGGTAGCCCATGAAGACGAACAGCGGCACGACCGACAGGTCGTAGCTGGCGACGTTGCCCCACAGCAGCGTCTTGAACTGCTTCAGATAGGGCTCGAAGCGGACGAAGGGGGCCGCAAGGCTGAGCGCATAGGTGCCGCCGATGCCGACGACCACCATCGCCAAGCCGACCGGCATGCGCAGCATGAGCAGGATGAACAGTACCCCGAGACCGGCCAGGCCGATCAGTTCCAACTCACCCATCGACCTTGCCCTCGAACGCTTGAACGACAGACACCAGGGCCCACAGGCCCATCGACACGATGCCGGGCGCGTACCACGGCCATTCGGACCAGCCGAGCACGGCGGTGCGCGCGTCGTCGGCACGCGTCTCGATCATGCCGATGGTCAGCCAGTAGCCCAGGAAGATCGCCACCGCCGCCGTTCCGAGCAGCCACAGCCGGTCGAGCGCGCCGCGCAGCATGGGCGGGAAATGCTGGACGAAGAGATCCACGGCGACATGGCCGCGGCGGTACTGGCAGAAGGGAATGAAGGCCAGGGCGGCCACGCTGACCGCCAGGCGGACGAAATCCTCGTATCCCGGCAGCGCCGGCACGAAGACGCCGAACGGCGCGGTGATGCGGTTGGCGATGAAGGCGCTGACGTTGACGGCCGTCACGAGCACGATCAGCAGGACAAGGATGCCGCCCACCATGGCCCAGGCGGACGACATCCGTCGCAGCAATAAGGTCATTTCCCTTCCCCTTGAAGAAGGGCGGACGCCGTCGCCTGACGTCGTCCGCCCCGTTTTACGGCCTGACGCCGGCGATTACTGGCCGCCGGCCTTCGCAACGGCAGCCTTGGCCTTCTCGACCATGCCGGCGCCGTCCATGCCGTTGCCGTTGGCCTCGGCGATCCAGCGATCGATCACGATCTGGGCGCGGTCGTCGAACGCCTTGGTTTCCTCGGCGGTCAGCTCGACCAGCTTGCCGGTCTCCTTGCGCAGCTTGAGGCCGCCCTCCTCGATGCCATCCCACACGGCGCCGTATGTCTCGGCGATGTTGCCCATGGAGTGGTCGTCGATGACCTTTTTGAGGTCGTCCGGCAGGCTCTCGTAGCGGTCCTTGTTCATGCCGATCATGAAGGTCGAGGTGCCGAAGCGGGCGCCGCCGGCGCCGACGGTGGAGACCGCGGTCAATTCCTGCAGCTTCAGCGCCAGGAAGATCTCGAACGGAACCAGCGTGCCGTCGACGACGCCCTTGGACAGCGCCTGCGGCAGGTCCGGAACCGGCATGCCCACCGGCTCGGCGCCGTAGGCCTCGATGGTCCAGCCGCCGGTGCGCGACGGCGTGCGCAGCTTCATGCCGGTGAGGTCGTCCGGCGAGCGGACTTCCTTGCTGACCATGTGGATGGCCTGGCCACCGTGGGTGTGCAGCAGGATCGGCTTGATGTCCTTGAAGTCTTCCGCGATCAGGTCGTAGGCCTCGGCCATGGCGACGGTGGTCTCGCGGGCGGAGCCGCGGTGCACGGTCGGAAGCTCGAACACCTCGGAGCGCGGGAACACGCCCGGAGTGTAGCCGAGCACGGTCCAGACGATGTCGACGACGCCGTCGCGGGCCTGACGGTACAGCTCCGGCGGCTTGCCGCCGAGCGACATCGCCGGGTAGATCTCGACCTTGATGCGCCCACCGGAGGCTTCCTCGACGCTCTTGGCCCAGGGCTCGAGCATCTGGGTCTGCGCCGGCGACTTGGGGCCGAGCAGGTGGTGCAGGGTCAGCGTGACCTCCTGCGCGGCCGCCGAGGCAACCATCATCGAGGCCGTCACCAGCCCCGTCGCCAATCCGAGAATACGTTTCATTTCAGTCCTCCCATTCGAGACAGTCCACGCGTGACGCCGGCAAGCTCAAGTTCCCATTCCTGCCCACCGGCAAACCCACTTGTCGCGCAACGCTATCCGTTCGCATTTGTTATGTAAAATGAACATTTATCAGGTCACGATTACCAATGGTTATTTGTTTAACGGCACCGGTCATAAGCGGAGGGCCGCCTTTCCCGCCGCGTAGCGCAGGCAGCTCTGGAACATGAGCAGAGCCGGCGTCGGCGCGGCGTCGGCCCGGGTGGTCAGGCCGACCGGGCCGGTCGTTTCCGACGTTTCCAAGGGTAGTTCAACAAGGTCTCCCGCGGCAACGTCACGCGACACAACGCCGCTGGAAATGATCCAGACGGCATCGGTGTCGAGCGTGTAGCTGCGGCCGAAGGTGTTCGAGATGGTCTCCACCCGCTTGGGCAGGCGGGTCACGCCCTGGGCGATCAGCAGACGCTCGACATAGGGCCGGATGATCGCCTCGCGGGTCGGATAGAGCACGGGAAATTCGGCGATCCGGCGCAGGTCGAGATTCGGTTCCTTCAGCAGCGGGTGTCCGCGGCGAACCACGAAGGCGACCCGCTCCGAATAGAGATGGGTGAAGGACAGGCCGGCCATCTGCTCAGGGTCGGCGAGGCGCCCGACCACGAGGTCGAGTTCGCCGACGCGCAGGCGGCTGAGCAGGAAGGTGTTCGGGCCGGTGATCAACGTCAGGGTCGTTTCAACGCTCTCGGCCTGGAAGCGTTCGACGGCGACCGGCACGATGCGCGCGGCGACGCTCGGCAGCACACCGACGTTGAGATAGGACTCGCCGGACATGCGCGCCTGGGCGACGCTGTCGAGGCCCTGCTTCAGTGCCGCCAGGCTGGCGCCGGCATAATGCAGCAACACCTCGCCGAACTGGGTCAACACGACCCCCTTGCGCGATCGCTCGAACAGACGCACCTCGAGGATGTCCTCAAGCTCGCGCAGGGTCTTGGAGACCGCCGGCTGGGTGACGGCGAGCGCATTGGCCGCCTTGACCAGGCTGCGGCGCCGGGCGACCTCGAGAAAACACTGGATATGCCGGTACTTGACCCGATGGTCGATCAAAACGCCATTCCTTCAGGTTATTTTTATTTCCCAATTTCTCATTTTACATAACCGTTTTGCCGGTAAAATATAAGCCGAGAAACGACAGGTCCGCATGGGAGGAGGATCCGGTGCGGGCAACGGACGGGAAACGCACCATGCACATGCTCCGGGCCAATGGCCTTTGCCTCCACGTGCAGGACACCGGCGAGCGCGAGCTGCCGCCGATCGTGTTCGCCAATTCGCTCGGCACCGACCTGCGCTCGTGGGACCGCGTCGCGCAGCGCCTGGCCGGTCGCTTCCGGCTGGTACGCTACGACAAGCGCGGCCACGGCCTGTCGGAGGCGCCGCCCGCCCCCTATCGGATCGCCGACCACGTCGCCGACCTGGCCGCGCTGCTGGACGCGCTCGCCCTGGACAAGGTGATCCTCGTCGGCCTGTCGGTCGGCGGCCTGATCGCCCAGGGCCTCGCCGCCACCCGTCCCGACCTGGTGCGCGCGCTCATGCTGTGCGACACGGCCGCCCGGATCGGCACTGCGGAGATGTGGGACCAGCGCATCGCGACGATCGAGCGCGGCGGCATCGCGGCGCTGGCCGAGCCGATCCTGGAGCGCTGGTTCTCTGCCCGCTTCCGCACCGAGCGGCCCGAGGAACTGGCCGGCTGGCGCGCCATGCTGACACGCACGCCGATCGAGGGCTATCTCGGCACCTGCGCGGCGATCCGCGACGCCGACTACACCGAGAAGGCGCGCCGGCTCGCCCTGCCGGTTCTGTGCCTGTGCGGCTCGGAAGATGGCGCAACGCCGCCCGACCTGGTACGCGCGACAGCCGATCTCATTCCTGGCGCCCGCTTCGTCCTCGTCGACGGCGCCGGACACCTGCCCTGCATCGAGGACCCCGATCGGCTGTGCGCCGAACTCGTCGGCTTCATCAAGGAGAACAAGCTTGTCTGACCGCAAACCGGGCTCACGCCACGCTACGGGGATGGCCACGCGCCGTTCGGTCCTCGGGGACGCCCATGTCGACCGTGCCACCGCCAACACGACGGCCTTCGACGCCGACTTCCAGACGCTGATCGTGGAGAGCGCCTGGGGCACAGTGTGGGCCGATGACACGCTGACCCGACGCGAGCGCAGCCTGATCACCATCGCGCTGCTGGCCGCCCTCGGCCATCACGAGGAACTGGCCATGCACGTGCGTGCCACAGCCAACACCGGTGCCGAGCCGGACGCCATCCGCGAGACGCTGCTGCATGTGGCGATCTACGGCGGCGTGCCGGCCGCCAACACGGCGTTCAAGATCGCCAAGGAAACACTGGCCAGCGCCGACCGGATCGATACCCCCCAGGCGGCCAAGAAGTCGGCCTGAGACGCAAAAGTGATCGGCCCGACAGCGGGCCGGACCGAACCGGAGAAACCCATGAAGACCACTGGCAACAACATCGACCGGCGGGTCCGCTACGCCGGCGAATATTTCCAGCGCGACCGGGCAATGCATCCGCCCGCCTACACGCCGATCTACAAGACCTCGGTGACGCGCTCGCCGCAGAAGGCGCTGCTGTCGATCGAGCAGTCGCTGTCCGAACTGACCGGACCGATGTTCAACCATAACGACATCGGCCCGCTCGACCACGACATGATCCTCAACTACGCCCAGGACGGCGAGCCGATCGGCCAGCGCATCATCGTGCACGGCCGGGTCATGGACGAGACCGGCAGGGGCGTGCCGAACACGCTGGTCGAGGCCTGGCAGGCCAACGCCGGCGGCCGCTACCGCCACAAGAAGGATACCTATCTGGCCCCGATCGACCCGAATTTCGGCGGCTGCGGCCGCTGCCTGACGGACGAGGACGGCTACTACTTCTTCCGCACCATCAAGCCGGGTCCCTACCCCTGGCGCAACTACATCAACAGCTGGCGGCCGGCGCACATCCACCTGTCGATCTTCGGCCCGTCGTTCACCCAGCGGCTGATCACGCAGATGTATTTCGAGGGCGATCCGCTGATCGACATCTGCCCGATCGTCAACACGATCCCCGACAAAGACGCGATCAGGCGGCTGATCGCCCCGCTCGACCTCAACGCCAGCATTCCGCTCGACTGCCGCGCCTACAAGTTCGACATCGTGGTGCGCGGCCGGCGCTCGACGCTGTTCGAAAACCGCCTGGAAGGGAACTGATGCGATGACCCAGCCGCTCGACTATCTCAAGGAAACCGCCTCCCAGACCGCCGGTCCCTACGTCCATATCGGCCTGGCGCCGGCGATGGCGGGCTTCCACATCTTCGAGAAGAACTTCACCAACGTGGTGGCCGGCCCCAACACCCGGGGCGAACACATCGTCATCGAGGGCCGCGTCTTCGACGGCACCGGCACGCCGGTACGCGACGTGCTGCTGGAAAGCTGGCAGGCAAGTGCCGACGGCAAGTACAACCATCCCGAGGATTTCCAGCAGAAGCCCGTCGACGACGACTTCCGTGGCTGGGGCCGGATCTGCTCGGACTTCGAGACCGGCGTCTACACGATCCAGACGATCAAGCCGGGACCGGTGCCGGGCCGCAACGGCAAGGTCCAGGCGCCCCACATCAGCCTGTGGATCGTCGCCCGCGGCATCAACATCGGCCTGCAGACGCGGCTCTACTTCTCCGACGAGGCGGCCGCCAACGCCGCCGATCCGGTGCTCAACCTGATCGAGCAGGAGGAGCGCCGCAAGACGCTGATCGCCCAGCGCGCAGAGCGCGACGGCAAGGTCGTCTACAGCTTCGACATCCACCTGCAGGGCGACGACGAGACCGTCTTCTTCGACGTCTGAGCCGCCCTGTCCGATTTCCGGTTTCCTCCTGGCGGCGCGCGCCGGCGCGCCGCCGCTTCCTGCAAACGAGCGAGTGCGAGATATGGCGACTTTCCAGTCTCTGGCCCAGGCGGTCGCAGACAACGTGAAGGATGGCGACAGCATCGCCTTCGAGGGCTTCACGCATCTCATTCCCCATGCCGCCGCGCATGAAGTCATCCGCCAGGGCCGCAAGGACCTGACGGTGATGCGCATGACGCCGGACATCATCTACGACCAGCTGATCGGCATGGGCTGCGTGAAGAAGCTGATCTTTTCCTTCGCCGGCAACCCCGGCGTCGGCCTGCTCCGGCGCCTGCGCGACGCGGTCGAGAACGGCTGGCCGCATGCGATCGAGATCGAGGAGCACAGCCACGCGGCCATGGCCAACGCCTACGAGGCGGGCGCGGCCGGCCTGCCCTGCGCGATCTTCCGCGGCTACCGCGGCGCCGAACTGACGCGGGTCAATCCGAACATCAAGACCGTCACCTGCCCGTTCACCGGCGAGACGCTCGCCGCGGTGCCGGCGCTGAAGCCGGACGTGGCGATCATCCACGCCCACAAGGCGAGCCGCAAGGGCGACATCCTGATCGAGGGCATCCTCGGCGTGCAGAAGGAGGCGGTTTTGGCCGCAAGGCGTTCGATCGTCACGGTCGAGGAGATCGTCGACGACTTCGAGGGCGCCAGCCCCAACGCCTGCATCCTGCCGGGCTGGACCGTCACCGCGGTGGCGCACGTCCCCGGCGGCGCCCATCCGTCCTACGTGCAGGGCGTCTATGCGCGCGACAACGCCGCCTACATCGAGTGGGACAAGGTGGCGAGCGAGCGCGAGACCTTCCTCGCCTGGATGGAGGAAAACGTCCTGAAAGTCGGCCCGGAGATCTTTGCGGACCGGGTAAAGCATCTTGTCGGCGCCAAGGGAGCGGCAGCATGAGCGATTTCACCCCGACCGAAATGATGACGATCGCGGCGGCCCGCGCGCTGCGGAACGACGACGTGTGCTTCGTCGGCATCGGTGCCCCGTCGGCGGCCTGCAACCTCGCCCGCCTCACCCACGCGCCCGACATCACGCTGATCTACGAGAGCGGCACCATCGGCACGGCGCCGAACGTGCTGCCGCTGTCGATCGGCGACGGCGAGCTGTGCGAGACCGCGCTGTGCACCGTGTCGGTGCCCGAAATGTTCCGCTACTGGCTGCAGGGCGGGCGCATCACCGTCGGATTCCTGGGCGGCGCGCAGCTCGACAAGTACGGCAACATCAACACCACCGTGGTCGGCGACTACCACAAGCCGAAGGTCCGCCTGCCCGGCGGCGGCGGCGCGCCGGAGATCGCCATCTCCTGCGGCGAGATCTTCATCACCATGAAGCAGAGCCTGCGCGGCTTCGTCGAGAAGCTCGACTTCGTCACCTCGCTCGGCCACGGCAAGGGCGGCAACGACCGGGCCGCGCACGGCGTCGCCACCAAGGGCCCGACCCGGCTGATCACCGACCTGGCGGTGTGGGAACCGGACCCGGAGACGAAGGAGTTCACCGTCACCTCCCTGCATCCGGGCGTGACGCGCGAGATGGTCGCCGGTACGGTCGGCTGGACAGCCCGATTCGCCGACGCGGTCGCCGAAACTCCGGCGCCGACGAAGGAAGAACTCGAGGTCCTGCGAGACCTGCACGCCCGGACGAAGGCGGCACATGGAGGAGGCTCGGATGCGTGAAGCCTATATCTGCGACTACATTCGCACCCCGATCGGCCGGTTCGCCGGCAGTCTGTCGTCGGTACGTGCCGACGACCTGGCGGCGATCCCCATCGAGGCGCTGATGGAGCGCAACAAGGACGTCGACTGGCAGGCGGTCGACGAGGTCATCTACGGCTGCGCCAACCAGGCGGGCGAGGACAACCGCAACGTGGCGCGCATGGCACTGCTGCTTGCCGGCCTGCCCGACACGGTGCCGGGCACGACCATGAACCGGCTGTGCGGCTCGGGCATGGATGCGGTGATCACCGCCGCCCGCGCCATCAAGTGCGGCGAGGCGGACCTGATCATCGCCGGCGGCGTAGAGAGCATGTCGCGCGCGCCCTTCGTCATGCCCAAGGCGGAAAGCGCCTTCTCGCGCCACAACGCGGTGCACGACACGACCATCGGCTGGCGCTTCGTCAACCCGCTGATGAAGAAGCAGTACGGCGTTGATTCCATGCCGGAGACGGCCGAGAACGTCGCCGAGGACTTCACGATCTCGCGCGCCGACCAGGACGCCTTCGCGCTGCGCAGCCAGCAGCGCGCGGTCGCCGCCCAGAAGAACGGCCGGCTGGCGAAGGAGATCGTTCCGGTCACCATCAAGCAGCGTCGCGGCGACCCGGTCACCGTCGACACGGACGAGCACCCGCGCGGCGACACCACGCTCGAAGGCCTGGCCAAGCTGAAGGCGCCGTTCCGCGAGGGCGGCTCGGTGACGGCCGGCAACGCCTCGGGCGTGAACGACGGCGCGGCGGCGCTGATCATCGCCTCCGCCGAGGCGGCGAAAAAATACGGCCTGACGCCGATCGCGCGTATTCTCGGCGGCGCCACCGCCGGCGTGCCGCCGCGCATCATGGGCATCGGCCCGGCGCCGGCGACGCGCAAGCTGTGCGCCCGCCTCGGCCTGTCGCCCGCCTCCTTCGACGTGATCGAGCTGAACGAGGCGTTTGCCGCCCAGGGCCTCGCGGTGCTGCGCGACCTCGGCCTTGCCGACGACGGCGAGCACGTCAACCCGAACGGCGGCGCCATCGCCCTCGGCCATCCGCTCGGCGCCTCGGGCGCGCGCATCACCGGCACGGCGGCGCTGGAGCTCAGGGAACGCGGCGCCAGGCTGGCGCTGGCGACCATGTGCATCGGCGTCGGCCAGGGCATCGCCGTCGCGGTCGAGGCGGTGTGAGCCATGGCTGCCACCGCCGTCGACTCCGCTATCCTGTCGGGACTGTTTTCCGACCCCGAGACCGCGGCCCTCTTCGACGAAGAGGCCGTGATCCGGGCGATGCTGGAGGTCGAGGGCGCGCTGGCGCTGGCTGAGGCCGACTGCTGCCTCATTCCGCGCGACGCGGCGAAGCGGATCGCGGCCGCCGCCGGCCGGCTTGCCGTCGATCCGGCGGCGCTGCGCGACGGCACGGCGCAGGACGGGGTGCCCGTGCCGGCCCTCGTTGCCCTGCTGCGCAAGGCGACGAACGAGGCGGACGCCCATTTCGTCCACTGGGGCGCGACCAGCCAGGACATCGTCGACACCGGCCTAGTGCTGCGGCTGAAGCAGGCCCTCGACCTGCACGAGACGCGCCTGCGCGCCCTGTGCGACCTGCTCGCCGCCATGGCCGAAACATACCGGGCGACGCCGATCGCCGCGCGCACGCGCACCCAGCAGGCGACGCCGACCAGCTTCGGGTTGAAGGTCGCGGCCTGGCTCGCGCCGCTGCTGCGCCATATCGAGCGGCTGCCGACAATCCGCGACCGGCTGCTGCTGGTCTCCTTCGGCGGCGCGGCCGGCAACCTCTCCGCGCTCGGCGACGCGGCGCTCGACGTCGAGGGCCACCTCGCCCGCCGGCTCGGGCTCGGCGTCCCTCCAGCGCCCTGGCATACGGCGCGCGACGGGCTGATCGACTATGCCAACTGGCTGTCGCTGGTAACCGGCACGCTCGGCAAGATCGGCACCGACGTTGCCCTGCTCGCCCAGAACGAGGTCGCCGAGCTGCGCCCCGGGGCGGGCGGCGGCTCCTCGACCATGCCCAACAAAGTCAACCCGATCGGCGCCGAGGTGCTGATCAGCCTGGCGCGCAGCAACGCCGGCCTGATCGGCACCCTGCACCAGGCGGCGCTGCACGAACACGAGCGCAGCGGTTCGGGCTGGCTGCTGGAATGGCTCGCCCTGCCGCAGATGGCACTCGCGACCGGCAAGGCGCTGGCCGAGGCGGCGGCGATGCTGTCGGGCCTGGTCGTCAATGCGGATCGGATGCGGGCGACCATCGAGGTCTCGAACGGGTTGATGCTGGCGGAGGCGGCAAGCTTCGCGCTGGCCGCACACATGCCGCGACCGGAGGCGCAGGCGTTGGTCAAGGACGCCTGCAGGGAAGCGCTCGCCTTCGACATCCACCTGTTCGACGTGCTGGCAAAACGCGCGCCCGCGCCGGTCGACTGGCAGGCGCTCAAGGATCCCGCCCGCCACATGGGCGCCGCGGACGCAATGATCGACCGGGTTCTCGAGTCCCATCAGGCCCTTGCGCGGCAACGCTGACAGATCGATTCCGCAAACGCTGCCAACTCGCCCCGCGCGGACGCGGATCGGTTCGAGGCCCTCCGTCCGATTCAACGCGTTGCGCCAAGTCTCTGACATCCTTGAGTCATCTGGTTCACAGATCGATTCAGCGGGACTTGAGACGGTGATTCAAGCTGGCGTTCAGAAATCGATTCAACGCTGACTTCAGATCTTGATTCAAGACGGGCAGGACGAGCGCGGCCCGCCGGCGCCCGATGGCCGGGCGCCCGCGCAAATCGTCCAAGTCTTCGACCGGATCATCCATTCCCTCTGCCGGCCGGACCGCTAGGGTGACGGTCGAGATGCCGGCGGCCGAGACGGAACCGAGCCGCCGGCGAAGCCGTCGAAGGAGGATACCCCATGCGTACCCAGGTCGCCATCATCGGAGCCGGACCGTCCGGCCTGCTCCTGTCGCAGCTGCTGCATCTGGCCGGCATCGACTGTGTCGTGCTGGAACAGCGCAGCGGCGACTACGTGCTGTCGCGCATCCGAGCCGGCGTGCTCGAACAGGGCATGGTCGACATGATCGACCGGGCCGGCGTCGGCGCCCGCATGCACAAGGAGGGGCTCCTCCACGACGGCTTCACCATGGCGGTCGGCGACACGCGCCTGCGCATGGACCTCAAGGGCCTGACCGGCAGCAGCGTCATGGTCTACGGCCAGACCGAGGTGACCAGGGACCTGATGGATGCCCATGCGGCGCGCGACGCCAAGGTGATCTACGAGGCGGAGGCCGTCACGCCGCTCGACTTCGACACCGACCATCCGCGCGTCACCTACGTCAAGGACGGCGTCACCCACGAGATCGCCTGCGACTTCATCTGCGGCTGCGACGGCTTCCACGGCGTCTGCCGCAAGTCCGTGCCCGAGGGCGCGATCACCGAGTTCGAGAAGGTCTATCCGGTTGGCTGGCTCGGCATCCTGTCCCACGTCAGGCCGGTCAGTCACGAGTTGATCTACGCCAACCACGACCGCGGCTTCGCGCTCGCCTCGATGCGCTCGCACACGCTCAGCCGCTACTACATCCAGGTGCCGCTCGACAGCCCGGTCGAGGCCTGGTCGGACGAGGCGATCTGGGACGAGCTCAAGATCCGCCTCGGCGAGGAGGCGGCGGCCAGCATGGAGACCGGCCCGTCGATCGAGAAGAGCATCGCGCCGCTGCGCAGCTTCGTGGTCGAGCCGCTCCGCTTCGGCCGCATGATGCTGGCGGGGGACGCCGGCCACATCGTGCCGCCGACCGGCGCCAAGGGCCTCAACCTCGCCGCCTCCGACATCCACTACCTGTCGACCGGCCTGATCGAGTATTACGCCGACAAGTCGGCGGCCGGCATCGACGCCTATTCGCAGAAGGCGCTGGCGCGCATCTGGAAGGCCGAGCGCTTCTCCTGGTGGATGACCATGCTGCTGCACAAGTTCCCCGACCTCGGCGCCTTCAACGCCAAGATGCAGCAGGCGGACATGGACTATCTCGCCTCGTCCACGGCCGCGCAGACCAGCCTCGCCGAGAACTACGTCGGCCTGCCGTTCTGAGGCCCGGACGGCCGGAGCCCTGCCGGCTCCGGCCTCGCTCCCGGCAGCTCAGTCCTTCTGGCGGGCGCGGAAGTCGACCGGGCTCTCGCCGGTCTCCTTGCGGAACACGCGCGAGAAATAGGCCGGATCCTCGAAGCCGAGGTCGTAGGCAACCTGCGACACCGACAGGCCGGAGAAGGCGAGCAGGCGCTTGGCCTCCAGGATGACCCGGTCGCGCAGGGCCTGGGCTGCCGTGCGGCCGGTGAAGATGCGGCAGTAGCGGTTGAGGCGCTGCACCGTCAGCCCCATCTCGCCGGCATAAAACTCGGTCGCCCGCTCGGTGCGGAAATGCTCCTCGACCAGCGAGCGGAAGCGGAACAGGGAAAAGCCCGGCGTGCGGTCGATCTCCGCCTCGGCCGTGTCGCCGGGAAAGATCGCCAGCAGCGTCAGCGCGACCAGCGGGCGGAACAAGGCGCGCCGGCGCGCACCGTGGTCGAATTCGTCCGCCATCTCCGAGAAATAGAACACCAGCCGGTCGAGCGCCCTACCCTCGGTCGGAATCAGCAGGTTGCGGTCGGCGCGCAGGGCCGCGCGCTCGGCCTCCGTGTGCTCGTCCTCTGGCCCGGCCAGGTAGTCGGGCGTGAACGAGATCACGTAGCCCTCGGTCTCCGGCGTGAAGGTCCAGCCGTGCATGACGCCGGCCGGGTTGAAGGCGATCCCGCCCGGCCCGATCGCGCGTTCGCCGGCGTCGTCGACCAGCCGCCCGCCGCCGCGGGTGATCAGCAGGCACTGCAGCAGATGAGCGTGGCTGTGCGGCTCCAGCGACCAGCCGAGCGGCTTCGACCGCGCACGGATGGTCTCGATGTGGAAGAAGTCGAAATCCGTCGCCGGATCGCTCTCGCCGTAGAGATGGTAGCGGGGAATGGGTTGGGGCCTGGCCATGACGCATCATGCCAGCGAAGCCGGCGACAAGGCAACGGCGGGCCGTGTCCTGTCCTCACCCTGCCGGGTGGTGGGCGTGCCAGTGCCAGGCGATGTCGATGCGGCGGGCGAGCCAGACCTTGTCGTGGCCGGCGACGTAGTCGAGGAAGCGCGCGAGTGCGGCGGCCCGGCCCGGCCGGCCGACCAGGCGGCAGTGCAGGCCGACGTTCATCATCTTCGGCGCGCCGGCCTCGCCCTCGGCATAGAGCGTGTCGAAGCTGTCCTTCAGGTAGGCGAAGAACTGGTCGCCGCTGTTGAAGCCCTGCGGCGTGGCGAAGCGCATGTCGTTGGCATCGAGCGTGTAGGGAATGACCAGGTGCGGCCCCGAGGCGCCGTCGACCCAGTAGGGCAGGTCGTCGGCGTAGCTGTCGGAATCGTAGAGGAAGCCGCCGGTCTCCATGACCAGCCGGCGGGTCTGCATGGAGCAGCGCCCGGTGTACCAGCCCATCGGGCGCGAGCCGGTGACCTCCTCGTGGATGCGGATCGCCTCCAGCATCTGGGCGCGCTCCTCCGCCTCGGGCATGTCGGCATAGTCGATCCACTTCAGGCCGTGGGAGGCGATCTCCCAGTCGGCCTCCTTCATCGCCGCCACCGCCTCGGGATTGCGGGCGAGCGCGGTGGCGACGCCATAGACGGTGACCGGGATGGCGCGCGCGGTGAACAGACGCCACAGGCGCCAGAAGCCGGCGCGCGAGCCGTATTCGTAGATCGATTCCATGTTCCAGTGGCGCTTGCCCGGCCAGGGCTGGGCGCCGACGATCTCCGATAGGAAGGCTTCCGAGGCGGCGTCGCCGTGGAGGACGTTGTTCTCGCCGCCTTCCTCGTAGTTGACGACGAACTGCACCGCCACGTTGGCTCCACCCGGCCACTGCGGGTCCGGCGCATTTCGTCCGTAGCCGACCATGTCGCGCGGATAGGAAGAGGTCATGTCTCTGGAATCCCGATTGAAAATCTCGCGACCAGCAAAACCCATGCGGCGCTGCGTTGCAAGATCACAAAAGCGGCCGGGCGCGCGCCGTCCTGCCTGACAATTCGACGGATGGTTCAAAGTTTAACGGTCGGGTTGGCGCGCCCTTAGCGTCTCCGCGATTATGACAGGAGCGTGACGGGACAGGAGTTGCCACAATGAAACTCGCTACCGCAGGTTTGCTTATGATCTTCGCCGCAGGAGCCATGATGCTGGCGATCGACCTCGATCCGCAGCGCGCGGATGCCGCCTCGATCGTCACCGCGCGCAAGGCGCAGTAGCAAGGGCGCGCGCACCGCGTCGCCCCGTTCCTTGCCGGCTGTGCGCCGGTCAGCGCCGCGCGGAGGCGACCACCCGAACCGGCGTCAAGCCCTCCTGAACCGGCTGCGGCCGCCTTCGATGTCCGCCGCCGCGCCCCCCCTCGACCGACGGCAGCATCATGATCGCCGTGCCCATGGCCGCCGAGCACAGCGTGATGATCAGGCCGAAGCCAAGCATGACGATCGGCACGACCGGATCCTGCGCATTGGCCACCAGGTCGCGCAGCGAGCCGGTGTTGGTGGCAAACAATCCGCCAAGCACGACCAGCGCAACGGCGAAGCCGACCAGCCAGTTGACCACCAGCAGGCGGAACAGCGGATTGCGCGGCAGCAGACCTGCAGGCGAACGCGATGTCGAGCGATGCGTCATGTATCCTTCCTCACCATTGCTTTTTTGACTGTGCCGAAGAACGCGCCGGTCTGGCAATTGCCAATTCTGCGACCTTTTCGCCCCCGCTTCGCCCCGTTCGTCCTGGCGGTTTTTTCCGGCGGTTTTCCGGCGGTTTTTCCGACCGGCCCCGTTGACGCATCCCTATATCGATCCAATATATAGATCCGATATAGGGGCAGTGGCGAAAACGACACTGTCCAAATCGCCAGATCCGGATGTCTGATCGCCGATTCTACGCGTGGTGCGGGGCTCCCGGATCAACGCGGCAGCGGCGGGACGGTGCCCGGATCCAGCCAGACCCGGGACCGCTTCATGAGCGTACGCAGCCTGTGCCTTGCTATCCTCAGCTTCGGAGACGCGACGGGATATGAGATCCGCAAGGAATCCACGGAAGGCAAGTTCAGCTATTTCGAGGATGCGAGCTTCGGCTCGATCTATCCGACCCTGGCGCGCCTGGAGGTGGAAGGGCTCGTGACCGTGCGCCGCGAAGCCCAGCAGGGCAAGCCCGCGCGCAAGGTCTATTCGATCACCGAGGCCGGGCGCGAGGAACTGAGGCGGGCCCTGTCCGAGCCGCTGGCCCCCGACACCTTCCGCTCGCCGTTCCTGCTGGTGTCGATGTACGCGGACATGCTCGGCAGTACCGTGGTGCGCCGCGCCATCGACCGCCAGATCGAACAGGTCCGCGCCGAACTGGAGCAAATGAAGGCGATGGCCGAGGGCTGCCGCCACGCCAGTTCGCTGTGGACCATGCACTACGGCATTTCCTGCATGACCAACACGCTGAATTTCCTGGAGACGCACCGCGATCGCCTGCTGCGCATCGCCGAGGGCGACACCGACCTGCCCGCGGCTGCCGAATAGCGCGGCCGGCATAGCGCGACCGGCGCTCCCATCCGGAGTTTTTTGAGAATGCGACTGAAAGCCTCCTATTTTCTCGCCATCGGCCTTGCCGGCGCCATCGGCATGTGGATGTGGACCGGCACGGTAGTCATCGGCGGGCGCGGCGACAGCGCCGAGGCGACGCCGCCGCCGGCCGAACGCCAGGAGCAGGCCGGCGACAGGCCGTTCCGCGTCAAGGTCGCACGGCTCGTCGCGGAGGAGCGCAACTCCGTGCTCACGGTGCGCGGCAGCACGCAGGCCGAGGCGAAGGTGGCGGTGCGGGCCGAAACCGCGGGCCGGGTCGCAGAGCGGCCGGTTCGCGAAGGTGCCCGGGTGGCGGCCGGCGACACGCTGTGCGTGCTCGACAGGGGCGCCCGCGAGGCGGGCGTCCTCGAAGCAACGGCCGCGGAAGCCCAGGCGCGCCTCGACTACGAGGCCGCACGCCAACTGAACGCCAAGGGATTTGCCGCCGAGACCCGCGTCGCCGCACTCAGGGCCGCCCACGACGCCACCAAGGCGCGCCTGCACGAGGCGGAACTTGAACTGGAGCGCACGATCATCCGGGCGCCGATCGGCGGCATCGTCGAAAGCCCGATGGCCTATGTCGGCGATCACCTGAAGATCGGCGACCCGTGCGGAACCGTGGTCGACAGCGATCCGATGATCGCCATCGGCCAGGTGTCCGAACTCAGCATCGGCCTGATCGCGCCCGGCATGCCGGCCGAGGTCGACCTGGTCGACGGCACCACGCTGTCCGGCAGCGTGCGCTACATCGCGCCGTCCGCCAATCCGGACACGCGTACCTTTCGCATCGAGGTCGAACTGCCCAATCCGGACGGACGCGCCCGCGACGGCACGACCGCCCTCACCCGCCTGCCGCTGGCGGCGGAGAAGGCGCACAAGGTGTCGCCGGCGATCCTGACGCTTGACGACGCCGGGCGCGTCGGCGTGCGCACCGTCGACGCCGACAACCGGGCGCGGTTCGTGCCGGTCAGGGTTCTCGGCGGCGAGGCGGACGGCGTATGGCTCTCGGGCCTGCCGGAAATGGCCGACGTCATCGTCGTCGGCCAGGACTATGTCGGCGACGGCGAGGCCGTCGAACCGGTGTTCGAGACCGTGGAGGCCGGGCGATGATCGCGATGCTCGAAAGCGTCCTGCGCCGTCCCAAGACGGTGTTCGTGCTGATGCTGGCGCTCGTCGTCGCCGGCGTCACGGCCTATTTCGCCATCCCCAAGGAGGACACCCCGGACATCGACGTGCCGGTGTTCTACATCTCGGTGTCGCAGCAAGGCATCTCGCCCGAGGACGCCGAGCGCCTGCTCGTGCGCCCGATGGAGACCGAGCTGCGCGGCCTCGACGGCTTGAAGGAGATCACCGCGATCGCCTCCGAAGGCCATGCCGCCATCATCCTGGAATTCGACATCTCCTTCGACAAGGACGAGGCGCTCGCCGACGTGCGCGACAAGGTCGACCAGGCGAAGTCCAAGCTGCCGGCCGAAGCCGACGAGCCGACCATCTCGGAAACCAACTTCGCCCTGCTGCCGACCATCACGGTGACGCTGTCGGGCAACGTGCCCGAGCGCACGCTCTACCAGCACGCGCGCCGGCTCAAGGCCGAGATCGAGGCCATCGACACGGTCCGCTCCGCCGATCTGTCCGGGCACCGGGAAGAACTGCTCGAGGTGCTGATCGACACGCGCAAGCTGGAATCCTATTCGATCACCCAGGAAGAGCTGATCACCTCGCTGACCCAGAACAACCAGCTGGTTCCCGCCGGCTTCCTCGACAGCGGCAAGGGTCGCTTCAACGTCAAGGTGCCGGGCCTCGTCGAAACCGCGCAGGACGTCTACGCCCTGCCGCTCAAGCAGAGCGGCGAGGGCCTGGTCACCCTCGGCGACGTCGCCGAGATCCGGCGCACCTTCAAGGACGCGACCTCCTACACCCGCGTCAACGGCCGCCCGGCGATCGCGCTGCAGGTGACCAAGCGCATCGGCACCAACGTCATCGAGAACAACGACGCCGTCCGCTCCGTCGTTCAGGCGGCCGCTGCCGACTGGCCGGAGACCATCCGGGTCGACATCATGCTCGACCAGTCGGCCAACATCTACGAAGTACTCGGCTCGCTGCAGTCGTCGATCCTGACCGCCATCTTCCTGGTCATGGTCCTGGTGGTCGCCTCGCTCGGACTGCGCTCGGCGCTGCTGGTCGGCCTCGCCATCCCGACCTCGTTCATGGTCGGCTTTCTGATCCTGTCCGGCCTCGGCTACACGGTGAACACCATGGTCATGTTCGGCCTGGTGCTGACCGTCGGCATGCTGGTCGACGGCGCCATCGTCATGGTCGAATACGCCGACCGCAAGATCGCCGAGGGCATGGAGGACCGCGAGGCCTACATCCGCGCCGCCAAGCTGATGTTCTGGCCGATCGTCTCGTCGACGGCGACGACGCTGGCCGCCTTCCTGCCCATGCTGCTGTGGCCGGGCGTGGCCGGCGAGTTCATGAGCTACCTGCCGATCATGGTCATCATCGTGCTGACCGCCTCGCTGCTGACGGCGATGGTGTTCCTGCCGGTCACCGGCGGCATCTTCGCCGCCGTGTCGCACTGGACCGGCCGCCACGCGACGGGCGTGCTCGCCTTCGCCTTTGCGCTCGCCACCGCCGGCGCGCTGCTGTCGGCGCCGCTCGCCGACGGCTTACGACAGGCGCTGGCGGCCGCCGGCTTCCTCGGCGCCGGCCTCGTCGCCTACCGGCTGCTGCGCCCGCTCGTCGCCTGGTCGCGGGCACGTGCGGCCCGGCGGGCGGAGGAGGACCGCGCCGCGGCCGCGCTGCTGTCCGGCGCCCAGGCCTTCGACGTGCGCGAGATCCGCGGCGCCACCGGCCTCTATGTCCGCATCCTGAAGCTGCTCGCCGGCAACCCGGTCGGCAATGTCGTGACCGTCGTCGCGGTGGTCGGCCTGTGCGCGGCGATCTTCGTCGCCTTCGGCGCCAACAACGCCGGCGTCGAATTCTTCGTCGAGGAGGAACCCGAACAGGCGATCGTGCTGGTGTCCGCCCGCGGCAACCTGTCGGCGGCGGAGGCGCGCGACCTGGTCGGCGAGGTGGAAGACGTCGTGCTGCGCATCGAGGGCATCGAGAACGTCGTCACCGCAGCCTATGCCCCTGGCGGCGGCGGCGGCGGCAAGATTCTCGGCGGTGTACAGGACAAGCCGGCCGACACGGTCGGCGAGCTGCAGATCGAGTTCGCCGACTATTGCTGCCGGCGCAAGGCTGCGGAGATCTTCAGGGAAATCCGTGAGAGGACCGCGTTCCTGCCCGGCATCAAGGTCGAGACGCGCAAGATCGAGATGGGCCCGCCGTCGGGCAAGGACGTCCAGCTGGAAGTCAAGTCGACCGACTACGCCACGCTGACCGCGACCGTCGCGCGCATCCGCGCCCACATGGACACCATGCCCGGCCTGCTCGACCAGGAGGACGACCGCCCCCTGCCCGGCATCGAATGGCAGCTGACCATCGACCGCGAGCAGGCCGGCCGCTATCAGGCCGGCATCGTCTCGGTCGGCAGCATGGTGCAGCTGGTCACAAACGGCGTGCTGATCGGCAAGTACCGGCCGACGGATTCAGAGGACGAGGTCGACATCCGCGTGCGCCTGCCGCAGGACGAGCGCACCCTCGACCGCTTCGACCAGTTGCGCCTGCAGACGCCGCTCGGCCTGGTGCCGCTGGCCAATTTCGTCGAGCGCGCACCGGCCCAGAAGGTGTCCTCGATCACGCGCCGCGATGGGCTCTATTCCATGATGCTGAAGGCCGGTGTCGACAAGGACGCCGGGGTGCTCGCCGACGACAAGGTCCGGGAACTCGACGCCTGGCTGAAGGGCCAGACCTGGCCGACCAACGTCTACCTGAAGTTCCGCGGCGCCGACGAGGACCAGAAGGAATCCGGCGAGTTCCTGATGAGGGCCATGGTCGCCTCGCTGTTCCTGATGTTCGTGATCCTGCTGACCCAGTTCAACTCGTTCTACCAGACCTTCCTGACCCTCTCGACGGTGGTCATGTCGGTCATGGGCGTGCTGCTCGGCATGCTGATCACCGGCCAGAAGTTCTCGATCATCATGACCGGCACCGGCATCGTGGCGCTGGCGGGCATCGTGGTGAACAACGCCATCGTGCTGCTCGACACCTACAACCGCTTCCGCGAGGACGGCATGGAGTCGCTCGACGCGATCCTGAAGACCTCGGCGCAGCGGATCCGGCCGATCATGCTGACCACGATCACCACCATCGCCGGCCTGATCCCGATGGCGACCCAGGTCAACTTCGACTTCTTCAACCAGGTGACCGCGGTCGGCAGCATCACCGCGATCTGGTGGATCCAGCTGTCGACGGCGGTGATCTTCGGCCTCGGCTTCTCGACCATCCTGACGCTGATCCTGATCCCGACCATGATCGCCGCGCCGGGCGTTTGGACGGCATCGGCCCGGCGCCTGTGGAACCGGGCGACCGGCGACCGATCCGCCCCGGCCGCGGCCGGGACTGCCGCGGCGGTCGCCGAAGCCGCTCCGGCGCACGCCGGCGCCGGCGTGGTGAGCCTGGAGCGGCCGGAGCCGGCCCGCAGCCGCCTCGACGGCCTGCCGCACGCGGCGGAGTAGTGCGGGCAGCAGGTCCCGGAGGTCCCGCACGCCGCGGCGCTGAGCTCAGGCCGAGTCGCTCTTGTCCTTGTCGCCGAGGTGGTCGAGGTCGGTGTCGGCGCAGTCGCCGTCGTCGTCCGGCACCGGAGCGTCGCCGGTCAAGGCATAGGCGCGGTGGCTGCGCCAGGCCAAGGGAATGGAGACGAGATAGGCGCTGGCGGCCAGGGTAAGCATCTGGAACGGATAGCTGACCGTCAGCGCCACCAGCAACACGGCGAGGACGAACAACGGCAGGACCAGGTCGCGGCGGATCCGAGTGCCGATCTTCTTGCCCGAATAGGTCGGCAGGCGGCTGATCATCAGGAAGCCGATGAACATGGTGTAGAGCGCGACGCCCGGCGCGAATTCCGGCCAGTGCGGCAGCACGCCGACGAACTCCAAGTAGATCGGCATCAGCACCGTGAGCGCGCCGGCCGGCGCGGGCACGCCGGTGAAGAAGTTCACCGCCCAGGCCGGCTTGTCGGGATCGTCCAGCGACACGTTGAAGCGGGCCAGACGGAGCGCGGTCGAGATGGCAAAGGCAAGCGCGGCGATCCAGCCGAGCGACTGGACCTCCTTGAGCAGCCAGACATAGAGCATCAACGCCGGCGTGACGCCGAAATTGACGAAATCGGCAAGCGAATCGAGTTCCGCGCCGAACCGCGACGTGCCCTTCAGCAGCCGCGCGACGCGGCCGTCGAGCGCGTCGAGCACGGCGGCGATCAGGACGGCGCCGACCGCATAGTCCCAGCGCCCCTCGAAGGCCATGCGGATCGCCGTCAGGCCCGAGCACAGCGCCAGCAGCGTCACCATGTTGGGCAGGATCAGGCGCATCGGCACGCGCCGGAAGCGGGGCGTGCGGCGGCCGGTGCGGTCGGTGCCGCCGGGATCGAAGGGGGCGAAGGGCGCGGACACGGGGACCTCAGCTCATGCGGGTGAGCGGCTGGCCGACGGCGCGCTCGTCGCGCAGGTCCGCCAGCACGGTCTCGCCCGCGATCATCGTCTGGCCTATGGCGACCCTGGGCACCGTGCCGATCGGCATGTAGACGTCGAGGCGCGAGCCGAAGCGGATCAGGCCGAAGCGCTCGCCGGTGGCGACGTTCTCGCCCTCGCGCACGAAGCAGACGATCCGGCGCGCCACCAGGCCGGCGATCTGCACGACGCCGATGCGCGTGTCGCCGGACTCAATGACAAGGCCGTTGCGCTCGTTGTGCTCGCTGGCCTTGTCCAGTTCGGCGTTGATGAAGCGGCCGGCCCGGTAGGCAATGCGCACGATGCGGCCGCCGATCGGCGCGCGGTTCACGTGGCAGTTGAAAACGTTCATGAACACCGACACGCGCATCATCGGCTCGGCGCCGAGATCGAGCTCCGCGGGCGGACGGGCCGGGCCCACCTGGCTGACCACGCCGTCGGCGGGCGAGATGACGAGGCCTTCGGTCACCGGCGTCACCCGCGGCGGATCGCGGAAGAAATAGGTGACCCAGCCGGTCAGAATCAGGCCGATCCAGAACAGCGGTCCGACGAACCAGCCGAGCACGACGCTCGCGACCAGGCCGATGGCGATGAACGGCCAGCCCTCCCGGTGGATGGGAACGAAGGCGCGAGTGACGGAATCAACGAGCGACATGAGCGAGGTCCGATCCTTTCGGCGGGAGCCGGCTGCCGCCTGCCAGCCCGGTTCGGGTGGCGGTCCGCAATCCGGAACGCAGTCTTGGACGGTCCTGGGAGCGCCCAGGACTGCCGGTGATTTCTAGAGTGTTTCGGCGTGCAATTGAACCGGAAAACGGCCTTGCGCACGCCCTCTGCAGCGCGCGGCGATGCGTCAGAGCGGCTCTCCCGCCCGAGGGCCGCGCACCACGACACCGAGATCGTCGGCCGCCTTGGCGGCGCGCAGGCGCTCTTCCGCCTCGTCCGCCTCGCGCTGGCGGTCCCACATGGAGGCATAGAGTCCCTTGCTGGCGAGCAGGTCGCCATGGGTGCCACGCTCGACGATGCGCCCGGCTTCCAGCACCAGGATCAGGTCGGCATTGACGACCGTCGACAGGCGGTGGGCGATGACCAGCGTCGTGCGATTGCGCGACACCTGGTCGAGCGCCGCCTGGATCTCGCGCTCGGTGTGGGTGTCGAGCGCAGAGGTCGCCTCGTCGAGGATCAGGATCGGCGGCGCCTTCAGGATGGTACGGGCGATGGCGACGCGCTGCTTCTCGCCGCCCGACAGCTTGAGCCCGCGCTCGCCGACCTCGGTGGCGAAGCCCTGCGGCAGGGTCTCGATGAAGCGGTCGATCTGGGCCATGCTCGCCGCCGCGCGGACTTCCTCTTCCGTGGCGTCGGGCCGGCCGTAGCGGATGTTGTAGGCGATGGTGTCGTTGAACAGCACCGTGTCCTGCGGCACCATGCCGATGGCGTGGCGCAGGCTTTCCTGGGTGACGTCGCGCACGTCCTGGCCGTCGATCAGGATGCGTCCCCCGCTGACGTCGTAGAAGCGGAACAGCAGGCGCGAGATGGTCGACTTGCCGGCGCCCGACGGTCCGACGATGGCGATCGTGTGCCCGGCGGGCACGTCGAAGCTGATGCCCTTCAGGATTTCCCGCTCGGCATCGTAGTGGAAGCGGACGTCCTCGAAGCGGATCGCGCCCTCCACGGCCTTCAACGGCTGGGCGCCGGGCCTGTCGGTGATCTCGGCCGGCACGCCGAGCAGGGTGAACATGGCTTCGATGTCGGCCAGGCCCTGGCGGATCTCGCGGTACAGGAAACCGATGAAGTTCAATGGGATCGAGATCTGCATCAGCAGCGCGTTGATCAGCACGAACTCGCCGATGGTCTGGGTGCCGGCCATCACCGACCGGGCGGACAGCACCATACAGGCCGCTGTGCCGATGCCCAGGATGACGGCTTGGCCGAAGTTGAGCCACGCAAGCGACGTCCAGGTGCGCGTCGCCGCCTTCTCGTAGGCGGCCATGGAGACGTCGAAACGGTCGGCTTCCATCTTCTCGTTGCCGAAATACTTCACCGTCTCGAAGTTGAGCAGGCTGTCGATGGCCTTGGAATTGGCCTCGGTGTCGCTGTCGTTCATCTCCCGGCGGATCGATATGCGCCAGTTGGAAGTCTTCACCGAAAACCACACATAGGCGACGATCATCACCGCCACGATGACGACGTAGTGGAAGCCGAACTGGTACCAAATCACACCAGCCATGAGGGCGAATTCCATCAGGGTCGGAACACCGTTCAGGATGGTGAAGCGGACGATCGCCTCGATGCCCTTGACGCCGCGCTCGATGACCCGGCTCAGCCCCCCGGTGCGGCGCGCCAGGTGGAAGCGCAGCGACAACTGGTGCATGTGGCGGAACGTGATGATGGCGAGTTGGCGCACCGCGTGCTGGCCGACACGCGCGAACAGCGCGTCGCGCATCTGGTTGAAGGCGACGGCCAGCACCCGCGCGGCGTTGTAGGCGAGGACCAGCATCACCGGCGCGACGAGAAACGCCGGCAGGCCGGCGGCCTCGCCGGTCAGCGCATCGGACGCCCAGGCGAAGAAATAGGGCGACAGCACCGTGACCACCTTGGCAATCACCAGCGCCACGATGGCGAGCACCACCCGCATCTTCAGGTCGGGGCGGCCGGACGGCCAGATGTAGGGCCACAAGTTGGCCAGGGTCACGAAGGTCGACCCCTCGTCGGCGCTGACCAGCCTTTGCCGAGCCGCCCGCGCCGCGCCATTCGCCCGGGCCGGAGCGTCCGGGTCGGTCGCAGCTGTCTGGTCGGTCATTCGCTGGTCTCCATGGACTTGCCCTCGATGCCCTTGCGGCAACCGACCCCTGCGCTCGACGCGAGCCGCTGCATCAAGTCGGCCGAGAGGCCCTCGGCCCGCGTGATCGCCGTTTCGCTCAAGCGGTAGCAGCAGGTACGGCCGCGGACGTCGCAGGTCAGCAGGCCGGCGTCCTTGAGCACCTGCAGGTGCTGCGACACGGTGGACTGGGCCAGCGGCAGAACGTCGACGATTTCGCCGCAGCAGGCCTGCGAGCGGGCGGCCAGTTCCGTGAGGATCCGCAGCCTGGCAGGATGGCCGAGCGCCCGGTAAACCGCGGCCAGATCGTCGATGTCCGCGCCGCCGGGACCCTGGCCCGGGTCGGTGTCCGGATCGGCCATGGCGGTGGGTTTCCTCGTTTGCGTCCCAACAGGACGCGCCTTCTATCGTCGATATACGATCAATTGCGGCCGGGACAAGGGGGCACCGGGATTTAAACTCGACCGCAGCCGAAATGGCACAGCGTCCGAGCGGCCGGATCCGTCCGGGACCCCGTCCGTCCGGGACCCCGGCCGGCGAACGCGTACGGATCAGTTCGTTCCGGGCTCGGGCGTCCAGCCGAGATCGCCTTCCGGCGTCAGGAAAACCTGGCCGGGATAGATCAGGTCCGGGTTGCGGATCTGGCCCTTGTTGGCCTGGTAGATGGTGGTGTAGCGCATCCCCTCGCCATAGAGGCGGCGAGAGATGTTCCACAGATTGTCGCCCTTGCGGATGATCACGTTGGGCAACGCGCGGCTGCCCGCCTCGCCCGAGGCGCCGGTCGGGCCGCCCGCGGTTCCTTCCGCACTCACCCGGGTCAGCACCACCGCATCCGCACCCTTCTCGAAGGTGACCGCCGCCCGCGCGACGACGCTCGCAGCCGTGCTCTCGACCTGATCGACGCGCACCTCGACCTCGCCGGCCTCGACCTGGCGCTCGCCCTGCAGCAGCCAACGGCCGGTATCGTTGGCGACCGCATCGCCGACATGCGCGCCATCGACATAGACGCGGACGGTCGCGTTGGGTTCGGCGCGCCCGGCGACGTAGAGCGTGCCGTTTTCCGATTCGACCGCCTCGACGGTCACGGCGAGACCGTTCTGGGCGGCCGCAGTGCCGGCGTCCTCGGCTACCGTAGTCGCCGGCTGCGGAGCGGTATCGGCCGGACCATCGACCGGAGCATCGGGCGCGGTCGGCCGGACCTCCGCCTCCGCGACGGCGGCCGGAGCGGCCGCGTCCGGCTGCGGTGTCGGTCCTGCGCCGGTCTCCGCCGCAGGTTCAGGCTGGCCGGCCGGGGCCTGCGCCGTCGCCGTCTCGCCCGAGGCTTCGCCGGCCGGCACTTCTCCGGTAGGAGATGCAGAGGTTTCCGGCTCCGGACCGGCAGCCGTTTCGACGGCAGCCGGGGACGCTGGCTGCGTGCCGGCGGCGGTCTCGGCAGGGGCCGGCTGGGCACCGGCCAATGCCGTTTCAGGGGCCGTTTCAGCCGCCGCAACCTCGACTTCCGGCGCCTGCAGCACCGTCGACGCGGCATCCGGGGCGTTCAGCACGATGAGCGGCCTGTCTCTGCCGCCTTCGGGCAAGGATACGGTCAGGCGCTGCTCGGAGTCGGCCAGAAGCATTCCGTCGGCCGACTCTGCGCGCAGGGCGATGTCGTAGTCTCCGGCAGGCAGCGGCGTGTCGAGAATGATCGTCCATTCGCCCTCGGCGTTGGCGACGCCCTTGCCGACCACCTCGCCGTTGGCGAGCAGCGCGACGATTGCGCCGGGCTCGGATCGGCCGGCGACCACGGTCTCGCCGCCGGGCTCGATGCCGACGACATCGAAGGTCGGCGCGACGCCGGTAGACTCGGGAGCCGCCGCATCCTCGCTCTGGGCTTCCCCCGTTTGCGTCGTTGCGGCCTGGTCGGGCGCGGAGGGCGTGCCCGTCGCCGTCTGCGGCGCCGGCTCCTTGTCGCGGGTATAGATGTACCCGGTCGTCACCGCCGCAGCGCCGACGACAACCGCCACGACAAGACTCCAGATCACTCCGATTCGCGTCATCACCCGACCCCATCCCTTGCCGGCCGGACGGCGCGGTCGCGCGCCCCGATCCGGCAAAGCGTTTCTTCACGCCATGTCACGGACATGGCTACGGATTTCCTCGTGCCTGCCGCTGCCAAGCATGGATATACGTCTTTTCGCACAGCGGCAAGCAAGCGCCACCGGACGCTCCGCTTGACCCGGGCGCCGCTCCAATGCCACACATCGCTCATGGCAGTCTTGAAAAGCGTTTGCGTCTATTGCGGCTCCGGGACCGGCGAGAACCCGGCCTACAAGCGCGCCGCCTCCGATTTCGGAACAGCCCTGGCGGATGCGGGCGTCGCCCTCGTCTACGGCGGCGGGTCCGTCGGCCTGATGGGCACGGTGGCCAAGGCCACCCTAGCCAGTGGCGGCTCGGTCACCGGCATTATCCCTCATTTTCTCGAAAAACGCGAGGTCATGCTCCGGGACGTGAGCGACCTGATCGTCACCGAGGACATGCACGAGCGCAAGCGGCTGATGTTCCAGCGCTCCGACGCCTTCGTTGCCCTGCCCGGCGGCATCGGCACGCTGGAGGAGGTCGTCGAGATGATGACCTGGGCACAGCTCGGCCAACACCGCAAGCCGGTGCTGCTCGCCAACATCGACGGCTTCTGGTCGCCGCTGCTGGAGCTGCTCGACCACATGCGCAAGGAAGCCTTCATCCGCGCGGAGACCGAGGTCCCCTACCTGGTCGCCGACCGAATCGACGACGTGCTGCCGATGCTGTTCGCGGCCGTCGAAGCCGCGCCGCACGACAAGGTCAAGGTCGACGTGGCCAGGGCGCCCTACGACAAGCTTTAACTCTTTCCGTCACAACCCGCGGCCGGCGCGCATACGGCGCCAGGACTCGGCGCTGACAAGGGCCAGTGCAGCCCAGATCATGGCGAAGGTGCCGAGCTGGGCCGGATCCAGCGGCTCGCCCCAGACGAACACCGCCTGCAGGAACTGCAGCGACGGGGCGAGATACTGCAGCAGGCCCATGATCACCAGCGGCAGGCGCCGGGCGGCGGCGGAAAAGAAGATCAGCGGCACTGCGGTAACCAGGCCCGCGCCGGCGAGCGCCGGCATCAGCCACGGGCTTTCCAGGTTGGCCGGATCGACGCTCTCCGGCACGACAAGCGCGATGTAGAGGACGGCCAGAGGCAACAGCAGCAGGATCTCGACCAGCATGCCGGCCGTGGCGCCGACCGGCGTCACTTTGCGCAGGTAGCCGTAGGCGGCAAAGCTGACGGCGAGCACCAGGCCGACCCAGGGCAGGCCGCCGAACAGCACCGTCTTGATCATCACCGCCGCGATCGCCAGACCGACCGCAATGGTCTGGATGCGGCTCAGCCGTTCGCCGAGCACGACGAGGCCGATCACCACGCTGACCAGCGGGTTGATGAAATAGCCGAGGGAGATGTCGAGCACCCGGTTCTCACCGATCGCCCAGACGAACACCAGCCAGTTGCCGCCGATGATCAGCGCCGAACACAGCAGCAGGCCGACGAGGCGCGGCGTGCGCAGGATCGCGAGGATCTCGCGGAGCCTGCCCTGATAGGCCAGGTAGCCGCCGACGAAGACCATCGACCAGATCACCCGGTGGGCGACGATGACGTCGGCGGAGATGCTGCCGATCAGCTTGAAATAGGCCGGCAGCACGCCCCACAGCCCGTAAGCGGCGAGCGCGAACAGAACGCCGGTGCGCAGCTCGCTTTGCGCGCGCGTTGCCGGGCTCGCCTCGGCCATGGCGGTGTTTCCTTCGCACGGATGCCCGCGTCAGGCGACGTCCGCCTTAAGCAGCGCGTAGGTAATGGAATCGACCAGCGCCTGGAACGAGGCGTCGACGATGTTGCTGGAGACCCCGATGGTGAACCAGCGCCGGTGGGTGGTCTTGTCGTGGCTCTCGATCAGAACCCGCGTGACCGCGCCGGTGCCGCCGTCGAGGATACGCACCTTGTAGTCCACCAGTTCCAGCCCCTCAATGGCCGACTGGTACTTGCCCAGATCCTTTCTGAGCGCCCCGTCGAGGGCGTTGACCGGGCCGTTGCCCTCCGACACGTTCATGCGCGTCTCTCCGTCGACGTCGACCTTGACCACCGCCTCGGAGACGCTGACCAGCTGGCCGAGCGCGTTGTGACGCCGTTCGACCATGACGCGGAACGACTTGACGTCGAAGAAGCGCGGCACCTTGCCGAGCGCCTTGCGGGCGAGCAGTTCGAACGAGGCGTCGGCCGCCTCGTAGGCATAGCCCGCCGCCTCGCGCTCCTTGACCTCGGCGAGCAGCCGGTCGAGGCGCGGGTCCGCCTTGTCGACCTCAACGCCGAGGCGCGCCAGTTCGCCGAGCAGGTTGCTCTTGCCGGCCTGGTCGGAGACCAGCACCTTGCGCTTGTTGCCGACCACTTCCGGCGGTACGTGCTCGTAGGTCTGCGGCTCCTTGAGGATCGCCGAGGCGTGGATGCCAGCCTTGGTGGCGAAGGCGCTTTCGCCGACATAGGGCGCATGCCGGTTCGGCGCGCGGTTCAGCATCTCGTCGAAGGCGTGCGAGATCGCCGTGATCTCCGTCAGCCGTGCCGCGTCGATGCCGAGTTCGAGCCGGTCCCTGTAGGGCGTCTTGAGCATCAGCGTCGGGATCAGGGTGATCAGGTTGGCGTTGCCGCAGCGCTCGCCGATGCCGTTAAGCGTGCCCTGGATCTGGCGCGCGCCGGCGTTGACGGCGGCGAGCGAATTGGCCACCGCTTGGCCGGTGTCATCGTGAGCATGGATGCCGAGGTTGGCGCCGGGCACCACGGCGGTCACCGCGCGCACGATCGCCTCCACCTCGCCCGGCAGCGTGCCGCCGTTGGTGTCGCACAGCACGACCCAGCGCGCCCCGGCCTCGTGGGCCGTGCGGGCGCAGGCGAGCGCGTAGTCGGGATTGGCCTTGTAGCCGTCGAAGAAGTGCTCGCAGTCGACCATCGCCTCGCGGCCGGCGGCGACCGCCGCCTCGACGCTGTCGCGGATGGCGTCCAGGTTCTCCTCGTTGCTGCAGCCGAGCGCGACCCGCACGTGGTAGTCCCAGGCCTTGGCGACGAAGCAGATGGCGTCGGCCGCGGCATCGAGCAGCATCTGCACGCCCGGGTCGTTGGCAACCGACCGGCCCGCCCGCTTGGTCATGCCGAAGGCGGTGAAGGTCGCCCGCTTCGTGCGCTTTTCCCGGAAGAATTCCGTGTCGGTCGGATTGGCGCCCGGATAGCCGCCCTCGACATAATCGACACCGAGCCGGTCGAGCAGTTCCGCGATGGCGATCTTCTCGGTTACCGAGAAGTCGATGCCGCTGGTCTGGGCACCGTCCCTGAGCGTGGTGTCGAAAAGATAGAGGCGTTCGCGGGTCATTCTCGGTGTCCTTGCGCGCCGCCCGTTTCGGGCGGCCAGGCTTGCGTGTCGTGATCGGGATGCTGGAAGCCGACGAGGCTGTTCAGGAACGCGAGCGCGGCCGCATCCTCCTCGGTGCGGCGCACCGGCAGCGCGTGCAGCGTGTCGGTGTAGGACAGCTTCGCCTCGACGCCGTACTGGATCGCCGGGGCGATCGCCTCTGGATGGTCGAAGGCGCCGATGGCGAGCGCCACGCCGTCCGGGGCCTCGTAGGTCAGCGGCGTGCCGCAGGCGCGGCAGAACCCGCGGCTGACGTGGTTGGAACTGCGGAACCTCGCCGGCTCGCCACGCGTCCAGGCAAGCGTGCCGGCGCGCACGGAGACCAGCGGCGCGTAGAAGGCGCCGAAGGCCTTCTGGCACATGCGGCAATGGCAGATCGAGGCCTGGCCGAGCGGCCCCTCTACCCTGAACCGCACGGCGCCGCACTGGCAGCCGCCGGAGTGGGATACCAAGCTAGTCATGCCCGATCCTCCCGGCCACAAGCTTCCAGGACTCTGCGGCAAACACCGTCGAGTTCGTTCATGACGTCAGGATTCCAGAAGCGAAGGACCTTCCAGCCAAGTTCGAACAGGCGACTGTCACGCTCGATGCCCGCTTTCATTCCAGGCCCTTCACCGTGCTGCGAACCGTCCAGTTCCACGATCACCTTGCAGGCTGGAGCAGCGAAATCGACAATATAACCTGCAATCGGCATTTGACGGCGAAAGGATATTCCCTCCAACCGATGTCCCCTTAGCGCTTGCCAAAGTTTCTTCTCGGCCTCGGTCATATTTCTGCGCAGCGTCTTCGCATTGCCGCGTAGCGATTTAGCAACGTCATGGTGGGGCATCCCGAACTCCCCCATTTTAAGCCGCTTATTAAAACGGAACTTCAGTAACGAAACCCGAAGGTACCGCGCACGCCCCTCTCCCCCCTTGAGGGGGAGATGTCTCCGCAGGAGACAGAGGGGGGTGACGGAAGATCGCTCCAAACGCCAGGTATGCCGGACGGCACTATACCCCCCTCTGTCGGCTATCGCCGATATCTCCCCCTCAAGGGGGGAGAATGGAGAGTAGGGCACGTGCCTCACCGCTTGACCTCCCAGGTGGTGACGCGCTGGCCGGTCTGCGGATCCTTGCCGTCCTTGAGCAGGATGCCTTCGGCTGCCAGGTCGGCGCGGATTCGGTCGGCTTCGGCGAACTTCTGCTTCATCAGGTCCTTGTCGCCGGCCGCCTTCGCCGCATCGGCGGCGTCCTGGATGGCGAGGCGTTCGGCAATACGTTGCGACAAACCTTCAGGCTCTACCTTTTGCCTGCGAAGCACTTCGGCGTCGATAATTCCAAGAAAGCCAAGAATACCCATCATGTCCCATGCAAGGGATCTTGGACTTCTCACTCCCAAACTTATGTCAGTACTCATCCCGTGAAGTTGCGCGATTACGTTTGGCATCGCCAAATCATCGCTTAGTACTTCGACGGATATAGCAAGATTGTCATTTTGATCATTATTCTGAGCCGCATCGAGAATTGCGCTATACGCTGTCGGTGAATTTCGCGACAACACATGCTCATCAATCTGACGAAGCCAATTTGTCAGATTTGCATTTGCCTCCTCCAAGCGCTTCACCGAAAAATCGATCGGCTCGCGGTAGTGGGTCATCAGCATCGCCAGGCGCAGCACCTCGCCCGGCCACTTGCGGCCACCGAATGTGTCGGTGTGCAGCAGGTCGTGGATGGTGACGAAGTTGCCCTCCGACTTGGACATCTTCCGGCCCTCCACCTGGACGAAGCCGTTGTGCAGCCAGTAGTTGGCCATCTTGTCCGTGCCGTGGGCGCAGCAGGACTGGGCGATCTCGTTCTCGTGGTGCGGGAAGATCAGGTCGAGCCCACCGCCGTGGATGTCGAACACCTTTCCGAGGTGATGCTCGCTCATCACCGAGCACTCGATGTGCCAGCCCGGCCGGCCGCGGCCCCAGGGGCTCCCCCAGCCGGGCTCTTCCGCCGACGACTGCTTCCACAGCACGAAGTCGCCCGGGTTCTTCTTGTGGCTGTCGACGGCGACGCGCGCGCCGGCGATCTGCTCGTCGAGATTGCGCTTCGACAGGCCGCCGTAGGCGGGCATGGAGGCGACGTCGAACAGCACCTCGCCCGCCGCCTCATAGGCATGGCCGCGCTCGATCAGCGTGCCGATCATGACGATCATGCCTTCGATGTGCTCGGTCGCGCGCGGCTCGTGCGTCGGCGGCAGGCAGCCGAGCGCGGAGACATCGCTGTGGTACTGGTCGGCGGTCTTTTCCGTCACGCGGGCGATGGCGTCGTTGAGGCTCATCCGGCCGGCCTCGATCTCCGGCCCGAAGTCGCGCAGGGCGCGCGCGTTGATCTTGTCGTCGACGTCGGTGATGTTGCGCACATAGGTGACGCGGTCGGCGCCGTAGAGGTGACGCAGCAGGCGATAGAGCACGTCGAAGACGATCGCCGGCCGGGCGTTGCCGATATGGGCGAAGTCGTAGACCGTCGGCCCGCAGACATACATGCGCACGTTGGCGGGATCGATCGGAACGAAGTCCTGCTTCGCCCGCGTCAGGGTGTTGTAGAGGCGAAGGCCCTTGAAGCCGGGCTTGGCATCGCTCATCGCACGTGTCTCCTGGCACGCCGCCACCGGGCCGGCTGGCCGGGGACCTCCGTCTCACAGGATCATGTGCAGAAGGGAACGGCCACAGCCAGCGGGGTCGCTAGCTGCAAATAATGGCAATCGGAATGAGGGTCCGGGTGGCCGTGGTCATGGCATGAGGTTGTGACCGCTTTCGCAGCCCGGGTCAAGTGCGCAGATGCCCGCATGGCCGCGCCGGCGCTGGACAGGCAGCGCAAAGCGGCTAGGCTGTTTTGCGGATGGATTCGGCCGTGGGGGACACCGGCATGCGCAAGACGACGATCACCGCTTTCGCCCTGACGGCTGCGCTCGCGGCGGCGCTGCTCGTCTCGGATCTGCCCACCGCGCGGGCGCAAAACCCGGTTCCGGCATCCAGCGCCAGCGCCCTGCCCGCCGACCCGCTGGCGCCCGCGCTCGCGTCGCTGCTGCAGGGCAGCTCCGACGCCGTCGCCGGGCACTATGCCGCAACCGGCCATGCGCCGGTGTGGATCGCCGGCGAGCGGCTGGGCGAGCAGGGCCGCCTGGCGATCGCCGCCTTCGCGGCGGCCAACGACCACGCGCTCAATCCGTTGAACTACCATCCGCTCGAGCTTGCCGCCCGGGCCGAGGCGGCCACGACGCCGGAGGCGCTTGCCGCGCTCGACGTCGACCTGTCGCGCGCCTACGTGCGCTACGCCACGCACCTTGTCTCGGGCCGGGTGCAGCCGAACGCAGTCAACAAGGCGCTGAACATCTTCCCGCACGTGCCCGATGCCGGCGACCTGCTGGAGGCGGTCGCCGAAGCACCGGACTTCGGCGCCTTCCTCGACGGTCTGTCGCCGAACACGCCGAACTACGCGCGGCTGAAACAGGCACTCGCCGCCTACCGGGCCAAAGCGGCGGCCGGCGGCTTCACGCCCGTCCCCGACGGCGCGGTGCTCAAGCCGGGCATGAGCGACCCGCGCCTCGACGTCCTGCGCCGGCGCATGGAACAGCAGGACTATCTCGCGCCCGGCGCCCATGCCGGCGACGTCTACGACGGTGCCCTGGTCGAGGCGGTGAAGACCTTCCAGGACTACCACGGCCTTGCCGTCGACGGCGTGGTCGGCAAGGACACGCTGGCGGAGATGAACGTGCCGATCGGCCGGCGCCTGATCCAGATGGAACTCAACATGGAGCGCCGGCGCTGGATGCCGGACGACCTCGGCGAGGCCTATGTCTTCGTCAACCTGGCCGACCAGAACCTCAAGGTGGTGCGCGACGGCAAGACGGTGCACACCGCCCGCGTGGTGGTCGGCAAGCCCTATCACGCGACGCCGGTGTTCTCGAAGGACATGACCTATGTCGAGGTCAACCCGTACTGGAACGTGCCGCCGTCGATCGCGACCAACGAATACCTGCCCAAGCTGATCAGCAACCCGCGCGCGCTCGACGGCCAGAACATCCGGGTATTCTCCGGCGACGCGGAAGTCAGCCCGCACCAGATCGCCTGGGCGTCCTATTCGGGTGGCCCGTTCCCCTTCAAGCTGCGTCAGGACCCGGGCGACGGCAACGCCCTGGGGCGCATCAAGTTCATGTTCCCGAACGAATTCAACATCTACATCCACGATACGCCGTCCAGGGCGCTGTTCGAGCGCGCCCAGAGGTCGTTTAGTCACGGCTGCATCCGCGTGTCCGATCCCTTCGCGCTCGCCGAGGTGCTGCTTGCCGACCAGGGGCTCGACCGGGCCGCACTCGACCGCGCCAAGGCGTCGGGCGACCGGCAGGTGATCACGCTACGCCGGCCCATCCCCGTTCACCTGACCTACCTCACCGCCTGGATGAACAAGGACGGCTCGACCCACTTCCGCAAGGACATCTACGGCCGCGACGAGGTGCTGCAGAAGGCGCTGGCCCGGGCGATGACGGACAACCTCTGACCGACACTCCGTTTACGAAGCTGAACGGCGGCTAAAGGCACGCCTCAGCACGGGTTCAGCGCGACAGGCGCAGGGTGCGTTCATCCGGTCCACGGCGGGCCGGACGAACCCTGTCGGAGCCTGTCATGTTCCCGCGTCTGCTGTCCGTTTTGTTCGTCTTCACCGTCCTCGCCTCGCCGATCGCCGGCCTTGCGGCGCTCGCCTCGGCCTCCTCGGTCACCCCCGCAGTGTCGATGCAGAAGAGCCTGTGCATGACCTCGGGCGTCGGCTGCGGCGCCGGCCACATCCTGCTGCCCGCACTCGGCCGCATGTAATTAAGTTGCACAGCAGATCCATCTTTGGCATTTTGCCCGCATGCAAGTGGAAGCTCTCGAAGCCAAAGCGGAAGATGCCGCGCAGTTCCTGAAAATGATCGCGTCTCCGCCGCGACTCCTGCTCCTGTGTCACATGGCCGAGCGGGAATGCAGCGTCGGCGAACTCGCCGAGCGCACAGGCATGCGCATGCCCACCGTGTCTCAGCAGCTCAGCCTGCTGCGCGCCCAGGGCCTGGTCAACACGCGTCGCGACGGCACGACGATCTATTACCGCCTCAACAGCGATGCGGCGCGCGATGTGATGGACGTGCTGTTCCGCCATTTCTGTTCCGACACCATGGCCGGCGCCGATCCCCGACTGGTCGCGGACGAGGCAATCAAGGACGCGGCGCAGTAACGCCGCCCCGGCGCCGCGCCGCCACCGCCTACCTGCTCAGCCAGTTCCCGCAGCGCTCGGCCGGCGTATCGCCCCACGGCATGATCGGCACCGTCGACGTCGAGTTCTTCGGGCTGCCTTCGATGATCTTGTCGGAATAGACGAGATAGACCAGAACGTTGCGCTTAGCGTCACAACCGCGCACGATGCGCATCTTCTTGAACAGGAACGATCGCCGTTGGCGGAACATTTCCTCGCCCTGCTCGAACTTCTGCTTGAACGCGATCGGCCCGACCTGACGGCAGGCGAGCGAGATGTCGGATACCTCCTCGGCGACGCCGATCCATCCCGAGACGCCCCCCTTTTCCGGCACGGTGAAATGACAGGCGACGCCCTCGACAAGCGGATCGTCGATGGCATAGGTCGCCAGCTTGTGGTCGGGCGTAAGGAACTTCCACACCGTCGACTTCTTGAAGATCAGATCTGGCTCCTCCGCGGCCAGGGCAGCGGAACAGGCCAGCGACAGGACGAGCAAAAGGCCGGCCGAGGCCGCGGGGATCAGGCGCATGATTGGATTTCCGTGCTTGAGCGTCGACTCGGTCGATGTGGGGGGGCGACGACCTTTTGTCCACCCCCGTAAAACGCTCGCCGACTCAGGTCCGCGCCGCCCTCAGGCCTCGGTCTCAGCCTCCTGCGCACCGTCGTCGTCCTCCCCGCCCTGCAGGGCGTCCCAGACCTCCCGGTCGCGCGCCGCGGTCCAGATGCGCGGGTGGTCGATGCCCTGCGCCTCGTCGAAGGCGCGGGCGACGTTGAACGGCAGGCAGTGTTCGTAGATGGCGTAGGAACCGAACTTCGGGTCCATGGCGGCGCGCACCGCGTCGAACGTCGCCTTGAGGTCGAGGCCCTCGTCGACGCAGGCCGCCGCGGTGTCGCGCAGAGTCTCCAGGAACTCCCTGGTCCGGTCGAGTGCCGCGTTGACATTGTGGGCGCCGATCAGGGCGCCGCCCCGGCCCGGCATCAGCGCGGTCGCGCGGAAGGCGCGAATACGTTCGAGCGTGCGCGGCCAGTCGGCGAGATGAGCATCGCCGCAATAGCAGGCCGAGCGGTCCTCGACCAGATCCCCGGTGTACATCACATTGGCATCCGGTACCCACACGACGATGTCGCCCATGGTGTGGCCGCGCCCCAGGTGCATCAGCCGGACCTCGCGCCGGCCGAGCCGCAACGTCACCGAGGAGGCAAAAGTAAGTGTCGGCCATGTCAGGCCCGGAATGCTTTCTGCGCCGCGGAACAGGCGGGGAAAGCGGGCGTATTCGCTGTCCCAGTCCTGCCGGCCGCGCTCCTCGATCAGCCGTCGGGTCAGGTCCGAGGCCAGGATCTCGCTCGCCTGGTAGGCCGAGGCGCCGAGCACGCGGACGGCGTGGTAGTGGGTGAGCACGACATGCTTGATCGGCTTGTCGGTAACGGTACGGATCTTCTCGATGACGCTCTGCGCCATGTCCGGCGTCGCCTGGGCGTCGACCACGAGCACGCTGTCGTCGCCGACGATGACGCCCGTGTTCGGATCGCCTTCCGCCGTATAGGCGTAGCAGCCGCGGCCGATCTCGGTGAAGGACACGGTCTTGTCCTTGGTATCACCGACGGAGGCGAACTCCTTGCTCATGGGCTGTCCTCCCAGTCTCGGTTGTCGGCCCCCGGTCGCCTTCGCCGGGGTGGCGGTCCCGACGCGGATGCCGATCGCGAGCCTTCCGGTGCCCCACGATCACCGTGGCGGGCACCGATTCGCAAACGAATGCCGGGAAATCATGGCAGCTTTCCCGGCTTATCAACACCTTGAATGCGACTTGGCATCAGCTACCAAATTTCGAGACCCGATCGCACCGGCTGGACGGCACCGTCCCGTGCATGACACTCGGGATCGGTCGAAGGGACGATACGGGCCTCGACCGTGCGGGCTTTCCGGCGGCAGGCATCGAAGGCATTATCGCATAACCTGCAAGGGCGGCCGCAGCCATCGGCCAAGAGAGGATCATGACGCACGACAGCGCCACCCCCGATGACACGCTGCGCCTTGAGCAGTTCCTGCCCTACCGGCTCAGCCTCCTCGCCGAGATCGTCAGCCGGTCGCTGTCGCGCATCTACGCCGACCGGTTCGGCATCGCCATCCCCGAATGGCGGGTGGTGGCGACCATCGGCCAGTACGGCCCGATCACGGCTAAGGACGTCGGGACGCACGCCCACATGCACAAGACCAAGGTCAGCCGCGCCGTGGCAGCGTTGGAGAAGCTCGGCTACGTGGCGCGCACCCCCAACGAACGCGACATGCGCGAGAGCATCCTGACGCTGACGCCGAGCGGCCAGGCGATGTACCGCGAACTGGTTCCCGAGGCGCGCGCCTTCTCGGACGCCCTGCTGCGCACCTTGCCGCCGCAGCGCCAGGCTGACCTCGAAGACATCCTGACCCGGCTCCAGGACGCGGCCGAAACCCTGGCGCGCTGACGGACCCGATCCGCTTACGCACGGTTAACCCCGATTGCGACCCGACGTTGAAAAACCGGTCCGGGAACGGGATAGTGCCCCTTGGGGAAATTCGGGAGGCGGTGCATTCCGCGCCGCCGCATGGGACACCGGTCGGGACAGCATGACCGCGTCGAGGGTCACTCTGCTGGCATTGCTCACCGCTGCGAGCCTGTCGCTCGCCGGCACGAGCGCGCACGCGCGCACGCCAGCCTGCGACGGACTGGAACGCCAGCTCGCGCGTCTCGGCGCGGCATCCGAGCCGGGCGATCCGACCGCCCGCAAATGGGCCGAAGCGGCCCGCCAGCAGGCCGCCGCAATCTCAGCCGCCGAGCGCGATGCCCGGTATTTCCAGTGCTCCGCCCAGCCCGGAACACCGAAATGCGCCGGGCTTCTCTCCAAGATCGACCGCATGCGCGCAAACCTCGCCCGGATCGAACGCCAGCGCGACCGCAGCCCGGGCCGACGCACGGATGCCTCTGCCGAACGGCGCCGGCTGGAAAAGGCGCTCGCCGACAATCGCTGCGCCGCGCCTGCGAACCGTCCGGCACAGGCTGTTGCGCCGGAGGACTCCGGCCCGGGCGTATTCGCCCGTCTGTTCGGACGCAGCCGCGCGGCGGTGGTCGATCCGGCAACCCCCAACGGAGTGCTCATTCCGGTGCCGGGCGGCATGATGATCCAGGCGCGCCCGCAGGGGCCCGGCCTCGAGCAAACCCGTTCGCGCGCCACCCTGTCCGTCGGTCGAGAGGGCCAGTCGGCCGGCTTGCCAGCGGGGCCGACCTACCGGACCCTGTGCGTGCGCACCTGCGACGGCTATTTCTTCCCGATCAGCTTTTCCACGACCAGCGAACAGTTCGCCAACGACGCCGCGCTGTGCACCTCGATGTGCCCGGCGACCGCGACCGAGCTGTTCGTCTACCGCAATCCAGGCGGCAGCCCGGAGGAGATGACCTCGCTTGCCGGCGGGCCCTATGCCGACCTGCCCAATGCCTTCCGCTACAAGCGCGAATATGTCCAGGGCTGCACCTGCAACGCCGCGCCGGGGACGCGTACGGCAGCGATGACGCCGCTTTCGACGAGCGGCGACGACACTGGCGTCGCCGCTGCCGGCAGCGACCTGCAGCCGGTGTCCGCCATCGCGCCGGATGCGCCCGCGCTGCGCTTCAGCCGAACGCCGCTGGCGCCGGACCAGATTCCGGCCGACGCCGACCCCGATACCCGGCACAACATGGGCGAAGGCTTCGACCCGGACGAGGAGGTGACGGCGTCGATCGAAACCGCTCCGCTACCGGGGGCTCCCGGTCGGCCGACACTGGAGCTGCGGCCCTCCGTAGCCAGCCGCAGCGATGCGCCGAAGGCGGCGAACCCGACCATCGCCGACGCTCCGGCCGCAGCCGCTCCGGCGGAGGCGCCGAAAGGTCCCGTCAGGCGAGTCGGTCCGAAGTATTTCGCCGACCAATGAGCGGCAGCAGCGCCTTCATGTCCGGTCCGTGGTCGAGCCCGGTGACCGCCTTGCGCAGCGGCAGGAAGAGCGCCCTGCCCTTGCGCCCCGTCTCGGTCTTCACCGCATCGGTCCAGGCAGTCCAGGTCGCCTCGTCCCAGGGCTCGACCGGCAGCAACGCCCGCGCAGCGGTTATGTAGTCCCGGTCCGCGGCGTCGATCGCCGGTTCGACCGGCCCGGCGACGACGGTCCACCAGCGGACGGCGTCGGCGACCTTCTCGCAGTTCTCGCGCACTGCCTCCCAGAATGCCGCCCCGCCCCCGACGCCGAGCGCCGAGAGTCGGTCGCTCACCGCCTCGTAGGAGAGCGCGTGCACCAGCCTGGCATTGAGGCCGATGAGGTCTGCCGGGTCGAATTTCGCCGCCGAGCGCGACACCGCGCCAAGATCCAGCATCTCCGCCAGCGCATCGAGGTCCGCGACCGGCTCGACCGCATGGCTGGTGCCGGTCAGCACGGCGAGCGAGGCGACCGCCATCGGTTCCAGCCCCGCCTCGCGCAACGAGCCGATCGACAGCGCGCCCTTGCGCTTGGACAGCCCCTCGCCATCGGCGGTGGTCAGCAGGTTGTGGTGGGCGAAGGCCGGCGTCGCGGCGCCGAGGGCGCGCAAGATGGCGATCTGCACCGCCGTGTTGGCGACGTGGTCCTCGCCGCGGATGACATGGGAGATGGCCATGTCGATGTCGTCGACCACGGACGGCAGGGTGTAGAGATAGCTGCCGTCCTCGCGCACCAGCACCGGGTCGGACAGCGAAGCGAGGTCGACCGCCTGCGCGCCCCGGCACAGGTCGTCCCAGACGACCTCGGTGCGGTGCGGCGCAAACGGGTCGCCGTCGTGGTTGGGCAGCAGGAAGCGCCAGTGCGGCCTGCGGCCCTCGGCCTCCAGCGCGGCGCGTTGCGCCTCGCCCAGCTTCAGCGCGGCGCGGTCGTAGACCGGCGGACGGCCGAGCGCGCGGGCGCGGGCGCGGCGGCGTTCCAGTTCGTCCGCCGTCTCATAGCAGGGATAGAGCAGCCCGGCGTCGCGCAGCCGGTGCGCCGCCGCATCATAGAGCGCGACGCGCTGCGACTGGCGCTCGATCCGGTCCGGCGTAATGCCGAGCCAGGCGAGGTCCGCCTCGATCGAGCGGGCGAAGTCCTCGCGCGAGCGCTCGGTGTCGGTGTCGTCGAAGCGCAGCACGAAACGCCCACCGCTGCGCCGGGCGAACAACCAGTTGAACAGGGCCGTGCGGCTGTTGCCGATGTGGATGTGGCCCGTCGGGGACGGGGCGAAGCGGACGGTAACGGTCATACGCCTTGGGTAGCGGGGAAGCCGGCGGGAGGCAAGCGGGATGGCGGCAAGACCGCCACCGCGTCCGAGGCCCTGACGTCAGCTGCGGTCGCGGAAACGGTTGGTGATCGGGTAGCGGCGGTCGCGGCCGAAGTTGCGGCGCGTGATCTTCACGCCGGGAGGCGCCTGGCGGCGCTTGTATTCGGCGACATAGAGCAGGTTCTCGACCCGGTGGATGGTGGCGCGGTCGTGCCCCCTCGCCTCGATCTCGGACACGGCCATCTCGTTCTCGACCAGGCAGGCGAGAATGTCGTCCAGCACGTCGTAGGACGGCAGGCTGTCCTGGTCGGTCTGGTTCTCACGCAGCTCCGCGGACGGTACCTTGGCGATGATGTTGTGCGGGATGACCTCGCCGGCGGGTCCCAGCACGCCCTCCGGCCGGTTCGCGTTGCGCCAGGCCGCGAGTTGGTAGACCTGCGTCTTGTAGAGGTCCTTGACCGGGTTGTAGCCGCCGTTCATGTCGCCGTAGAGCGTGGCGTAGCCGACCGACATTTCCGACTTGTTGCCGGTGGTCACGACCATGTAGCCGAACTTGTTGGAGATCGCCATCAGCACCACGCCGCGGCTGCGCGACTGCAGGTTCTCCTCGGTCGTGTCGGCGGGGCGGCCGTGGAACAGCGGACCCAGCACCTCGGTGAAGCCGGCGACCGGGATCTCGATCGGCACCGTGTCGTAGCGGATGGCGAGCTTGCGGGCGCAGGCCTCGGCGTCGACGATGCTCGCGCGCGAGGTGTAGCGGTAGGGCATCATCACCCCGTGCACGCGCTCGGGTCCGAGCGCGTCGACCGCCATCGCCGCACAGACGGCGGAATCGATGCCGCCGGACAGGCCGAGGATGACGCCGGGAAACCGGCTCTTGTCGACATAGTCCCTGAGCCCGACCACGCAGGCCAGCCAGTTGGCCTCGTCGATCTCCGGCAGGCGTGCGAGCGGCCCTCCGGCGCAGACCCATTTGCCGTCTGCATCCCGCTGCCAGTCGGTCACCGCAAGGTCGGTGCGGAACTGCGGCATCTGGAAGGCAAGGCGCCGGTCGGCCTGCAGGGCGAAGGAGCCACCGTCGAAGACCAGTTCGTCCTGGCCGCCGAGCTGGTTGCAGTAGACCAGCGGCAGGCCGCTCTCGACCACGCGCGCGACCATCACCTGCAGCCGCTCCTCGGCCTTGTTCGCCCAGTAGGGCGAGCCGTTGGGCACGAGCAGGATCTCGGCACCGGTCTCGGCCAGGCATTCGCAGACCTCGTCGGTCCAGGCGTCCTCGCAGATCGGAAGACCGAGGCGCACGCCGCGGAAGTCGACCGGTCCCGGCATCGGACCCGGCGCGAAGACGCGCTTTTCGTCGAAGACGCCGTAGTTGGGCAGGTCGACCTTGTAGCGCACCGCCTGGATGCGGCCGGCATCGAGCAACAGGACTGCGTTGTGCAGCTTGCCGTCGTCGATCCAGGGCGTGCCAACGATCAGTGCCGGGCCGCCGTCCGCGGTCTCCCTGGCCAGATCCTCGGCCGCAGCCCGGCAGGCGCGCAAGAAGGCCGGCTTGAGAACGAGATCCTCCGGCGGGTAGCCGGCCAGCACCAGTTCCGAACACAGCACCAGATGCGCGCCCTCGGCCGCGGCCCGCGCGCGCGCCTGGCGCACCAGCTCTGCATTGCCGGCGACATCGCCGACGACCGGATTCAACTGGGCGACGGCAAGGCGGAAACGGTCGGTCACGGGCGATGGGGCGGCGTCGGTCATGGTCTTGGTGTAGCGCGCCGCCGGACCACATGCAATCGGCGCCGGCCTACAGGTAGGCGACCGGTTGCGGCAGGAACTGCGGGCGCTCCGCCGGCGCACCGGTTCGGGCGGCCGGCGTGTGGGACGCGGTACGGCTGCATGCCCCGTCCTGCGCCGCCGTCTGGCGGATATGGCGCAGTTCGAAATTGCCGAGGGTGCGCCCGAGGCGCTGCTGGCGCAGCACGACGTCGGTGATGCGGTCGTACAGCACGGCGGGCGACAGAGGCTTGGCGATGAAGCCGTGGATGCCGAGGCGGACCGCCTCGACGATGACCGGCCTGCGGGCATGGGCCGTGACGACGATGACCGGCGTGGTCGCCACCATGCGGTCGCCGTCCGCGCGCAGCAGGCGGACGAAGTCGGCCCCGCCGACCGGCGCCATGGCCCAGTCGCAGACCACCAGGTCCGGCATTCGGTCGATCACGCTTTCCAGCGCGTCCGCGCCATCGGCGGCCTCGTGGATCCGGCGGGCGCCGAAGCCGGCCAGGATCGAGCGCAGGATCGAGCGCATGTGCGTGTTGTCGTCGACGACCAGATAGGACAGGTTCGAAAGGTCGGCGCTTGCCCGCATGGGTCCCCCGTTGCGCGTGTTCTCCGCTCCGGCAGTACAAATCTTCCCTTAAGGCAGATTTAAAAAATGTATCGATAATTCCAACACTCGCAGGAATGACAAAGGGCGGCCCGAAGCCGCCCTTTGTCATTCCCGAAAGTGCTGACAACCGACAGCCTCTCCGGCGTCCTTCCGGCCAAGCGGAGCGCGAGCCGGAACCGGAGAGCCGCGGTGTCAACGATCTCAATGAAGGAGACCGGGAGGCCCCGGCTCACCGATCCCGCATCTGCGCTTCGCTGCGTGCGGGATGACGAACAGACGTTTGTCATCAAGCAGGGCGGCCCGAAGCCGCCCCTTCCCGTGTCCCGATGCGTCCGCGTGCCGCAGGTCAGCCGTTCGCGGCGATCTTCTCGTGGTCCCGGCCGAGGCGTTCCTTCTTGAGGTTCTCCGCCAGCAGGAAGGCCAGTTCCAGCGCCTGGTCGGCGTTCAGCCTGGGGTCGCAATGGGTGTGGTAGCGGTCGCCGAGCTGGTCGGCGGTCAGCGCATGGGCGCCGCCGGTGCATTCGGTGACGTTGCGCCCGGTCATCTCGACATGGATGCCGCCCGCATGGGTGCCTTCCGCCCGGTGGACGGCGAAGAAGGCCTCGACCTCCTTCAGGATGCGGTCGAACGGCCGCGTCTTGTAGCCGCCGGCGGTGATCGTGTTGCCGTGCATGGGATCGCAGGACCAGACCACGACCTTGCCTTCGCGCTGCACAGCCCGGATGAGCTGCGGCAGGTGGTCGAAAACCTTGTCGGCGCCGAAGCGCGCGATCAGGGTCAGCCGGCCCGGTTCGTTGTCCGGGTTGAGGATGTCGATCAGCTGCAACAGGCCGTCCGGCGACAGCGACGGACCGCATTTCAGTCCGATCGGGTTCTTGATGCCGCGGAAGAACTCGACATGCGCGTGGTCGGGCTGGCGCGTGCGGTCGCCGATCCACAGCATGTGGCCGGAGGTCGCATACCAGTCGCCCGACGTGCTGTCGACGCGCGTCAGCGCCTGCTCGTAGCCGAGCAGCAGCGCCTCGTGGCTGGTGAAGAAATCGGTCGAGCGCAGTTGCGGCACGCTGTCGGGCGACACGCCGCAGGCGCGCATGAAGGCGAGCGATTCCGAGATGCGGTCGGCCAGTTCCTGATAGCGATGCGCCTGCGGGCTATCCTTGACGAAGCCAAGCATCCAGCGGTGCACCTGATCGAGGTTGGCGAAGCCGCCCTGGGCGAAGGCGCGCAGCAGGTTCAGCGTCGCCGCCGACTGGCGATAGGCCATCGACAGGCGTGCCGGATCCGGGGCGCGGCCCTCGGGCGTGAAGGCGATGTCGTTGACGATGTCACCGCGGTAGCTCGGCAATTCGACGTCGCCCTGCTTCTCGGTCGGCGCGGAGCGCGGCTTGGCGAACTGGCCGGCGATGCGGCCAACCTTGACCACCGGCTGCGACGCCGCATAAGTCAGCACGACCGCCATCTGGAGGAACACGCGGAAGAAGTCGCGGATATGGTCGGGATGATGCTCGGCGAAGCTCTCCGCGCAGTCGCCGCCCTGCAGCAGGAAACCGCGGCCGGCCGCAACATCCGCAAGCTGGCGCTTGAGCGCGCGCGCCTCGCCTGCAAAAACCAGCGGCGGATAGGTCGACAGACGCTTCTCGACGTCCGCCAGGGCCTCCGTGTCGGGATAGTCCGGCACCTGCATGATCGGCTTCGATCTCCAGCTGTCCGGGGTCCACTTCTCCGCCATACCACTCACTCCTGATACGGGTCCGGGCGCGTGCCTGTTTCTTCTGTCGTCCGGCCCGGGTAACGTCCTTGCGTTCCCTTCATCGCCTGTGGAGGAAACGTGCGGCCTTATACACGGGTCTTGCCGCCAAGACCACACTTCTGCGCTGCAGCCACCGCGAGCCGAAAGCCAGCAGGATGCCGTCATGATGCGCCCGAAGGACCCGCCCCGCAACGGACTGGAGCACAGCCACGAGCCCGACGACATCGCCGCAAGACTCGACGGCGGTCCCTCCGTCAGCTACCTGCGCGACTGGGTCTATGGCGGCATCGACGGTGCGGTGACCACCTTCGCCATCGTCGCCGGTTCGCTCGGCGCCAACCTCTCGGCCTCCATCGTGCTCATCCTCGGCCTGGCCAACCTGCTCGCCGACGGCTTCTCCATGGCCGCCGCCAACTACTCCGGCACCAAGGCGGAAACCGACGACTACCGGCGACTGAAGCGGGTGGAGGAAAAGCACATCGAACTCGAGCCGGAGGGCGAGCGCGAGGAGATCCGCCAGATCTTCCGGGCCAAGGGCTACGAGGGCGAGGAACTGGAAGCGCTCGTCGCCATGATCACGTCCAGCCACAGGACCTGGATCGAGACCATGATGCTGGAGGAATACGGCCTCTCGAAGGTGCAGCGCTCACCGCTCAGGGCCGCCCTTTCCACCTTCGCCGCCTTCGTCCTGTGCGGCGCCGTGCCGCTGCTGCCGTTCCTGTTCGGCGCCCCCGCCTCGGCCGGCCTGACGACCACGGTCATGACCGCGGCTGCATTCTTCGGCATCGGTTCGGCCAAGTCACGCTGGTCGACCCAGAGTTGGTACGCCTCGGGCCTGGAGACCACCGCCATCGGCATGTCGGCCGCTGGCATTGCCTGGCTCGTCGGCTATCTCCTGCACGGCGCCTTCGGCGTGGGGTGAGACGGCGGCCCGATCAGCCGGCGCTGAGGTAGCGCACGCGCTGGTCCGACAGCAGGTCGTCGATCGCCTCGCGCAGGGCCGGGTCGAGCGCGATCGCGCGCGGGTACACCGGTGCGTCGCGGTCCTTCAGGATCGGCACGTGCCAGCCGTCGGTCGTCTGCAGGAAATGCACGATGCCGGCCTCGCCCCAGAAGGCGTGGAAGCCGGCCAGCACGCAGTCGAGATAACTCTGCAGGATCGGATGGTCGTCGTCGCCCCAGCCGTAGTGCTCGGGCCGCGAGCGGAACAGGAACATGTCCTGCGGCCCCGGCGCCGCGTCGGCGTCGTGGCGGAACGCGGCGCCGATGCCGTCGATCCGGTCGTATTTCCGCTCCCGCGCGAGCAGGGCGTCGAGGCCCTGCGCCGGCTCGTCGATCCGCACGCCGCGGAGGGTCGTGCCGGCGGCAGGCGCGACGGTCAGCGCGCAGACGCCGCGTCCGAGCTCACCCGTGCCCCAGATGCGCCATTCGCGCACCCAGCCGGAAAGGCAGCCGGGCTGCGCCCTGGCGGCGGGGGCGAGGGTGCGCACGTTGACCAGAGAGCCGTAGCCGAAATAAGACATCGTCATAGGCCGGACTCTCTATCCCCGCCGGCCGGCGGCGTCCAGATCCGCCGCGACGATGCCCGCGTCGCCTCAGCATGGAGTGTGCCGTCATGACCCCGCCGTCCCTGACCGCCGAAGACGTCGACCGGCTGCGCGCCGACACGCCGGGCTGCGCCGGCCTGATCCATTTCAACAACGCCGGCACCGGGCTTGCTCCCGCCCCGGTGCTCGACGCGGTCAAGCGCCACCTCGACCTGGAGGCCGAGATCGGCGGCTACGAGGCCCACGCGCGCGCCGAACCGGCATGCCAGGCCTTCTACACGCAGATCGCCGCCCTGCTAGGCGCCTCGCCGGCCGAGATCGCCTTCGTCGAGAACGCCACTCGCGCCTGGGACATGGCGTTCTACGGCATTTCCTTCCGCCCCGGCGACCGGGTGATCACCGGCCGGGCCGAATATGTCTCCAACTACGTCGCCCTCCTGCAGATGAAGCAGCGCGCGGGCATCGAGATCGACCTTGTCGAGGACGATGCCGACGGCCAGATCGACCTCAAGGCGCTGGAGGCCGCCATCGGGCCGCGCACGCGGCTGATTGCGCTGACCCACGTCCCGACCAACGGCGGCCTGATCAACCCGGCCGAGGAGGTCGGGGCGATCGCCCGCCGGCACGGCGTGCTCTACCTGCTCGACGCCTGCCAGTCGGCCGGCCAGCTCGCCCTCGACGTCAGGGCGATCGGCTGCCACATGCTGTCGGGCACGGGGCGCAAGTACCTGCGCGGCCCGCGCGGCACCGGCTTCCTCTATGTCGCCGGCGAAGCGCTGGACGCAATCGAGCCGCCGTTCGTCGACCTGGAGGCGACGACCTGGATCGACGCCGACCGGTACGAACTGGTGCCCGGCGCGAGGCGATTCGAAAACTGGGAGCGCTACGTCGCCGGCCAGATCGGCCTTGGCGTCGCCGCCACCCATGCCAACGCCCTCGGCATGGAGCGGCTTGAGACCCGCATCCTCGGCCTCGGCGCCCTGCTGCGCGCCGGCCTCGCCGCGCTTGCCGGCGTTTCCGTCCACGACAAGGGCCGGCGCAAGGGCGGCATCGTCACCTTCCTGGTCGAGGGCGAGGATCCGGAAGCGACCAGGGCGCGGCTTGCCCGCCAGGCGATCAACGTGTCGGTCACCAGCGCCTCCTCCTCGCGCATCGACCTGCCGCACCGCGGCCTCGAAGCGCTGGTGCGCGCCTCGGTGCACGCCTTCAACACCGAGGCCGAGGTCGACCGCTTCCTCAAGGCGGTGCGCGACCGCTGACGGCCGCATCGCCCGCCAAGCGCGTAGCGATGCGGCGGCCTGCACGTTAAAGATTGTGCCGGTTAAGGCTCCGTTTGCCACGCTTTCCCATGGGATTTTAACCGATGGTCGCTAGGGTGGCCGACGTTCCGGACGACCGGCGGATCGACACTGCCTGCAAAAGGCGGAACCGCCGGCGCGGACGAGCCGAGGGGCCCAGTTGGTGAAGACACTCGCCGCACAAGACCGTGCCACCGCGCGCTGGCGGACCCTGCGCATCTCGACCCTGGTCTATTGCCTCGCGGCGCTGCTGATCGCGCTGGCCACCGCGTCGCTCGCCTTCGTCGGCCAGATCGCCTCGCGCGAGGCCAACGACCAGGCCACCGCCAACGAACTGCGCCTGTTCGACAACGCCCTGCGCGACCGCATGCTCCTGCTCGCCCGCGACCAGCTGACCGTCGCGCGCGGGGACCGCTCGGTCGCCAACATCGCCCTGCGCTTCAACCCCGGCTTCGTGCGCTACGAATTCGTCGATTCGCTGTGGTACGAGTTCAGCCACAACCGCATCTTCCTGGTCGATCCGCGTGGCTCGTTGCTGGCAGAGGCGCGCGAGCACGAGGTCGACTTCAGCCGTCGCATCCTCGCTCCTGGAGGGGCCCTTCAGGTCATCGCAACGAATGCGGCAGCGCACTACCTGGCCAACCGGATCGCGATCGGCGACGGCTTCGGCCAGAAGAGCGTGCAGGGAGCGCGCGTCGACGAGGTCGCCGAGTTCGCCTATGCCATGGTCGACGGCAAGCCGGCGCTGATCAGCGCCATGCCGATCGTGCCCGACGACGGCGAAGTCGTCCTGCCTGACGGACCTCCGGTCGTACTCATGTCGGCGAAGTTCATCGACGACACGCTGGTCGAAGAGCTCAACGCCCAACTGTCCTTCCCCGACATGACCTTCACGGCCGGCGCAGGGGGCTTGCCCGAGGGCGTCGTCGGCCGGGCGCTCGTCGCCGCCAACGGCATGCCGATCGGCCTGTTCCGCTGGACCGGCGACACGCCGGGCCAGCATATCTGGTCGGTCGTCGTGCCGGTCATCCTGCTCCTCGGCGGGCTGATCGCGGCTGCCGCCATCGGCGTCGCCTGGAAGATCGGAACCCTGTCGACCGCACTGGAGGAAAGCGAGCGCGACAACCGCCATCGCGCCCGCCACGACCAGCTGACCGGCCTCGCCAACCGGCTGCAGTTCTCAGCGTGCCTGGACGGGGCCGTCGCGGGCCTGCCGCGCCAGCCCTTCGCGCTGATCGCCTGCGACCTCGACCGCTTCAAGGCGGTCAACGACACCTACGGCCATGCCGCCGGCGACGCCGTGATCCGCACCGTGGCCGAGCGCCTGTCCGCCACCGTCGGCGCTGCGGGCGTGGTCGGCCGCATCGGCGGCGACGAATTCGTCATCCTCGTCCACGGTTTCGCCGACCGGCCCCGACTGATGGTGCTGGCCCAGCAGATCCTCGCCGGATTGCGCCTACCCGTCACGCTCGGCGACGGCAAGGCCGCCGATATCGGCATCAGCCTCGGCATTGCCCGCGCGCCCGGCTGCGCCGCCACCGGGGAAGGCCTTATGGCGGCCGCCGACCGGGCCCTCTATGCCGCCAAGGCGCGCGGCCGCGGCCTTGCGGTGTTCGCCGAGGACCCCGACGACAATCCGCTCGACCATGCGCCGCCGCGCATCTCGGATGCCGCCTGACCGCGCCTGGATCGGGCGACTTGGGGCCTTGTCAGCCGCGCAGGCGTTCGCTCGGCTCGCGCATCGTGACCAGTTCCTCGGCCGCGGTCGGGTGCACGGCCACGGTGCGGTCGAAGTCCGCCTTGGTGGCGCCCATCGACAGCGTGATACCGAGCACCTGGGCCAGTTCGCCCGCGTCCGGCCCCATGATGTGAACGCCGAGCACCTTGTCGGTGTCCGCATCGACGATCATCTTCATCAGCATCTTCTCGTCGCGCCCGGACAGGGTGTGCTTCATCGGCCGGAACGAGGTCCTATAGATGTCGAGGTTGGGCGTGCGCGCCAGCGCCTCGTCCTGGGTCAGGCCGACGGTGCCGAGTTCGGGCTGGGAAAACACCGCAGTCGCGATCAGGCTGTGGTCGACGCTCCAGTCGCGACCGCCGAACACGGTGTCGGCGAAGGCATGGCCCTCGCGGATGGCGACCGGCGTCAGGTTGGCGCGGTCGGTGACGTCGCCGACCGCATAGATCGACGGCACCGAAGTCTGCGAGCGGGCGTCGACCTTGATCGCTCCGCCGGGGCCGACCTCGACGCCGGCCTTGTCCAGGCCGAGCCCCGCGATGTTCGGTCGCCGGCCGATGGCAAACAGGATCTGGTCGGCGACCAGCGTCTCGCCCCCCCTCGTGCGCCCGCTCAGCGTCCCGTCAGGGGCCTTCGAAATCTCCGCGAAGGTGTCGTTGCACAGAACCTTGACGCCCTTCTTCGCCATTTCCTCATGCACCGCGGTGCGCAGGTCCATGTCGAAGCCGCGCAGGATCTCCGGCCCGCGGTAGATCAGCGTCGTGTCGCAGCCCAGTCCGTTGAAGATGCCGGCGAACTCGACCGCGATGTAGCCGCCGCCGGCGACCACGACGCGCTGCGGCAGGTCGGCAAGATGGAACGCCTCGTTGGAGGTGATCACGTGCTCGCCGCCCGGCAGGTCGGCGTCGACGTTCGGGGTGGCTCCGACCGCGATCAGAATGTATTTCGCGCGCAGGGTCTTGTCGGTCGACAGCAGGCGGACCGTGTGCGCATCCTCGATCACCGCGCGTGTATCGTGCAGTTCGACGCCCGCGCGCTCCAGGTTGCGCCGATAGATGCCTTCCAGCCGGGCGATCTCGCGATCCTTGGCCTCGACCAGCCGCTCCCAGGAGAAGCGGCGCTCGCCGACGTTCCAGCCGAAGCCGGCCGCGTCCTCGAACTCCTCGGAGAATTTCGAGGCATAGACGAACAGCTTCTTGGGCACGCAGCCGCGGATCACGCAGGTGCCGCCGTAGCGGTATTCCTCGGCGATACCGACGCGCGCGCCATGGCCGGCCGCGATGCGCGCCGCGCGCACGCCGCCGGAGCCGCCTCCGATGACGAACAGATCGTAGTCGAAGTCGCTCATGCTGCCCCCTGGGCTCAATTGGACCGAAGGTTGCCGCGCGGCGGCGGCCTGCGCGGCGGCGGCCTGCTCGGCGGCGCCGTTACTGGTTGGTCGCCGCGCCGCGCTTTTCCAGTTCCTCGCGCACCATGGCGACCATTTCCGTCGACAGCCGGTCCTGCCACTGGCGCGCCGCGCCGATCGACAGTGCCGTCAGTTCCGGCGCCATGCTGGTCAACTTCTTTCCAAGGTCGGACTCGTAGAATTCGCCGATCTTGTTCAGCTCGTCTTCGGTGAGCCGGCGGGCCCACACCTCGTAGACGGTCCTGTTCAGTTCCGAACGGCGGTCGGCCAGCTTGAGCGCGACCTCGGTGGTCACCTCGTCGATGATCGGCGTCAGCGCCGGATCGGCGCGCACGAACACGGTCTTGGTCTGGTCGGCCAGGATCGGCAGGATCTCGTCGAAGGAGGACAGCGCGCCGGCGCCGACGACGGCGCGGCGGGCGGCGGCCAGGTGCGATTGGCTGATCTCCTGGGCGACGGCCTGCGGCACGCTCAGGCCGCCGGCGACCATCGCGGCAACCATCAGCGGCAGGACCGTAAAGAAATGCTTCCGTTTCATGTTCGAACTCCGTTGCCCTTGGCTTGTCATCTCGTGCGTCGATCTTCGTGCGTCGATCCGGTGCGGCGGCCTTTCGGGCGGTCAGGCGCGCGTGACCGTCGCGACGCCGTCCGGACCGGCGACGTAGGCCTTGCTCGCCAGGCCGATGAACAGCCCGTGCTCGGCCACGCCCGGAATCGCGACCAGCGCGGCGGCCAGCGCGGCCGGCGCGCGGATCTCGGTCAGCGCCGCGTCGAGGATGTAGTGGCCGCTGTCTGTGACGAAAGGATGGTCGTCGCCGCCGCGCAGACTGAGCGCACCGGACAAGCCGAGATCGGCGAACACCTTCTCCACCGCCCGCCAGGTCGCGCCGAGGCCGAACGGGACCACCTCGATCGGCAGCGGGAAACCGCCCAGCACCGGCACCAGCTTGCTGGCGTCGGCGATCACGACCATGCGCTGCGAGGCGGCCGCGACGATCTTCTCGCGCAGCAGCGCGCCGCCGCCGCCCTTGATCAGGTTCATCTGCGGGTCGATCTCGTCGGCGCCGTCGACGGTCAGGTCGAGGCTCGGCAGATGGTCGAGCGTGGTCATCTGGATGCCCTCGCTGCGGGCCAGCGTCTCCGTGCGCTCGGAGGTCGGCACGCCGACCACGTCAAGGCCGTCGCGCACGCGCGCGCCGAGGGCGCGGATGAAATGCTCGGCCGTCGAGCCGGTGCCGATGCCGAGCTTCATGCCCGGACGGACATCCTCGAGCGCCTTTTCGGCGGCCATGCGCTTCCATGCGTCGCTCATGCTTCCCTCGTCCTGCTGCGGTCGCCGCGTCCGGCAAAGTCGGACTTGAGGCCGGCCGGCCGCATCCGCGGGCCGGCAGATCCGGCTGATTAGCATGCCGTTCCGGACAGGGCAAAGGTGAACTGGCAGGGGAAATCGACATCCCGGACAATCATACTTTCGTATAGTTTAACAGTCCATTCAGCATCGTATTTCAAAATACCGCCGGGACGAAACGCTGCGAACGGAAAAACAAGATGGCCTTCCTGCTACGGAAACGACTTAACAACGACGCAAACTCTGCTCAGGCGCCCCATGTCTTTCCGACCTCGGAACCGTCGAGGAACGACCACGAAAACCGTGAAACTCCTGAAAGTGAAGACAAATCCGGCCTCTCGCACGCGCTCGACGCGATAGAGGCCGACCTGCATGTTGCGGCCGACGCGATCGGTCAGCGCGCCAAGGAGCTGCAGGGCCGGCTCGCCGACCAGCTCGACGTCCTTGAATCCATCCGCGCAGACGGCGCCGCCCTGCGTAGCCGCTCGGCGATCGCCAACGAAAACGCCTCCGAACTCGCGGCCTCGATCACCGAACTTGCCGGCTCGAGCACGCGCATCAGCCAGCAGGTCGAGCGCTCCAGCCGCCTTGCCGACGAAGCGCGCGGCGTCGCCGACGACGCCAATGCCGGCGTGCTCGAACTGAAGGCGGCGATCCAGGACATCGCCAATGTGGTGCGGCTGATTTCCGACGTCGCCAAGCAGACCAACCTGCTCGCCCTCAACGCCACCATCGAGGCGGCGCGCGCCGGCGAGGCCGGCCGCGGCTTCGCCGTGGTCGCCAACGAGGTCAAGGCGCTGTCCGTCGAGACGCAGAAGGCGACCGACGAGATCGTCGCCAATATCGAGCGCCTCCAGCACTCCGCCGAATCCAGCATCAGTTCGGTCAACCGGATCATCGACGTCATCGGCGAGATCCGGCCGAGCTTCGCCGAGGTCGAGGGCGCCGTGCAGACGCAGGTCGCCACCACCGCGGCGATCGGCGAGCGGGCGAGCGAGACCGCCCGCTTCGTCGAGGAGGTCGCCGCCAGCATCGAGACCATCGAGGCCGCCACGGTGAAGGCCGAATCCAGCGGCCAGGCGGCCAGTTCGTCCAGTTCCGAGATGGCCGCCGCGGTCGGGGCGCTCGGCCACCGCTTCACCATGATGATCCGCCAGAGCGCGCTCGGCGACCGGCGCGTGGAGGACAGGCTGCCGGTCAAGATCGGCGGCCGTCTCTCTCTTCACGGCCGGATTTCGCCTGTCGAGACGCGCGACCTGTCGCATTCGGGCGCGCTGGTCACGGGCGACAACTTGCCGGCCCCGGCCTGCCCGGTCGACGCGACGCTGACCCTGGACCAGATCGGCGAGATCGGCATCCGGGTGCTCAACGCGTCCGAGAACGGCCTGCACTGCCAGTTCACCCGCCTGTCGGACGCCGTCCGCGACGCGGTCGATCGCCGGCTGCAGAAGATCAAGGACGAGAACGCCGCCGCCGTCGCCCGCGCCCAGGACGGCGCCGCCCAGATTTCGCGCGCCATGACCGAGCTGGTGGACAGCGGCCGGCTGTCGCTGACGGACCTGTTCGACACCCAGTACCGCCCGATTCCCGGGACCAATCCGCAGCAGTTCGAGACGCGCTCGCTCGCCCTGCTCGAGGAGATCCTGCCGCCGATCCAGGAACGCATCGTCGTCATGGACGGCCGCATGGCCTTCTGCGCGGCGGTCGACCGCAACGGCTACCTGCCGGTGCACAACAAGGAATACTCCAAGCCGCAGCGGCCGGACGACCCGGCCTGGAACGCCGCCAACGCGCGCAACAAGCGCATCTTCGACGACCGCGCCGGCCTGAGCGCCGGCCGCAACACGCGGCCCTTCCTGATCCAGAGCTACGCCCGCGACATGGGCGGCGGCAAGGTGGTGTGGATGCAGGAGATCGACGCGCCGATCGTCGTCCACGGCCGCCACTGGGGCGGCTTCCGCACGGCCTACCGGCTGTAGTAGGCCGCCGGCCGCGCGCCCCCATCCTCGTCGTCGGGGTGGCCGGCGCAGGGCTCTTGTCCTTTTCCCTCCGAGGCCCTACAGGCCTTCGGCAGCGCAACGCTTCCGGAAGCCGCCATGTCCGTTCTCGTCTTCGATCTCGACGGCACGCTGGTCGACACCATCGCCGACCTGACCGCCACGCTGAATGCCGTGCTGACCGGCGCCGGCCATCCGGCCGTGCCGGTCGAGACGATGCGCGTGGCCGCCGGCCAGGGCGCGCGCGTCATGCTACGCGAAGGGCTGGCGCTGTCGGGGACGCGTCTTGCCGAGGAGGAGATCGATCCGCTCTACACGGCATTCCTCGCCCATTACGAGGCCCATATCGCCGATTTCAGCCGGCCGTTTCCCGGCGCCGTGGCGGCGATCGAGGCGCTGCGCGCCGAGGGCTGGCGCTGCGCGGTGTGCACCAACAAGCTGGAGCGTCTCGCCCGCCCGCTGCTCGACGCGCTCGACCTGACGCGGCTGTTCGAGGCTGTGGTCGGCGGCGACACCTTCCAGCGCGCCAAGCCGCACGCCGAGCCGGTGCTCGGCGCCATCGCGCGCGCCGGCGGGGCGGCACGCGGCTCGGTCATGATCGGCGACTCGGCGACCGACATCAACGCCGCGCGCGCCGCCGGCCTGCCGGTGGTCGCGGTCGATTTCGGCTATACCGCGATCCCGGTCCGCGACCTCGGCCCCGACCGGATCATCTCCCACTACGACCGCCTTGCCGAGGCCGTCGCCGCGGTCAGCCGGGGCGTGGCGATGGGGCAAAACTGACCGTCCTTTGCGACCGCCGGACGCGTCTTCAGGTAATCACGCTGAGCCGTTCCCGGATCCTTTGGCAGTATGCCTCCATGTCGGCGATCTGCCGCCACAGGATGGCCGGATCGATGATGTCCTGACGGATGACACGCCCCTTCCGAACCGCAACCAGGTCCGTCACGGCCGAATGCTCCAGCACGTTGCGCTGGATGACGGCTGCGTACTCGGTTACCGGTTCGAGCCAATCGACCTTCACGAACTCATACAGATCCCAATCCTTGTGGAGTTCTTCGAGCAAATCGACCGGGTTCACCCGGCTGTGCACCGCCAGCGTGAACGTGTTGAATTCGAAGAACACGACGTCCGCCTTGCCGTTGAGCCCCCGGAAGACGTCTCGCTCGAAGCCTTCGACATCGACTTTCACGAAATCGAACTTCTCGATTCCCTTGGACTGGGCATAGCTCGACAGCGAAACCATGTCGGTCGAGGCATTGCTGCTGCCCGGTACCATGTGTCCGTAGGCGGAGCTTTCGACAAATGCGACCTTGCCGGGACGGTCGGATACCGCGGCGTTGACGGGAACGATCCTGGTCCTTGCGGTATTTTTTCGCAGAAGCCCGAAGATGTTCGGCCCGGGTTCGAAGGCATGGATGGCGGCATTGGGAAACATCCGCGCCATCAGCAGCGCGGTAAACCCGATGTTCGCCCCAATATCCGCGAAGACATAGGATTCGTCGGCCTTGTAATGCGCACGCAGGAAGTTCAGCAGATGGGGCTCTGGCTCCGGTTGGGCGATCACATGGCGAACGTAGCTATCGTTCTCGGACAGCCCAGAAAGGCCAAAGCCATGAGCTTGAAACTTGTAGTGCCCCATAGCGGCCTCCGGAATTCATGGGTCACCTTGGATGCTCTCTTTCCGATTGTCAATTTAATATCTTTGCAACTTTGGATTCCTCTCCAGGAAGGATGATCAACCGGCTTGACCGTCTCGAATGCCTGCCGGTTGGCACTCGCAGTTCGGACCGGAGGCAGTGAAGAATCGGGCCGGCAGCCCGGGTCCGCGGGGCGTGGCTCAACCGAAGCTCCTTGTGCTGGACCTACGGAAGGCCGCGTCGTCGAACGCAGCCGATACGTGGGGAAGGCGCGCTCCTCGACGGCCCCGAAAAATGAGCGAAGGGTATTGCACCCGAGCCGCAGATCCATTAGACGTCCGCCACCAGCCGACAGGCTTGGGGCGATTAGCTCAGCGGGAGAGCGTTCCGTTCACACCGGAAAGGTCACTGGTTCAATCCCAGTATCGCCCACCATCCCTTCCCGATCCCGGCCCCTCTCCGAACGACCCGTCCCGATCCCCGCGTCATCGCGGTTCCGCATGCGGTCCATCTTCACGCCCTGCCGGTTGCCTCCAGATGATCTGCGCGCAAGACCTGCCACGACTGCGCAGTGACGCTACCGTGGCGTGCGAAACGATTGCAGGTCAGACGTCTCAGCAGTTTTCCCGACCCATCGCAGCCGCTCGGATACAATCGCGCCACGACCACGCGGCCGAGCATTGTCACAAATACTTATTTCTTTGAAAAAGAATGTTTTTCACGAATGGCGGCATCCGTCAAAAACCTTACATTAAACATAAATTAAAAGCTCATGCCCAACCCTCACGCTACGACACTTCAAGACTGAGGGCGAGCTTCGATGCAGGACATGACGGGCGACACAACTGTACGGTTGCGCTTTGCGCGGATCGACGACCAGACGCGGGCGATCCTCAACGAGCTGTGGCCGCTGGTGCGCGACGCGCTGCCGCAGGTGCTCGCCAACTTCTACCGGCACGTCCAGGGCGAACCCCACCTCGCCGCCCTCGTCGGCGACCGCCAGGACATGCTGAAGAAGGCCCAGGAGGTCCACTGGGCGCGCCTGTTCGGCGGCGCCTTCGACCAGGCCTATGTCGACAGCATCGACCGCATCGGCCGGGCCCATGTGCGCATCGGCCTGGAGCCGCGCTGGTACATCGCCGGCTACCAGTATGTCCTCAACGAGCTGGTCGGCCTCGTGCTCAGGCGCCACCGCTTCTCGCCGTCGAAGGCGCACCGCGCCGTCCGCGCGCTGAACCAGGCGGTGCTGATCGACCTCGACTTCGCCCTGTCGACCTACCAGCAGGTGCTGATCGAGCAGCGGGAGGCGCATGCCCGCCAGATCGGCAAGGCCATCGACGTGTTCAAGGCCAAGGTCGAGATGTCGATGGGCACGGTCGACCGCAGCGCCGAGCACATGACCGCCCAGGCCGGTGGCCTATCGTCGATGTCGCACTCGGCCATGGAGGAATCGCTGTCCGCCTCGGCCTCCTCCGAGCAGACCACCGTCAACATCCAGACCATCGCGGCGGCGACCGAGCAGCTGTCCAGCTCGATCGCCGAGATCTCGCGCCAGATCACGGGCGCCTCCGACGTGGCGCGGCGCGCCAACGGCGAGGCGGACAGCACGGCGGTCGAGGTCGGCCGCCTGTCCGACTCGGCGCAGAAGATCGGCGACGTCATCAGCCTGATCCAGGCGATCGCCGAACAGACCAACCTGCTCGCGCTCAACGCCACCATCGAGGCCGCGCGCGCGGGCGAGGCCGGCCGCGGCTTTGCCGTGGTGGCCGCGGAAGTGAAGGAACTGGCCACCCAGACGTCCCGGGCGACCGAGGAGATTTCCGCCCAGATCGCTGCCATCCAGGCGGCGACGTCCAATGCCGTGCGCTCGATCGGCGCCATCTCCGATACGGTCAGGGAAGTCGACACCGTGACGGCGACCATCGCCGCCGCGGTGGAGGAACAGGGCGCTGCGACGCGCGAGATCTCGGCCAACATCCAGAGCGCGGCGGCCGGCTCGCAGACCCTGTCGGGCAACGTTGCCCGTGTCAACGACACCATCACCGCCGCCGGCAGGGCGGCAGAGGGCTTCCTGGCGGCGTCCGAGGACCTGAAGGCCTGTTCGGCGCAGATCGCCGAGGACGTGCGCGAATTCTTCCTCGCCCTGCGCACCGGCCCGCTCGACCGCCGCAAGGGCCAGGACCCGTCCTATTCCGGCCCGGAGCGCCGGCGCGACCACACCGCCCGCGCCGCCTGAGGGCGGCCGGGACGCCCCCCCTGCGACCGCCCTTGGCCGCCGTTTCCTGCTAGACTTTGCAGGCAGTGATTCTCGCCATCGAGACGAAGCGGAGGTGACATGGCGCTCAAGGCGGCGGCAGCGGCCGTTCCGATGGACAAGATGCGGCAGGCACTCGCCCTGCAGCAGGCCGGCGAGGTGGAAAAGGCCCAGCGCATCTACAAGGCCGTGCTGAAGAAGGCCCCCAATTCGCCCGATGCCAACCATCTGCTCGGCGTCAGCTACCGCCAGCTCGGCTTTCCGCGCCGCGGCCTCGACTTCATCCGCAAGGCGATCGCGCTGGCACCCGACCGCGCGCCCTACCACGCCAATCTCGCGCGCACGCTGTCCGACATTCCCGGCACGCCCGCCGAGGAGGTCCTGGCGGCGGCGGAAAAGGCCGTCGCGCTCAACCCCGGCCTGGCCGAGGCCCACAACATGAAGGCGATTGCGCTCAACAGGCTCGGTCGCGACACGGAAGCCGAGGAGATCTTCCGTTTCCTGATCGCCGCCCATCCGCGCCATGCCGACGCCCACCGCAACTACGGCGTCCTGTTGCGCGACCGCGGCGATCACAAGGAGGCCCTGCGCTTCTTCGAGGCGGCCGCGCTGCTCGACCCGGACAATCCGGAAACGCTGGTCCAGCGCTCGCGCGCCCGCTTCGAGCTTGACGATTTCGCCGCCTCGCAGCCGGAACTGGAGGCGGCGCTCGCCCGCTTCCCCGCCCACGGCGACCTCAACCACGAGATGGCGCGCCTCATGTTCAAGATCGGCGACGCCTACAAGGGCCTGCCCTATGCGGAGGCCGCCGTCGCCGACGAGCCGGACAACGTGCACCGGCAGGTCACGCTCGGCGTCATCCTGCAGAGCCTCGGCCGTTCCCGCGAGGCCGTCGCCGCGCTGCGCAAGGCACGCGACAACTGGCGCGAGGACATCCCGATCGCCGAATGGAACATGTCGCTCGCCTATCTCGGCATGGGCGACCTGAAGACCGGCTGGGACCTACACCGCGCGCGCTTCCGCGCCGGCCTGTCGTCGACCCTGTGCCGGATCTTCGACAAGCCCGAGTGGGACGGCTCGGACCTTTCCGGCAAGACGATCCTAGTGTGGAACGATCAGGGCATCGGCGACGCGCTGCGCAACGTCTCGATGCTGCCGGAGCTGCAAGCCATGGCCGACCGGGTCATCCTCGAGCCGCCCTACAAGCTCATGCCGCTGTTGCAGCGCAGCTTTCCGGACATCACCATCCGCGAGCAGTCGCACGACCGGCTGTCGCTGCGGACCCCGGTCGAGGATTTCGACGTCCAGTGCAGCCTGACCGACCTCGCCATCCACCTGCGTCGGGACATTTCCGATTTCGCCAGGGCGCGACATCCGGTGCTGGCCTTCGACGCCGCGCGCGCGCGCGGCTATTTCGACCGCCTGCCGGGCGCAGGCAGGATGCCGGTCGTCGGCGTCGCCTGGCGCTCCGGCCAGCTGGATGCTTGGCGCGCCCGCTGGTATCTCAACATCATGCAGATGGCGCCGATCCTGAAGACAACGGGCATCGTCTTCGTCAACCTGCAGTACGGCGCGCTCGAGCGCGAGATCCGTTGGGTGCGCGAGGCGCTCGGGCTGGACTTCCAGTCCTTCGACGACATCGATCTGCGCGACGACCTGGAGGCGGCGGCCGCGCTGACCGCCTGCGTCGATCTGGTCATCTCCTCCAACACCAGCGTCGCCGACCTCGCCGGCGCGGTCGACGTGCCCTGCTGGCGCTTCGGCCCGCCCAACGGCATCAGCCTGCTCGGCCAGCAGAACCCGCCTTGGCACCGCTCCGTGACCTATTACCGGATGCCGCACGAGGAACCGTCGGAGGCCATCGTGCCGGTGCTGCAGCACGACCTTCTGGGCTGGCGCGACCACTTCGATCCGGGCGTCCGCGACGCCCGCCTCGGCCGCGACTGACCGGCCGTCCTGAACGGAACCGACCATGGCCACCCTGCGCGTCCTCCACCTCGCCTCCTTCGTCGGCAACATCGGCGACAACGCCATGCACGACGGCGCCTGCCGCACGCGTGCCGATGACCTGCCGTTCGAGATCGCTTACGAGCGGCTGGAGATCCGCGAGTTCATCCACTGGACGACGCGCCGCCTCGACGACGCCTTCCTGTCCTACGCCAACGGCTTCGACGCCGTGATCGTCGGCGGCGACAGCCTGCTGCAGACCTGGCGCGACGACACGCCGACGGGCACCTATCTCGACTGCGCGCCGGACTTTCTTGCCGGCGTCCGACGCCCGATCTGCTTCTACGGGCTCGGCGTCGACGCCACACGCGGCGTCAGCGAAACCGCCATGACCCGCTGCCGGAGCTTCCTAGACGGCCTGCTCGCCGACCGCCGGCGCCTGCTGTCGGTGCGCGACGACGGCTCGATCGACCTGGTGCGCGCCCATCTCGGCCCCGCCTATGCGGACGCCATGGCGGTCATCCCCGACGGCGGCTTGTTCGCGCGGCCCGAGCCCTGTCCGCACCCGGAACGTCCGGCCGGCACCGAGCGGCTGCTCGCCGTCAACCTGGCCGGCGACATGCCCGACAAGCGCTTCGCCGGCGCAGGCGGCGGCGACCGGGACGCCTTCTGCCGGGCGATGGCCGGCATGCTGTCCGGCGTGCTTGCGCGCGACCCCGGCCTCGGCCTCGTCTTCGTGCCGCATATCCACAGCGACGTCGCCATCGTCGCCGACACGCTGGCCGCGCTCGACGACCGCCAGCGCCGCACCCGCGTCGGCATCGCGCCCTATGTCCAGGGCGATCACTGGTCGGCCGGCTTCGATCTCTACCGCGAGGCCGACCTTGTCCTGGCCATGCGCTTCCACGCCAACCTGGTGCCGATCGGCCTCGGCGTGCCGGCGATCGGCCTCGACACCCACCACAAGATCGGCGGCGCCTTCGCCGCCCTCGGCCTCGCCGACCGCTGCGTGTCGGGCGATGCGCGCGGCCTCGTCGAGGCGGCCGGCGCCATCGCGGCGCGCGACCTCTCCGACGGCACTCAGACGGTGAGGCAACGCCAGCAGACCGCAGTTGCGGCCAAGCGCGCGACGCTGAAGGCCTTTCACGAGGCGATGGCCAACTGGCTCGAGCGGACGCTCTGACGCGCCCTCTCCCTACAGCCCCTTGGCGAGCCAGCCGCCGTCGACCGGCAAGTCGATGCCGGTGACATAGGCGGCCGCCGGCGAGGCCAGGAACAGGCACGGCCCGACCAGGTCCTCAGAGCATCCCCAGCGCGGCAGCAGCATGTGCGCCTGGCGTTCGGCATGCAGGGCCGGATCGGCATGGCTCTTCCGCGTCATGTCGGTGTGGATGTAGCCCGGGCACAGGTTGTTGACCCGCACGTTGCGCGCGCCGAAGTCGCGCGCCACAGCGAGCGTCAGCTGTCTGAGCGCCGCCTTGGACGCCTGATAGGCCGGATTGCCCGGAAAGCCGAGATGTGCCCCGAGGCTGGTGACGTTGACGATGGCGCCGCCGCCGCGCCCGGCCATCTCGGCCGCGACGCGCCGAATCAGCCGGAACGGCGCGTCGAGGTTGACCGCCAGGGTGGCGCGCCAGATCTCGTCGGCATAGGGATCGTCGCCGCCCAGGCTGACGCCGGCGTTGTTGACGAGAACGTCGATCCGAGCGAAGCGCGCCAGCGCCGCCTCTGCAATACACTCGGCCGCGTCCGGTTCGGTCAGGTCGGCGACCATCGGATGAACCCCCGCCGGCGCGCCGCCCTCGCAGGCCAGGCGGTCGACGGCGAGCACCTGCGCGCCGTGCCTGGCAAAGCCTTCGGCGATCGCCCGGCCGTTGCCGCGCGCCGCCCCGGTCACGATGACGGCGAGGTTCTCGACGGAAAACAGTGAGTTGGTCACGGCGTCCTCCGCCCGTCAGCGCAGCCCGCTGCGGAAGGCATAGGTGGTCGGCGTGTCGCCGAGATCGCGGCTGCGGTTCCAGCCCTTGATCTGGGCGATGATGTCGACGCCGACCGCCTCGCTCCAGGCCGCCATCAGGCGGGCGAACACCGGGCCCGGCCGGCCGCTGCCGACCGGCTGCCCCTCGAAGCCGGTGACCGGGATCATGCAGAAGGGCGTCGCCGTCATGAAGGCCTCGTCGGCCTGGTGGACGTCGTAGGGCTCCAGGTCGCACTCGCGCGCCACCAGCCCGAGCTTCGGACACAGTTCCTTCATGACGTAGTCGCGGCTGATGCCGCGCAGGACGTCGTGCCCCCTGGGCGTCAGCACCTCGCTGCCGCGGACCAGGAAGACGTTGGCACCGGTGCCCTCCGACAGGAAGCCGCGCTCATCGAGCAGCAGCGCCCAGTTGTTCTGCCCGCTGATGCGCGCTGCCTGGATGTTGGCGACCTGGTAGTGGATGCGACTGCGGTTCTTGATCTTGGGATCGAGATAGGTCGCGGGAATCGCGCGCTGCGGCGGCACGACGGCGTTGACGCCGGTGTCGAACAACCCGCCCATGCCGGCCACGGTCCAGCGCAACGGATAGTCGGCGATGATGACGTTCGGCCCGGTCGGCAGGTCGACGTTGTCGCGGTAGATGCCGAGCAGGCCGCGCGTCACCGTGATCATCAGCCGGTGCTCGTCGTCGGCGTCGAAGCCCGGCGCGTTGGTCTCGATGGTCGCGTGGCAGGCCGCTTCCAGGTCCTCGATCGCGGGGATGTCCGGATATTCCAGGATGCGCAGGCCGACGTGGAGACGTTCGAGATGCTCGCGCAGCTTGAACTGCCGACCGGCGAAGGAGCGGGTCATCTCGAACACGGCGTCGCCGAACATCATGGCGCTGTCGTAGATCGACACGCGCGCCTCGGTCTCGGGAATGAAGGCGCCGTTCCAGTAGACGACCCGTTCGCTCATGTCCTGCCCCTAGCCCTTGGCGGCGGCCTTGCCGCCGGCGCGCGTATCCCACCATTCGATCACGTCGTCGATCCCGAACGCGGCGTTGCGGGGATAGAGGTCGTCGTAGAGCCGGGAGATCCGGTCGAATTCGGCGGCCGTGTTCACGTCGAGCACGATGTCGGGCCGCCGCACGCGTTCCGGACAGGTCGGCGAGCCGATCCGGTAACGCTCCGCGTGGTCGTAGAAGCAGGTGTGCGGGTGTTCGCGGTGGCGCGGCGCGGTGTAGGCCCGCGCCGCCTCGTGCAGCGCGTCGGCGCGGTAGACCTCGCAGCCGATGCCGTCCGGAAAGCCGGTGTTCAGCACGTCGGGATAACTGGTGGTCAGGTCGTTGCCGGTGCGCAGGTGATGGTCGATGGTCAGGTCGATCACCCACGGCTCCGGGCACGGGTTGTCGGCCGGGATGCGCACGACATAGTCGAGCTCGAAGGCAACGGCGGCCATGGAGAAGCGCGCCAGCACGTCCGCCTCGGGACCGCGGAACAACTCGACCCCGGTCGCACGCGCGACCTCGACCAGCGGATCGTCGGCATCGATGTCGGGAATGGCGAGGATGAACACGTCGGGCCGCGTCGCGCGGCTCGCCCGCTCGACCACGCGCGCAGCCAGCGGCGCGCCGGCAAGCGGCATCATCGACTTGCCGGGCAGGCGCACGGAACTCATCCGCGCCTGGAACACACAGCCTATCCTGGCAGCCGGACCGCTCATGGCCTCGGCCTCCCGTCAACCGGACGCAGCGGGCCGAAGGCATGGCAGAGTGGCACGCCGCCGTGCTTGGCGTCGCGCTCGACGCACCAGTAGGCGATGTCCATCACCGTCGACAGGTGGCGGTGGAGCTCGTCCTGCGAACCGATCGTGTCCTGCCCGACCCAGGTCCTCGACGGCGGAAACGACAGCGTGACCAGTGCGGCGCCGCCGTCCCGGGCGAGGCCGGCGAAACGCGCCAGCGCGGTGCCGAGGTCCTGGACCACGTACCACAGCACGCCGCGCATCACGACGAGATCGTAGCCCGACGCGACCGCCGGTCGGGTGGTCGGCCAGTCGGGCGACAGCAGGTCGCCGACGGCGAAGCGGCAGTCGGGATGCAGGGCCCCGGCGCGCTCCACGGCGGTCGGCGACACGTCGAGGCCGACGACCTCGGACGGCTGCCCGCACGGGCCGACGAGCTCGCGCTTCATGCGGGCGGTAAAATGGCCAAGTCCGCAGCCGACGTCGCAGATGCGGTCGAAGCGGTGGCGCTTGAGGATGGCGATGTCGATGTCGGCGATGGTGTCGAAGGCGTTCGCGTCCTGGTGCCAGGGCACCTCCTCGCTGTAGCGGTACATCCCCTCGAAGTCGCCGACGAGCTTTCCGTCCTTGAAGACGTAGTCGTGGTAGTCTTTCGAACGGTCCGGAACAGTCACGCGCGCTTGTCCATGCAACGGCAGCATCCACCTTTCGTCTTCGCGAATCGGATCGTCGGCGTTTCGCGCAGTGAAGCGCGCAACCGGCTGCCCTGTCTATCGGTACTTCTTTTAAGCCGAAGACCTTTCCAATTGGTGGACGATTCGTTACCCGGAACCGATCCGGTGGCGCTCACAGGGTATTCTTGCGCCGCAGCTTTTCCGCGACCGGCTTCTCGCCGTCGCAGATGCGGATCACGCCGTCGCCGCGCACGGTCTCGAAGCGGCGCAACTGCGAGACGAGGTCGGTCAGTTCATCCATCTCCAGCGACGCCGCCTGGTCGGAGCCCCAGTCGCTGCGGTCGAGGGTGACGTGCCGCTCCAGCGACACCGCGCCCATGGCAACCGCAGCGATGCTCGGCAGCATGCCCTTCTCGTGGCCGGAGTAGCCGACCGGGATGTCCGGGAACTCGCGCCGCAGCGTATCGATGCCGCCGAGGTTGATGTCCTCGTCGGCGGTCGGATAGGTGGCGGTGCAGTGATACAGGCAGGCAATGGAGCCGCCGGCGTCGCGGATCACCGCCATCGCCCGGCGCACCATCTCCAGGTCGCACATGCCGGTGGAGACCAGCAGCGGCCGGCCCGTCCTGGCGCAATGGACCAGGAAGTCGCGGTCGGTGATCATCGCCGAGGCGATCTTCAGGAACGGACAGTCGAACTGCATCAGGAAGTCGACCGAGGCCTCGTCCCAGGGCGAGGCGAACCAGTCGATGCCGATCTCCCGGCACAGCGCGTCGATGCGCTCGTACTGCTCCTTGCCGAATTCCAGGCCGCGCTTCAGGTCACCGTTGGTCGAGCCGAACACGCTCTCGCGCGGGCGGGCGAGTTCTTCCGCGCTGTAGACCACGTCCACGGTGCGCTTCTGGAACTTGACGGCGTCACAGCCGGCGGCCTTGGCAGCGCGGATCATGTCCAGCGCCTTGTCGATATCGCCGTTGTGGTTGATGCCGATCTCGGCGACCACGTAGCAATGGGAGGCGCCGATCTGCGGCCGCATCAACTGGCGCAGCCGGTCGAGCGTCTCGTGTGTCTCGGCCGTCCCCGTCCGGGTCTTCTTCATTGCGATGACTGGAACCATATCCGCCGCCTCGGTTCGCCACAGGGGCCGGGTGATGCCGTTCGTTCACCCTCCTCCACCCTTACCTGCATGCCACCGCGGGACGCTTGCTGTCCACATTTGCGCGCCGGAACGCCGGCTCTATCCCCCGCTAGCGACGAAAAATGCCGGAAAACTCCCGGATTCCTGTCAGTTTTCCGCAGCCCCGCGCAACCGCCCCGCCGACCGCCACGCACGGCGCACAAGCATCCCCGGACGAAAAAAGCGGGCGAATCATCGCCCGCCGGGCTGCCGACAGCCCTCCGTTTTCGTCCCGGACCCCGATCCGGGACGGCCCGATCCAGTCGGCGATGACCGCCGAGGGATGGGCACGGCCTCACCACTCCCTCAGTCGTCATCCCGGACAAGTTGAGCGTCAGCGAAACGCGGATCCGGGATCCGGCGCATCAGGACGAGCGCCAGCGAGTGCCTAACAAACCGTATTGTCGCGCGACGCGCGGCTGATCTTTAGGATCCGGATCGGCGCTTCGCTCACGCTTGCACGGCATGGACCGGCGAGGCCGAGATCCGGCGCTTCACCGTCAACCTCAGCGGTCCGTCCGTCAGCCGACGAAGGCGCGCTCGACGACGAACTCGCCCGGCTTGTTGTTGGCGCCCTCGGTCAGGCCCGCCTGCTCCAGCAGCGTCTTGGTGTCCTTGAGCATGTCCATCGAGCCGCAGATCATGCCGCGGTCGACGGCCGGGTCGAGCGGCGGCACGCCGAGATCGGCAAACAGCTTGCCCGACGAGATCAGGTCGGTGATGCGGCCGGTGCGGACAAACGGCTCGCGCGTCACCGAGGTGTAATGCACCAGCTTGTCGCGGGCGTACTCGCCGATCAGCGGGTCGTTCCTCGTCGCCTCGACCAACTCCTCGCCGTATTTCAACTCCGCCACCTCGCGGCAGGTGTGGGTCAGGATCACCTGGTCGAACTTCTCGTAGGTCTCCGGGTCGCGGATCAGGCTGGCGAAGGGCGCGATGCCGGTGCCGGTGGAGAACATGTAGACCCGCTTGCCCGGCAGCAGCGCGTCGTTGACCAGCGTACCGGTCGGCTTCTTCTTCATCAGGATGGCGTTGCCAGGCTGGATCAGCTGCAGCTTCGATGTCAGCGGCCCGTCCGGCACCTTGATGGAGAAGAACTCCAGTTCCTCGTCCCAGGACGGGCTGGCGATCGAATAGGCGCGGTAGAGCGGCTTGCCGTCGATCAGCAGCCCGATCATGACGAACTCGCCGGAGCGGAAGCGGAAGCTCGCCGGCCGGGTGGTGCGGAACTTGAACAGCCGGTCGGTGTAGTGCTGCACCGAGGTCACTTCCTGCACAAAGGCTCCGGAGGCGGCGGCGGCCTCCAGTTCGGCGGTCGTGGCAAGTACGTTCATCGCTTTGCGGTCTCGCTGCTGCTCGCCCGGCGCGCCCGGGAGGCAGGCGGGCCGGCGGATCCATCGCATGTCGGCGGGCCGGAAACGCGCGGCACGCGCCCGGCGGGCTTGGTTCCCATAATCCCCTAGCATTGCCGCCGCCTTGATATGAAGCAACTTGCGCCCGTTAAAAACCCGTCTGCGTCAAAAAAAATCCATTCCGCGGCCGGCTCCCGGCAAAGGAATCCCGGCCGCCGCTCCAGGCCGCCGCAGCGGCCGAATTCATTTGACAGCCGAAGCTCCCTGGCTCCCATACTGAACCATAAAGACCTTCCGGACCCTCGGGCCCGGATTTCCGGGCAAGGACGCTGGGGCAAGGACGCTGGCCGATGTCCATCAACCGACCGAACGCCGACGGGCAGACGATCGCCCTGGTCGTCCTCGATCGCTTCTCGATGATCGCCTTTTCCTCGGTGGTCGAGCCGCTGCGCCTCGCCAACCGGCTGCTCGGCCGGCCCTATTACCGCTGGAGCACCTATTCGCTCGACGGCAACCCGGTTACCGCCTCCAACGGCTGCGAGATCAGGGTCGAGCATCCGGTCTGCGCGCTGGAAGACGCCGACATCACGCTGCTGTGCACCGGCATCGACGTCGAGCGCCTGCCGCTCGACCGCGAACTCGGCGTGCGCCTGCGTCGGCTCAATGCGCGCGGACGCACCTTCGGTGCCATCTGCACCGGCGCCTACCTGCTCGCCCGCTACCAGTTGCTCGAGGGCCGGCGCTGCACGCTGCACTGGGAAAACCTGCGCTCCTTCCGCGAGGAGTTTCCCGGCGTCGAGGTCACCGCCGACCTGTTCGCCATCGACCGCAACTGCATCACCTGCGCCGGCGGCATGGCCTCGCTCGACATGATGCTGCGGTTGATCGCGATCCAGCATGGCGCCAACCTCGCCCATGAGGTCGCCGAGGTCGCGCTGTACCAGAACATGCGCCCGGGCGAGAGCGCCCAGCGCCACGACATCGAGGCGCGTACCGGCATCTCCAACGCCAAGATCCTGGAGTCGATCCGGATCATGGACATGCACATCGAGGATCCGCTGTCCTGCCAGCAACTGGCGATGACGGTCGACCTGTCGCCGCGCCAGCTCGAGCGCCTGTTCCGCCGCCATTTCGACTGCACGCCCGGCCAGTACTATCTCAGGCTGCGGCTGGAGACCGCTCGCGACCTTCTGCGTCGCACGTCGCGCCCCGTGCTCGACGTCGCCATCGCCTGCGGCTTCGCCTCGACCTCGCATTTCACCAAGTGCTACCGGGAGCGCTATTCCGTCACCCCGACCGAGGAACGCAACGCCTACCAGTGGGCCTCGCGCGACGGCCGTCCGGGCGGCAAGCCGCCGCGCAGCGCCCGCGCGGCGCACTGATTGCGCCGACATGCTGTGAACTGCCGCGCACGCCGGCCCGTAACGGCTTGCCGTCCAGGCCGCAGGACTCTATATTCACTTTATCGAATATTTTGAAAGGCTGCCCGCATGTCCCTGGAACGCACCTTTACGCTCATCGTCGGCTGCATGATCCTCGCCAGCCTGGCGCTCGCGATCTACCACAATATCAACTGGCTGTGGTTCACCGCCTTCATCGGCGCCAACCTGATCCAGTTCTCCTTCACCGGCTTCTGCCCGCTGACCATCATCCTCAAGAAGCTCGGCCTGAAGACCCGCGGCAGCATCGCCTGACGAGCGTCCGGCCGCTCCGCCCCTCCCTCTCGGCCCTCTTCCCGGCCCTCCTCCCGGCCACATCATGGTGAGGAGGGCCGAAGGCCCGTCTCGAGCCATGCGCGGCGTCCTCCCGTCGCCTCCCCGCCCCTTGCTGCCGGTTTTCCGACAGACCGGCCCCACCCCGTTTCCTAGCCTGCCCTGACAAGCCGAGTGGAAACAGGCTAAGCAGAAGGCGCATTGGACCGACGCGCGATTCACCGGGGAGCAATCATCCATGGCCAGCGACATCGAGATCGCCCGCGCGGCGACGTTGAAGCCGATCGCCGAGATCGGCGCCAAGCTCGGCATTCCCGACGCGGCGCTTGAGGCCTACGGGCGGACCAAGGCGAAGGTTTCGGCCGACTTCCTCGCGTCGCTGAAGGACCGGACGGACGGCAGGCTGATCCTGGTTACCGCGATCAACCCGACGCCTGCCGGCGAGGGCAAGACGACGACCACGGTCGGACTTGGCGACGCGCTCGCGCGCATCGGCAAGAGGACCGCGATCTGCCTGCGTGAACCCTCGCTCGGCCCCTGCTTCGGCATGAAGGGCGGCGCGGCCGGCGGCGGGCGGGCGCAGGTGGTGCCGATGGAGGACATCAACCTGCATTTCACCGGCGATTTCCACGCCGTCACCGCCGCGCACAACCTGCTTGCCGCGCTGATCGACAACCATCTCTACTGGGGCAACGCGCTCGGGCTCGACCCGCGCCGGATCACCTGGCGGCGGGTGATGGACATGAACGACCGGGCGCTGCGCCAGCTGGTCGTCGGCCTCGGCGGGCCGGCCAACGGCGTGCCGCGCGAGACCGGCTTCGACATCACCGTCGCCTCCGAGGTGATGGCGATCCTGTGCCTGGCCGACGACCTTTCTGACCTGCAACGCCGGCTGGGCGCCGTCGTCGTCGGCGCGCGCCGCGACCGCACGCCGGTGACCGCGCGCGATCTGGGCGCCGACGGCGCCATGACCGTACTGCTCAAGGACGCGATCAAGCCCAACCTGGTGCAGACGCTGGAGGGTACGCCTGCCTTCGTCCACGGCGGGCCGTTCGCCAACATCGCCCACGGCTGCAACTCTGTGGCGGCCACCCGCGCCGCGCTCAAGCTCGCGGACTACGTGGTCACCGAGGCCGGTTTCGGCGCCGATCTCGGTGCCGAGAAGTTCTTCGACATCAAGTGCCGCGCGGCCGGACTGTCGCCAGCGGCGGCGGTGCTGGTGGCGACCGTGCGGGCGCTGAAGATGAACGGCGGCGTCGCCAAGGAGGCCCTCGGCGAGGAGAACGTCTCTGCGGTGGTCCGGGGCTGCGCCAATCTCGGCCGCCATATCGAGAACCTGAAGCAGTTCGGCGTGCCGCTGGTCGTCGCAGTCAACCATTTTGCCGGCGACACGCCGGCCGAGACCGCCGCGGTCGAGGCCTATTGCGCCGACCACGGCGTCGAGGCGGTCGTCGCCACCCATTTCGCCGACGGCTCCGCGGGAGCGGAGGTGCTGGCCGGGAAGGTCGCGACGCTGGCCGACGGCGGCGCGGCGCAGTTCTCCCCGCTCTACGACGACGACCTGCCCCTGTTCGCCAAGATCGAGACGGTGGCCAGGCGCATCTACCGCGCCGACGAGGTGATCGCCGACAAGGCGATCCGCGACCGCCTGCACCGCTGGGAGGCCGAGGGTCACGGTCGGCTGCCGGTATGCATGGCCAAGACGCAATATTCCTTCTCGACCGATCCGGCCCTGCGCGGCGCGCCGACCGGCCACACCGTGCCTGTGCGCGAGGTGCGCCTGGCCGCCGGCGCCGGCTTCGTCGTCGCCCTGTGCGGCGAGATCATGACCATGCCGGGCCTGCCGAAGGTGCCGGCGGCGACGCGGATCGGCCTGACCGACGACGGGCTGATCGACGGCCTGTTCTGACCGGCCTTGCGCGGCTCTGGCGACCGCTGCAGGTCTCCGGCACCGATCCGGCAGGACGTCGGAGCAGGTTCGGACACGGGCAGGACACATGTGAGACACGGGCAGGATGACCTGCGGGCGCCCGAAAGCGCGTGAAACCCTGCTTTTTCCGGATCCCTGACGCCCCTGGCGCGACGGCCTGTCGCAGGTGCGCCGGGGCGTGTCGTTTTGGCGACACCCGCTTGTCCCCGCCGGCCACAGAGTTTTCCCCAGGCAATCAGCCTCTCATTGCATGGGGATAGTCCATGGCGGACGACGAAATCGACCTCGGCGCCCTTTCCGACCAAGAACTCGTCGAACAGATGCACGACGACCTCTACGACGGCCTCAAGGAGGAGATCGAGGAGGGCGTAACCATCCTGCTCGAACGCGGCTGGACGCCCTACGACGTGCTGACCAAGGCCCTGGTCGAGGGCATGCGCATCGTCGGTATCGACTTCCGGGACGGAATTCTCTTTGTTCCCGAAGTGCTTCTGTCGGCCAACGCGATGAAGGCCGGGATGGCGATCCTGCGCCCGCTGCTGGCCGAGACCAATGCGCCCAAGGTCGGCAAGATGGTCATCGGCACGGTCAAGGGCGACATCCACGACATCGGCAAGAACCTCGTCTCGATGATGATGGAGGGCGCCGGCTTCGAGGTCATCGACATCGGCATCAACAACCCGGTGGAGAACTACCTGGCGGCGCTGGAGGAGCACAAGCCCGATATCCTCGGCCTGTCGGCACTTCTCACCACCACCATGCCCTACATGAAGGTCGTCATCGACGCGCTGGTCGAAAAAGGTATCCGCGACGACTACATCGTCCTGGTCGGCGGCGCGCCGCTCAACGAGGAATTCGGCCAAGCCGTTGGCGCAGATGGATATTGCCGCGACGCGGCCGTCGCCGTCGAGACCGCGCGCGACCTGATCGCGCGGCGCCACAACATGCTTGCCGGCAAGGCCTGAGGGGCAGACGGCCATGGCGGCGCCGGCGGACAGCGCGGACGACCCTTCGCACGGCGATGGACTTATCCCCGCCCGCATGCTCGTCGTCGCCTGCGGCGCGCTGGCGCGCGAGGTGCTGGCGCTCAAGGCGCTCAACGGGTTGGACCATGTCGACCTCGCCTGCCTGCCGGCGCAGCTGCACAACAGCCCGCAGGATATCCCCGCCGCCGTGCGCGCCACGATCCGCGCCAACCGGGACAAGTACCGCCGCATCGCCGTCGCCTATGCCGACTGCGGCACCGGCGGATATCTCGACAGGGTCCTGGCCGAGGAAGGCGTCTCCCGCATCCCCGGCGCCCACTGCTACGCCTTCTTCGCCGGACCGGAGTCGTTCCAGGCCCTTGAGGAGGAGCGACTCGGCTCGTTCTACCTGACGGATTTCCTCGCCCGGCACTTCCGCACCATGGTCATCGAGCCGCTTGGCCTCGACCGCCATCCCGAGCTTCGCGAGGTCTACTTCGCCCACTACACGCGACTGGTCTATCTCGCTCAGACCGACGATCCGGCGTTGGACAAGGCGGCGCGGGCGGCAGCTGCGGAACTCGGCCTGCCGTTCGAGAAACGCTCGACCGGCTATGGACTTCTCGGCGATTTCCTGACCGCGGCGGCCTGACCCGCGACAGGGACAGAGGATGGACAGGAGCGTTTGGGGCAACGTCGTATTTCCGCCTTCGCGTGTCGCCTTCCGCTGCTCCGCAGCACCCGCATTCGGCCAAAGATGGACTTCGAAAGGAGCGCTCCATGGCGCACAAGATCATCGTCTACTGGCGCGATATCCCCGCCCAGGTGCTGGTCCGGGCGGAGCGGAAAAGCGCCCGCCGCGAACTTCCGGCAGCCTTCCTGGAGGCCATCGACGCCGCCGCCATGCGCGCCGGCAGGAAGGACGAAGACGCCTATCTCGCCGCGTGGCGGCGCGCCGATCCGATCGAGGTCGGCGAGGATATCGAGGCGGAGGCCGATGCGGCGCTGAACGCGCTCGTCGCGACCTATCCTCGCACCCGCCTGCTGGCGCTGGTGGAGAACTCAGGAGTCGAGGCATGAGCGATCGCCGTCTGAACGCGCTTGGGCGGCTTGCCGCCTCCACCGAGGTGTCGCCGCGCCAGGTGCTGGAAAAGCCCGAAGTCCTCGACGCGATCCCGGCCGGGACCCGTGTCTACCTGACCGATCTCGGCACGGCGAGCGAGGACCAGATCGTTGCGGCCGCGCGGGGATTGCGCGACGCCGGCCTCGTCGCCGTCCCCCACATGGCGGCGCGCCGCTACCCGAGCCTTGCCGCCTTCGAACGACGGATAAAGCGGCTGGTGCTGGAGGCCGGCGTCACCGAGGTGCTGGCGATCGCCGGCGAGACCGACCGCCCCGGCCCGCTCGCCTCGTCTCTCGCCCTGCTCCAGACCGGCCTGTTCGACCGACTCGGCATCGCCCGCATCGCCGTCGCCGGCCACCCGGATGGCGCGCCCGACATCCCAACTCCGGTGATCCGCGAATTTCTCCTGAAGAAACATGAATTTGCAACGAACAGCGATGCCGCTTTCCACATCGTCACGCAGTTCGGCTTCGATCCGCACCGGATCGCCGTCTGGCTCGACGAGCTGGTCGCCTGGGGCAACCGCTTCCCGGTCCATGTCGGCGTCGCCGGTCCGGCGAAAATGACCACGCTGGTCAAGTACGCGGCCTTCGCCGGAATCGAGAACTCATTGAACTTCCTAAAGAAACGCGGCGGTGCCGTGGTTTCGATGCTGTCCGGCTACGATCCCGAAGCGATGGTCGCACCGCTGGAGGCAAGGGTCCTGTCCATGCCGGCGACCCAGATCGCGCAGATCCACGTCTATCCGTTCGGCGGCGTCGCCAAGACCTCCGCCTGGCTCGTCGAACGCGGCTCCTGGTCCTTTCAGCCGGCCAGGAAACCCGTTGAAATTCAAGAGGTAGCGCAATGACCCGGACCGTCGTCGCATCGGCCACGAAAGAGATCGTCATCGGCTTCGACCAGCCGTTCTGCGTCATCGGCGAGCGCATCAACCCGACCGGACGCAAGAAGCTGGCCGCCGAGATGATCGAGGGCAATTTCGACACGGTGATCAGGGATGCCCTCGCCCAGGTCGCGGCGGGCGCCACCATGCTCGACGTCAACGCCGGCGTGACGGCGGTCGACCCAAACCGGACGGAGCCGCCACTCCTCGTCCAGACCCTTGAAATCGTTCAGAATCTCGTTGACGTTCCGCTGTCGATCGACTCCTCGGTGACCGCCGCCATCGAGGCTGGACTGCAGGTCGCCAAGGGCCGGCCGCTGGTCAATTCGGTCACCGGCGAGGAGGAGAAGCTCGAGGCGATCCTGCCGCTGGTCAAGAAATACAACGTGCCGGTGGTGGCGATCTCCAACGACGAGACCGGCATTTCCGAGGATCCCGACGTGCGCTTCGCCGTGGCGAAGAAGATCGTCGAACGCGCCGCCGATTACGGCATTCCGGCCTGCGACATCGTCGTCGATCCGCTGGTCATGCCGATCGGCGCCATGGGCAGCGCTGGCCAGCAGGTGTTCCGCCTGCTCCGCCGCCTGCGCGAGGAACTGAAGGTCAACACGACCTGCGGCCTGTCCAACATCTCCTTCGGGCTGCCGCACCGGCACGGCATCAACGCCGCCTTCATCCCGATGGTGATCGCCTCCGGCATGACCAGCGCGATCATGAACCCGTGCCGGCCGCAGGAAATGGAAATGGTCCGCGCCGCCAACGTGCTGGCCGGACACGATGCCAATTGCCAGGACTGGATCATGGCCTATCGCGACCACGTGCCGGCTGCAGCCGGTGCGCCTGTCCCCGCCGACGTGTCGGTTTCCGGCGCGCGCCGGCGCGGCGGGCGCGAGGCACGGCGGCGTCAGATCACCGGCTGACCGGAGTGCCCATGGCCGACAGCGGACAGGCGCGCGTCATCTTCCAGCCGAGCGGCCGGCGGGGCAGTTTCGCGATCGGCACGCCGGTCCTCGATGCCGCACGTGCACTCGGGGTCTACGTTGAATCCGTCTGCGGCGGCCGCGGCATCTGCGGACGCTGCCAGATCTCCGTCTGCGAAGGCACCTTCGCCAAGGAGGGTCTCACCAGCGCGGCCGATCATCTGGCACCGGCGAGCGACGCGGAAGCGCGCTACGCCGCCTTGCGGCCTCTTGCCGACAGACGGCGTCTCGGCTGCCAGGCGCGGATCCTCGGGGATCTCGTCGTCGACGTGCCGAGCGAGGCGCAGACCAACCGGCAGATCGTGCGCAAGCGCGCGGAGGCGCGGCGGATCGACCCCGACCCTGCGGTGTCGCAATGGACCGTCAGCGTGGCGGAGCCCGACATGGAAACACCGCGCGGCGACGCTGACCGGCTGCGGGAGGCCGTCGCCGCAGCGGCCGGCCTCGCCGACCTGAGCATCGATCCGCCGCTCCTGCCACGCGTCCAGGCGATCCTGCGCAAGGGCGGCTGGACGGTGACCGCCGCCGTCTATCGGGACGCCAGCGCGCCCGTTCTGATCGACCTGTGGCCCGGCGGTCCGAAGCCGCTCTACGGCCTTGCGGTCGATATCGGCTCGACCACCATCGCGGCCCATCTGTGCGACCTTGCCAGCGGGCGGACGGTCGCCTCCGCCGGCACCTCCAACCCGCAGATCCGCTTCGGCGAAGACCTGATGTCGCGTGTGTCCTATGTCCAGATGAACCCGTCGCGCCTGCCCGAGCTCACCCGCGTGGTCCGCGACGCCATCAATGCGCTGATCGGCAAGCTGGTCGGCGACGTCGACGCGCAGCGGAGCGACGTGCTGGACGCGGCCTTCGTCGGCAATCCGGTGATGCATCATCTGTTTCTCGGCATTGACCCGACCGAACTCGGCGGCGCGCCCTTCGCGCTGGCCGTTTCGGACGCCTTCGTGTTGCCGACGCGCGACCTCGACCTCGACATCAGCCTGGGCGGCCGGGTCTACATGCTGCCCTGCATCGCCGGCCATGTCGGTGCCGACGCCGCCGCCGCGACGCTCTCCGAAGCTCCGTACGCCTCCGACGAGATCACCCTTCTGGTCGACATCGGCACCAACGCCGAGATCGTCCTGGGTAGCCGCGACCGACTTCTCGCGGCGAGTTCGCCGACCGGTCCGGCGTTCGAGGGGGCCGAAATCTCCTGCGGCCAGCGTGCCGCCCCCGGTGCCATCGAGCGGGTCCGGATCGACCGGGAAACCCTGGAACCGCGTTTCAAGGTGATCGGCGTCGACGACTGGTCGGACGAGGCCGGATTTGCCGACAGGATCGACCAGGTCGGCGTGACCGGCATCTGCGGCTCGGGGATCATCGAGGTCGTGGCGGAGATGTTCCTTTGCGGCCTGATCACCGAGGACGGGGTCATCGACGGCGCCCTAGCCGAGCGCACGCCGCGGATCGTCCGCAACGGCCGCACCTTCTCTTATGTCCTTGTCGATGAGGGCATTCCGATCTCGGTCACACAGACCGACATCCGCTCGATCCAGCTCGCCAAGGCAGCCCTCTATGCCGGCGTGAAGCTGCTGCAGGACAGGCTCGGCTTCGACCGCATCGATCGCATCCGCCTCGCCGGCGCCTTCGGCAGCTACATCGATCCTCGCTATGCCATGGTGATCGGCCTCATTCCAGACTGCGACCTCGCCCATGTCGGCGGGGTCGGCAATGCGGCTGGCACCGGCGCCCGCATGGCCCTGCTGAACCGCCAGCATCGGCGCGAGGTGGAAGAGACGGTGCGCCGCATCGAGAAGATCGAGACCGCGCTGGAACCCCGCTTCCAGGAGCATTTCGTCAACGCCATGGCGCTGCCGAACAAGGTCGATCCGTTCGACCGGCTGCGTGCGGAGATAGTTCTCCCGCCCCCCTCCGGACTGCCCGGCGAGGACGGCGAGGCAAACGGTCGCCGGCGCCGGCGGCGCAGGTGAACCGACACCGCCGACCGGCGCCCTGCGGTCCCTGCTTCGATCCGCGCCCGGGAGCCAGGCTCGTTCCGCACCCCTCGATCATAAGGGGTATTACGTATTTCCTGACTATCCCCCTCTAGTTTTTCGCAACCCCATGGACGGACCGATATTTTATGAGTATCAGTCTCATGTTTTTCGCCGGATACTGAACGACAGCCGGCATTTCGCCTGATCGTCAACCGGATCGAGACAGGGACATGCTTCACCAGCTCGGCCTGCGGCTGATTTACGCGTGCTTGTTGATCCTCGCCGTCTCGATTGCCGGCTTCGCCCTGCTGCGCCTCATGCCGGGCGACTTTGCCGAAGTGCTGCTGATGTCCCAGATGGACGGCACGCTTCCCGACGCCGAAACGGTGGCACGGTTTTCTGCCGAGAACGGCTTCGACGCACCGCTTCCCGTGCAGTATCTCGACTGGCTCTGGCGTGTCGCGCAGGGGGATCTTGGCACGTCTTTCGTCACCGGCGACCCGGTGCTGGAGGACGTGACGCTGCGGCTCGGCAAGTCCCTGACCCTGGCGCTCCTCGCACTCGGAACCGGCCTTGTCATTTCCCTGCCTGTGGGCGCCCTGTGCGCCTTCTACCCCGGCAGCCTGCTCGACCGGACCTTCGCGACGCTCGCCGTCGTCGGGATGTCGATCCCCAACTTCTGGTACGCGCTGATGCTGGCGCTGCTGTTTTCCCTCACGCTCGGATGGCTTCCGAGCACAGGGCACGGCACCTGGGCCCATGCCGTGCTGCCGACCCTCGTCATCGGCACGTCGATCAGCGGTGTGCTGGCCCGCTATGTGCGCGGCTGCCTGCTGGAGGAACTGTCGCAACCCTATGTCCGCACCGCCAGGTCAAAGGGGCTGAGCGATCGGCGGGTCCTGTTGTTCCATGCCGCGCCGAACGTGTTTCCCGCCGTCCTGACCCTGACCGGCCTACAGTTCGCCCGGGTGTTCGACGGCATGATCATCGTCGAAACCCTGTTTGCCTGGCCGGGCATCGGCCGGCTCCTGGTCGATTCCCTGCTCAGCCGCGACTACCCGCTCATCCAGGCCTGCTTCCTGGTCGTCGCCGCCAGCTACGTGCTCATCAACCTCGTCGTGGACTATGCGATCACGCTCTACGATCCGCGCGTGCGGGGCGTAGTCTGACATGGCGGCTCCGCTTTCCATCGCAGCCGTGCGACGCCTGTCGCGACCGGCCTTTCCCGCCGCCGGCTTCGCCTTCTGGGTGGTCTCGGGTCTGATCCTGCTGGTCGCCGCCGGGCCACTGGTTGCCCCGCACGATCCCTATCAGGCCGACTTCCTCAACCGGCTCGCCGGGCCGAGCGCCACCTATCCCCTCGGCACCGACGCCATGGGACGGTGCCTGCTGTCCCGCCTCCTGCACGGCGCGCAACTGACCACGCTGTCCGCCCTGTCGGTCGTCGCTACCGCCGCAGCAATCGGGATCCTGGTTGGCGCCGTCTCTGGCTACTTCGGCGGACTGCCGGACCGCCTGCTGATGCGGCTGACAGAAGGCGTTTCGGTGCTGCCGGCGCTCGCCATAGCGATCGTCATCGCAGGGATCCTGGGTCTCGGTCTGAAGGCAGTGATCCTTGCCCTCGCAGCCGTCCACTGGACCGATTATGCGCGGCTCGTGCGCAACGTCGTCATGGTCGAGCGCAGCAAGACCTACGTCATGGCGGCCGAAGCGCTCGGGGTCCGGCGCCTCGACGTCATCCGGCGCCACCTCCTGCCCAACATCGCCGCCCCGCTGCTTGCCATGGGTACCTACTCGATTTCGTGGGTCATCCTGTCCTTCGCCGGGCTCAGCTTCCTCGGCCTCGGCGTCGAGCCGGGCACGCCGGAATGGGGACGGCTGATCGCCGAATCGCGCAGCCACCTGCGCGAGTACCCACGTCTCGTGATGGTCCCCGGCTTCACGATCATGGCCTTCGTTATCGCCATCAACCTGATCGGCGACGCGACGGGCGACCGCCTCCGCCACGGGCGAACGAATTTTCTCAACCCAAGGAGTTAGCATGCACCACCTCGTCTCACGCCTGCGCAAGGCGGCTGTTGCGGCCGTTGCCGCCAGCCTGCTCGCCGCACCGGTCCCGCCGGTCGCGGCAAGCGAGCCTGGAACGCTTGTCGTCGCCACCATGTGGGAAGCCCTGCCGCTGTCGATGGCGCCACGCCGCAGCCGCTTCTTCAACGAGAGCGAGATCCTCGACACGCTGATCAAGCTCGACTACCAGATGAAGCTTATCCCCGGCCTTGCGACGTCGTGGGAGCGAGTCAATCCGACCACCTGGCGCTTCACGCTGCGCGACGGCGTCAAGTTCCATGACGGCTCCGACTTCGACGCGGAAGCGGCCAAGTTTTCGCTGGAGCGGGTAATCGCGCTGCTGCCCTATGCGTCCGACCTGCTCAACATCGCGCGGATGGATGCCAAGGGACCGCTGGAACTCGAGATCGAGACCACCGAACCCTTCGCCGCCCTGCCGAACCAGTTGACCGATGCGATCACCGGCATCTACGCCAGGTCGTCCTTCGACGCCGAGGACAAGTTCGTGAAGCCGGTCGGCACCGGCCCCTGGGCCTTCGTCGACTACCAGAAGCAGGACCGCACCATCGTCGAGCGGTTCGACGGCTACTGGGGCCCCGCACCGTCGCTGGAAAAGGTCGTCTACCGCTACATCCCCGACCACAACTCGCGCGCCCTGGCGCTGGAGACCGGCGAGGTCGACTTCGTCGAGCACCTGCTGCCCTCCGACGTGGAGCGCCTGTCCAGGGATGCCGCATTCAAGGTCTACGTCGAGCCGAGCGCCGGCCTCTACTACGGTGCCTTCAATGCCGGCGAAAAGAGCGTGCTGAAGGATGCCCGCATCCGCCAGGCGCTGAACCTGATGGTGGACCGGGACATTCTCGTCAAAGCGGCCCTCGACGGCATCGGCAAGCCGGCCTGGCAGTTCTTCCCCGACGACTTTCCCTGGGTCTCGGAAACGGTGACGCCCTACACGCTCGACCTTGCAGCCGCCGAAGCCCTTCTGACCGAGGCCGGATACGCGAAGACGGACGGCAAGTGGGTGAAGGACGGCCAGCCGCTGACCCTGCGTATCCTGTCCTATTCCAGCCGCGCCGAAATGTCCCCGATCACGGAAACGCTCGCGACCCTGCTTCAGGGCCAGGGTGTCGCGACGCAGGTCCAGATGTTCACCTGGGAGGGCATGCTGGACCTGGTCAAGCAGGGCGACTACGACGTCTCCGTGGTGTTCTGGACGCCGGAAATGACCGGCCATCCGGACCTGCACCTCAAGTCACAGTTCCATTCCAAGGCAGGGCTGAACTACCAGTTCTGGGTCAACGAGGAATTCGATGCCCTGGTCGACAAGGGCCGTACCCTCGACGCCGGCGCCGACGCCATGGACACCTATGCCCGGGCACAGCAGATCCTGCAGACGGACGCACCGATCATCCCGCTCGTCCACAAGGTGTTCGTCGCCGCCTCCAGCGCCGCGCTCGACGGCTACAGGGTCCACCCGTCGGGCTTCTTCTACAACTTCAAGGAAGCGACCAAGAAATGACGCTCCCGGGACGGCCGGGCCGGCCGTCCCGCAACCTTGCCGGAGATTGCCGTGGCCTCGTGTCTTTTCCTCAAACCGATCAAGGGCGCCGGAAGCGACCTGCCGGACATTTCCGGCTTCGTCGACGACCTCGACCAGATCGACCACTACGATCTGGAGACTGCCGATCTTGGCGCCTATCGCGCCCTCCTGGTGCCCGCCCATCTCGACCAGAGGTTCTTCGGCACCCTGACCGGCAAGATCACCACCTTCCTGAACGCAGGCGGAACCCTGGTCTTCAACGGTCATGTCGCCTGGCCGATGCTGCCGGAATTCAGGCCCTTCCAGGTGCTGGATCGCGTGACCCTCGACACGTTGCAGGTACATCGGCTCGCCGATCATCCCGTCTTCGAGGGCGTGGATCCGCAGCACCTGACCCTCCGGCGCGGCGTCGCCGGTTTCTACGCCCGCGGCCATAATCCGATGCCGGAGGGAGCGGTCGCCCTGCATGGCCTCGGACCCGATCGGGCCCCCTGCGACTGGGTCTACCACCGGCCGCAAGGCGGGCGGATCCTGATGCACGCGGGAAACGACCTATGGATGTACGCCGGATCGAGCGACACGACCGCACGGATCGTGCCGCAGTTGTGCCGCTGGGCGGCCGGACGGGAGCATTAGGACATGGCCACGATCGCAGCGCTCGACAGCGGCACCTACTATCATCACCGTTCGCTTCACGAGCCCCGCTACCGGGCCTTTTTCGACGAGATCGTCTATGTCCGTGACCTCGAGCGGACCGATCTGGCGGCCTTCGACATCGTGCTCGTGTCCTGCCGGACCGACCCTTACGTGCTGATCCCGCGCAAGGACCAGTTCCGCCGCTTCCTCGATGGCGGCGGAACCGTGGTCGCCATGGGCTCGACCGGCCAGCCGGCCTGGCTGCCAAATGTCGTCTGGCACGACACGCCGACGAATTTCTGGTGGTGGAAGGAAGGCGGCAGCCTCGGCCTCGAGGTCGCGACCCCCGACCATCCGCTGTTCGGCCACATCACGCTCGCGGACGCGACCTGGCATCACCACGGCCACTTCGACGTGCCGGACGGGGCCGTGTCGCTGATCGACGTGGCCGGACGCGGCTCCGTGCTCTACGAGGACCACGTCAGCACGCCGGGCTGCATGATGATCACAGCGCTCGACCCGATGTACCACCACGGCAGCCATTTCATGCCGGCGACGACACGGTTCCTGGACGGCTTCCTGCCCTACCTGCGCAGCCTCTAGCGAGGGCAAGGCGCCTCCGGGGCGGCTCCCGGGCGGCTCCGGCCGAAGCTCCGACCGAAAGGGCCGGAGCGTGCCGGTCAGGCCCGGAGGCGGGCGTTGTCCGGGTCGAAGGGGGACTCGGCGATGACGACGGCCTTGTGCGGCTTGCCCAAGATGGTGATGTCGAGTTCGGTACCGAGAGCGGCGAGATCGGGGCGGACCATGGCGAGCGCGAGGCTCTTGCCCACCCGCCAGCCGTAGCCGCCGGAGGTGGCGCGGCCGACGAGAACGTCGTCCTTATGGATCGCCTCGCTGCCGCGCGCATCGGCATCAGTCACGCCCAGCACTTCCAGCGTGACGAAGTTCCAGCGCAGGCCCTTGTCCTTGCCCGCCAGCACGCCCTCGCGGCCGAGGAACTCGCCCTTTTCCGGCTTCACGAAACGGTCGAGGCCGGATTCATAGGCGTTGTACTCGATGGACATTTCACGCGGGATCAGGCGGTAGGACTTCTCTAGCGCCATCGACACCATGGCGCGGATGCCGAAGGGCTTGATGCCGAACTCGGCTCCCGCTTCCATCAGGGCGTCGAAGATGGCGTTCTGCATTTCGATCGGGTGGTGCAGCTCCCAGCCCAGTTCGCCAACGAAGTTGACGCGCAGCGCATGGGCGGTGGCGTTGGCGTTGGCGACGCTGATCTCCTTGCCACTGAGCCAGGGGAAGACCTTGTTCGACAGGTCCGTGTCCGTGAGCTTGGCCAGCACCTCGCGCGAGCGGGGACCGGCGAGCACCAGCACGCCATACTGCTGGGTGATGGGCCGGAGCGTAACGGAACCATCAGCGGGCAGCATCTTGTTGAGGTAATCGTGGTCGTGCCGCTCGAAGGCGCCGGCGGAGACCAGATAGAAGGCACCCGGCTTCCACTCATAGACCGTGAACTCGGCCCGCACGCCGCCAGACTTGGTCAGCATGTGGCAAAGCGCTATGCGGCCCTGCTTCTTCGGGATGGAATTGGCGAGAATGCTTTCCAGCCAGGCACGGGCGCCGGGGCCGGAAACGTCCATCTTGGCGAAGGCGGTCATGTCGAGGACGCCGACACTCTCGGTGACATTGCGGCACTCGTTGCCGACATGCTCGAAATAGTTGGAGCGGCGGAAGGAGTATTTCTCGACGATGCGGCCATCCTCCAGCGCGGGCGAATGGTTCTCGTTGAGCAGCACGTCTGGCCGGTCCAGTTCCTCTTCCGTGAGAGCATAGCCGGCAGGGGCGAACCAGTTGGCGCGCTCCCAGCCATAGACCGAGCCGAACACCGCACCCAGCGCCTTGAGGCGGGAATAGCAGGGCGAGGTCTTCAGCGGGCGCGCGGCGGGCCGTTCCTCATCGGGATAGTGGACCGTGAAGACATTGGCATAGGCTTCCTCGTTCTTGGTCTTGAGGTAGCCACGGGTGGCATAGGGGCCGAAGCGGCGGGGATCGACGCCCATCATGTCGATGGAGGGCTCGCCCTCGACGATCCATTCCGCCAGCTGCCAGCCGGCGCCGCCGGCCGCAGTCACGCCGAAGGAGTGCCCCTCGTTGAGCCAGAAATTCTTCAGGCCCGGCGCCGGGCCGATAATCGGCGATCCGTCCGGCGTGTAGGCGATGGCGCCGTTGTAGACCTTCTTGACGCCAACCTCGCCGAAGACCGGAACGCGGGCAATCGCCGTCTCGATATGCGGCATCAGCCGGTCCATGTCTTCCTGGAACAGCTCGTATTCGCTGTCATCGGAGGGGCCCTCCATGTAGCAGCAGGGCGCGCCCTTCTCGTAGGGCCCGAGGATGAGGCCGCCGTTTTCCTCGCGCATGTACCAGGAACTGTCCGCCTCGCGCAGCACGCCCATCTCGGGCAGGCCCTGCCTGTGGCGCTCGACGATGGCCGGATGCGGCTCGGTGACGATGTACTGGTGCTCGACCGGAATGACGGGGACGTCGAGACCGACCATGGCGCCGGTCCTGCGGGCAAAGTTCCCGGTGGCGGAGACCACGTGCTCGGCCGTGATCTCGCCCTTGTCGGTGGTCACGACCCATTCGCCGCCCGGTTTCTGGTGAATGCCGGTGACGGTAGTGTTGCGGTAGATCTGCGCCCCGCCTGCACGCGCGCCCTTGGCAAAGGCCTGCGTCAGATCGGCCGGCTGGACATAACCGTCATCGGGGTGCTGGATCGCGCCGAGGATGCCGTCCGTCTCGCACAGCGGCCAGATCTCCTTGACCTGGTCCGGCGTCAGCTTGTTGACCTTCACGCCGATGGTCTCGGCGACGCCTGCGTAATACATGAACTCGTCCCACCGGTCCTTCGTGCGGGCGAGACGGATGTTGGAGACGAGGCGCAGGCCAACGTTCTGGCCGGTTTCCTCTTCGAGCCGGTTGTAGAGGGCGACCGAGTATTTGTGGATCTGGCCGACCGAATAGCTCATGTTAAAGAGCGGCAGCAGCCCGGCCGCGTGCCAGGTCGAGCCGGAGGTCAGCTCCTTACGTTCGATCAGAACGACATCGGACCAACCCTTCGTCACCAGGTGGTAGAGCGTTCCGGTGCCAACGACACCACCGCCAATGACGACAACGCGCACGGTCGATTTCATCCCACGTCTCCCCCAACAGCTCACCGGTCACGCCGCCGGCTGCGCCGACGCTGGAACGTCCCAACCCTAGAAAGAGAGCAGCGTCACAGGATGCGGGCTCCCGACATCCAGTGTCGTCAACCCGCCATGGCGAAGGCCCGCGGCGGAAAGCCGATGACGGTTTTGAGAAACGCCAGGACGCAAACGAAACGCGTCAACGGTCCGGGCTGACGCAGTATCGCGGTCAATGCTCCCGCAGTCCGCACGAAGAGGCTTCCAATGTCAGACGATTCCAGCCGCACCGTCCGGCGTGGCCGTTCCGCCCGGCGCGAGCAGCGGACGGCCGGCGGTCTCGGCCTCGGCTTGCCCTACATCACCCGGGGCATCCCGATCTATGACGTCCTCAGCGACGAGGGTGCGGACCTGATCGAGGTGCAGGCCGACACGATCCTGCAGGAAATCGGACTCGAGTTCCGGGACGACACGGAAGTGCTGGACATCTGGAAGAATGCCGGAGCCGATGTCGACGGCGAACGGGTCCGCTTTCCCAAGGGGCTGCTGAAGGAGATCGTCAGGACCGCGCCGGCGCAGTTCGTCCAGCATGCCCGCAATCCCGCCCGAAACGTAGTGATCGGCGGCAACAATCTCGTCTTTGCCCCCGTCTACGGCCCACCCTTCGTGACCGACCTCGACAAGGGCCGGCGCTACGGCACGATCGAGGACTTCCGCAATTTCGTGAAACTGTCCTACCTGTCGCCGTGGATGCACCACTCCGGCGGGACGGTGTGCGAACCGGTCGACCTGCCGGTCAACAAGCGCCATTTCGATATGGTCTATGCCCATATCAGGTATTCCGACAAACCCTTCATGGGGTCGGTCACGGCGCCGGAACGTGCCCGCGACTCGGTTAGGATGGCGCAGATCGTCTTCGGCGAGGAGTTCGTCGACCGCAATTGCGTCATGATCCAGCTCATCAACGCCAACTCGCCGCTCGTATTCGACGCCACGATGCTCGGCGCCTTGAAAGTCTATGCCGCAGCCAACCAGGCCTGTATCGTCTCGCCGTTCATTCTGGCCGGCGCCATGAGCCCGGTCACGGTCGCGGGCACGCTGGCGCAGGTACTGGCCGAGGCCTTGGCTGGCTGCGCCCTGACACAGCTTGTCCGGCCCGGCGCGCCGGTCGTGTTCGGCGCCTTCGTCAGTTCCATTTCCATGCAGTCGGGAGCGCCGACCTTCGGCAGCCCCGAGGGCACTCTGCTTCTCAATGGTGCCGCCAAGCTCGCCCGGCGTCTCAATCTTCCCTTCCGGTCCGGCGGCTCCTTCACGGCGTCCAAACTGCCCGATGCGCAGTCGGCACAGGAATCGGCGCAGACGATCACCGCAACGCTTTTGTCGGGCGTCAATTTCGCGCTTCATGCAGCCGGCTGGCTGGAAGGCGGGCTGTGCTCCTCCTACGAAAAGTTCATTCTCGATGCCGACCAACTCGGCATGATGCACGTCCTGGCCAGGGGAATCGACCTGTCCGAGGAAGCGCTGGCGATGGATGCCCTCCGCGAGGTCGGGCCGGGCGGACATTTCCTGGGTGCCGCCCATACCCAGCGCAATTTCGAATCCGCCTTCTTCCGTTCGCAGATCGCCGACAACAATTCCTTCGAGCAGTGGCTATCTGACGGCGAACTCGACGCTGCCCGACGGGCCAACCGCATCTGGAAGACACAGCTCGCCGAATACAGCGGCCCGGAGCTCGATCCGGCCCTCGACGAGGCCCTGCTTGCCTTCATTGCCCAACGCAAGGCATCGTTTCCAGACAGCAACATCTGAGCCACCAGGCCATTCCGTTCCGTTCAGTGCCGTACAGTCCCGGCACGAACGGCGGCGGACCGGCCTGCCGCGCCTTCTCCTTATCCCCTGGTCACCTCGGCACGGCCGCACAAGCGGCTATCCGGCGCGGAGAATGATCAATAAGACTTGCACCGGGGCTCCTGCGGAGCTATCGGCAACGAGGTGTTTTCGCGAGGATGCCGCTTCGGCTCCTCGTCGGAAATGCGTGCTGGGAGAGGCATGCAGGTCATTGTCATCGGGGCGCGACATATCGTAGATGTTTTCTGTTCACACGAATGGATCCGCTCGTTGAGATCCAAGAGATACCGGCTGGGTACAACGAGGTAAAAATGCATATACCGATTGTCATAAATAGTTATTTTCACGTTTTCCGCCAAGGCATGACACTCGCAACAGGCCAACGATAGATAACACTCAACAGGTGACTGTAGCAGCAGGGCTAAAACGAAGCGCAGGCTTGTCTAATGGCGTCAATTAAAAGCAATATTGAAATTATTGGATACTCAAGCCGTCTTCCGGGCGCACAGTCCACCGAAGAGTTCTGGAGGGTCCTAAAGGAGGGGCGCTGCACCGTTACCAGTGTTTCCGAAGATCGCTGGCCGCTGACCCGATTCGGGCATCCGGATCGCTCGGCAGCGGGCAAGACCTACACCTGGGCTGCTGGCCAGCTCGATGACGTCTGGGGATTCGATCCAGCATTCTTCGGCATCTCGCCGCGCGAAGCGCTCCAGATGGACCCGCAGCAGCGGATCCTGCTGCAGCTGGTCTGGGAGGCGCTCGAACAGGCCGGCCTGCCGCCGAGCGCCCTAGCGGGCAGTTCGACCGGCGTCTTCGTCGGCGCCTCGTCGCTCGATTACCACCACCGCTTCGTGATCGATCCGCAGAATGCCGACATGCAGTTCATGACCGGCAACACGCTGTCGATCGTCTCGAACCGCATCTCCTACATCTACGACCTGCGCGGACCGAGCTTCACGGTCGACACCGCCTGCTCCTCGTCCCTGGTGGCGCTTCACGAAGCCGTCTCGGCGCTCGAAACCGGCCAGATCGACACCGCCATCGTCTGCGGCATCAGCGTGCTGCTGAGCCCGTTCGCCTTTGTCGGCTTCTCGCGCGCGTCCATGCTGTCGCCGACCGGCCTGTGCCAGGCCTTCGACGCCAACGGCGACGGCTACGTGCGCTCCGAGGGCGGCGTCGCCGTGATCCTGCAATCGGCCCGCGCCGCCCGCCTGCCGGGTACCAAGGTCCACGGCCGGATCGTCGCATCCGGCATCAACGCCGACGGGCGCACGGTCGGCCTGTCGCTGCCGTCGCCCTATGCTCAGGCAGCCCTGCTCGAGGAGATCTACGGCGGCCTCGAAATCGCCCCTGATCGGCTTGCGTTCGTCGAGGCGCACGGTACCGGCACGCGTGTCGGCGACCCGGCCGAGGCAGACGCACTCGGCAAGGTGATCGGCCAGAAGCGCAGCACCCCGCTTGCGATCGGCTCGGTCAAGACCAACGTCGGCCATCTGGAGCCGGTATCCGGCCTTGTCGGCCTGCTCAAGTCGATCCTGGCGCTGAAGCACGACCTGCTGCCGAAATCGCTGCATTTCCGCACGCCCAATCCGGACATTCCGTTCGAGGACCTGAACCTGCGCGTGGCAGCGGAGCCGGTGCCGCTGCAAAAGGACGGATCCCCGCGCCTTGCCGGCGTCAACTCGTTCGGCTTCGGCGGCACCAATGCCCATGTCGTCCTTGCCGACGGCGACGCGCCGGAGGTGTCCGCCGAGCCATCCGATCCGACGACGCCGCTGGTTCTGAGCGCCCGGGGCAAGGCGGCGCTGAAGGCGCTGGCGGAACGCTATCGCGAAGCGCTCGACGGCAAGGACGATCCGTCGGCAGGCGCGATCTCAGCGTCCGCGGCCTATACGCGCGACCTGCTCAGCGACCGGCTGGTGGTGCTCGGCGCCAGCGCCGAGGAGAAACGGCAGGCGCTCGACGACTTTCTCGCCGACCGCAAGTCGCCCAATATCGTGCAGGGGGCAACCGTCCGCGCCAACCAGAAGATCGCCTTCGTCTTCTCGGGCAACGGCTCTCAGTGGGCCGGCATGGGCTGCGAAGCCTATCAGAAGGATCCGGACTTTCAGGCAGCCTTCGAGCGGGTCGACCGCAAGTTCATGGGCGTCGGGGGCTGGTCGCTGTTGACCATGCTCTTCTCGGAGGACCTCGAGACCGAGATCGAGCGCACCGAGATCGCCCAGCCTCTGCTGTTCGGCATTCAGGTAGCGCTGGTCGAGGCGCTCGCCAGGCGCGGCATCCGGCCGAGCGCCGTTGCCGGCCACAGCGTCGGCGAGGTAGCCGCCGCCTGGTGCTGCGGGGCGCTGACGCTCGACCAGGCCGTCAAGGTCATCCATGCCCGATCGACTCAGCAGGAGGTGATCCGCCATCTCGGCTCCATGGCCGCACTGCTGCTGCCGGCGGACAAGGCCAGAGAGGCGATCGCGGAGGCCGGGTTCCCTCGCATCGAGCTCGCTGCGATCAACTCGCCCCGCAGCGTGACGATCTCCGGCCCGGTGGAGAGCCTCGACGCCTTCGCCAAGTTCGCCCGCAAGAAGCGCTGGGCAATGCGCCGGCTGAACCTTGCCTATCCGTTCCATTGTGCGCTCGTCGAGCCGATCCGCGAGCCGCTGCTTGAGGCGTTGTCCGGCATCGAGCCCAAGGCTGCCGACCTGCTGTTCTTCTCCACAGTCGACCCGGACGCGGAAGAGATCCGCCTCGATTCCGACTACTGGTGGCGCAACGTGCGTCAGCCGGTCCTGTTCGCCGATGCCATCGAGCGCATGGCCGGTCAGACCATCGGCGTTTTCGTCGAAATCGGCCCGAAGCCGGTGCTCGGCACCTACATGAATGACGTGCTGCGCGAGGGAGGGCACCGCACCGACGTGCTGCCCTCGCTGGACGCTCCGGTCAAGGGCGGCGAGCACGCGCTCAATCCGGTCGAGACCGCCGCCGCCGGGATCCTCGCCCATGGCGGAGAGGTCGATCTCGAGGAGTTCTTCGGCGAACCGCCGCGCGCTTTCGTCGGGCTGCCGAGCTATCCCTGGCAGAATGTCGACTACAAGCCGGAGGCCACCGCCGAGAGCATCGACTACATGTTCGGCACGACCTGGCCGCTGCTCGGCTATCGCCTGCGCCAGGACGTCGGCGAGTGGTTCAATCACGTCGACCCGGCGCTGTTGCCCTGGCTTGCCGATCACAAGGTCGAGGAGTCGATCGTGTTCCCGGCGGCAGGCTTCGCCGAAATGGCATTGCGGGCCGCGATCCGCTGGACGGGAGCCGACGAGATCGAGTTGCGCGATTTCGACATCCTGCGGCCGCTGGTTTTCGACGGTTCGGAGATCTGGGAGACGCAGGTCCGCATTTCCTCGGACGACCGCGTGGTCGAGGTTCTTTCACGCCCGCGGCTTCAGGGCGCCGACTGGTCTCTCAACGCGCGCGGCCATTTCGTCAGCGTCGTGCGCAACGCCCGCAAGTCCACCCTGTCAGTGCCCGACAATGTAGGCACGACGCTGGAAACCGCGGCTCTTTATGCGCTGACGCAGACCTTCGGTCTGCGCTACGGTGAGGCATTCCAGCGCGCCGAAAAGGTCCTTGCCCATGACGCGCGCACGGCGACCGTGCTGCTGAAACCTCAGACGGACGCCGTTGCCAGGGGCAAGTTCGCCCTGTGTCCGACGCTGATGGATGCCGGGTTCCACGGCCTGTTCGCGCTGCTCGACGGCGTCGAGGAAATCCCGGCGCAGACCAGCTTCCTGCCGATCCGGCTTGGCTCCTTGCGCCTGCTGCAGCCTGAGGTCGCGCCGACGTCGGTGCTGATCCGGGTCACCCGAGCCACGCCGCGCTCCATCGAGGCGACCTTCGAATATCTCGATGCCGCCGGCGACGTCGTCGCCCGGTTGTCGCAGGCCCGGTTCAGGGCGGTCCGGCTCGGTCGCGAGACGCGCCAGAGCGACCTGGTCTACCGCACGATCGCGACGCTGCTTCCGGACGCGGATCGCGTCGCCCCGATCCAGGCGGTGATGCCGGACGGTTTCGCGGCCTTTGCGGAACGCTGCGGCGTCGCCTGCGACGACGCACCGGAACCCGGCGATACCCTGCTGCTGGTCGAAGCGCTCGGCCGGACCATTGCCCATGACACGCTCTGGCAGCTTTCCGGCGCAGAGCCGTTGCGTCTCGACGCTCTCGTCGAACAGGGGCTGATCGCTCAGTCCGCCCTGCCGCTCGTGCATTCCCTGCTCGGGTGGCTCTCCGACAGCGACCTTGCGACCGAAACCGACGACGGCTGGCGCATCGAAGACCCCGCCGAGGGTCCGACGGCCAGCGACCTCCTCAGGACCATCGCCGTCGAAGCCTCCGGCCACATCGCTGAAGCCGCGCTGCTGTCTCGCCTGTCGCTGCGGCTGAAGGACATTCTGCGCGACGGACTTGCCGAACGCGCCCAGGGCTATTTCGCCGGCGGCCTGTTCGACGCCTACCAGACCGCCTCGCCCGCAGCCGCCGACCTGATGGCGGCCGTAAAGCGCGTCGCGGTTGACCTGATCACGTCCTGGCCGTCCGACCAGGCGTTGAAGATCCTGGTTTTCGGCGCCACGTCGGCCGATCTGCTGCTCACGCTCGACCGGTTGATCGATCCGCGGCACGCGTCGGTCGTGGTGACGGACCCCGTCGCGACCTCCCTCGGCCGGGCCGAACGGCAATGGACCGGCAGCAACGCCATCCGCTTCGTCGATTTCGAGGATGGCGAGGCGCTGGCCGCCCGCGGTCCGTTCGACATCATTCTGTCGGGCGGCCACCTGTCGGAAAGTTCTAACCAGGACATCGCCCGCGTCGGCGCCTGCCTGTCCAGGGACGGCCTGTTGTTCAGCGCCGAATTCCTCCCCTCCCCGCTGACCGACCTGATCCGCGGCATTGGCGCCGACTGGTGGCGCGAGACGGCGGTGGACGCATTCCCCCTGTCCCGCCTGCGGACGCCGGAGGAGTGGCAAGGGGATCTTGCCGCTGCAGGCCTTGAGCGGGTCGAAACGACCAATCTCGACAGCGACGTCGCCGAAGCGATCCTGATTGCAGCCCGGGCTCCCGCCGACGGCAAGACGGTTGTGCAGGCGGATGCGGAACAAGCCGCGGAAGAGCCGCAGAAGGCGTCGACGCTCCTCGTCATTGCCGATCGGGACGGCGCGAGCCGGAAGGTCGCGGAAGCCCTCAAATCGACTCTCGCCGAAGCGGCGATCGCCGTGACGGTCGCGGTCATCGGGGAGCGCACCGGACCAGATGAAAATGGCGACTGGTCGATCGACCCGGACCAGCCGGACGACGCGCTGAAAGCTCTGCTCGCGGAGTGCGCTGCCGGAATCGTGCATCTTGCCGGCGCCTATGCGGCCGAGGGTGATGCCCTTGCGGTCACCGACAGCCGCACCTGGAGCCTGACTCAGCTGCTCAAGACGATCGGCTTCGACGACACGCGGCTTTGGATCGTCGCCCCTGGCGGCGTTCAGGATATTGCCGGCGGATCGAGCCATCGGCCCGATCAATGCGGCGTCTGGGCCTATGGCCGCGTGGCCATGAACGAATTCCCGAACGCCGGAATCCGTCTGATCGACCTGTCCCCCGCGATCGAACCTGGCGTTGCCGCCGTGCGGCTCGCGGACGAGATCCGGAATGGCGGCGACGAGCGCGAAATCATCATCGACGGCCGGCGCCGGGCGGGTCTGCGTATCGTCAAGGGAGGGCTTCTACCGGAGGCCGCCGTATCGGAGACGGCGGAGCCGGTCATGCGGCTGGACATCCTGCGCCAGGGCTCGCTCGATCAGCTTGCCTGGCACGCAATCGACCGCCAGCTGCCCAGGGACGACGAGATCGAAATCGCCGTCGAGGCCAGCGGCCTGAACTTCCGCGATGTCATGTGGGCCCTCGGCCTCCTGCCCGAGGAAGCGCTGGAAGACGGTTTCGCCGGGCCGACCCTGGGCATGGAATGCTGCGGCACCGTCGTTTCGGTCGGTCCTGCCGTCACCCGGTTCCAGCCGGGCGAGCGGGTCATCACTTTCGCCCCGGCCTGTTTCGCGAGCCATGTCACGGTGTCCGAGGCGGCGTGCGCGCCCATGCCCTCGACCGTCACCTCGGAAGAGGCTGCGACCATTCCGGTCACGTTCCTGACGGCCTATTACGCGCTGGTTCATCTGGCCAGACTCGGCGAAGGGGAGACGGTACTCATCCACGGCGGCGCCGGTGGCGTCGGCCTCGCCGCGCTGCAGATCGCCAAATGGCGTGGCGCGCGCACCATCACGACCGCCGGTTCGGAGGAAAAGCGCAGCTTCCTCAAGCTGCTCGGAGCCGATCTGGTGCTCGACTCGCGCAGCCTCGCCTTCGTCGACGACATCATGGAGGCCACGGACGGCCAGGGCGTCGACGTGGTGCTCAACTCGCTGTTCGGCGAGGCGATGGAACGCAGCATCGAGGTGCTGAAGCCGTTCGGCCGCTTCCTGGAACTCGGCAAGCGCGACTACTACGGCAACACCCGCATCGGCCTGCGACCGTTCCGGCAGAACCTGACCTATTTCGGCATCGACGCCGACCAGTTGCTGACCCGGCAGCCGAAACTGGCCAAGGACCTGTTCATCGAACTGGTCCGCCTGTTCGAAAACGGCACCCTGGCCCCCCTGCCCTATCGCGTGTTCGAGGCGGACGGTGTGATCGATGCCTTCCGACTCATGCAGCAGGCCGGCCATATCGGCAAGATCGTGCTGCGCCCGCCGGCCGTTCCCGCCGCGGTACCGCGCCGCCGTAGCCTCGCGCTGAGGCCCGACGCGACCTATGTCGTCGGCGGCGGCTTCGGCGGCTTCGGGGCGGAACTGCTGCGGCGGATGACCGATCTCGGCGCGCGGAACCTGCTCGTACTAAGCCGGCGCGGTACGGATTCCGACGATGCCAGGGCGGTTGCCGCCGAACTTGAGACACGTGGCGTGCGTGTCGTTGCGCCGGCCTGCGATCTCACGGACGAAGCGACATTGGCCAAGACGCTGGCCGACTGCCGGAGCACGATGCCGCCTATCCGGGGTGTCTTCCACACCGCCATGGTGCTGAACGACGGCCTTCTCGCGAACCTCGACCACGACGGCCTGACCCGTGTGCTGGCACCGAAGATCCGCGGCGCTGAACTGCTCGACGTGCTGACCGCCGGAGATCCCCTGGACCATTTCGTGCTGTATTCCTCCGCGACCACGCTGGTCGGCAACCCCGGCCAGGCCAACTACGTCGCCGCGAACGGCTATCTGGAAGCACTCGCCCGCAAGCGGCGCGCCGAGGGCAAGCCCGGCCTTGCGGTCGCCTGGGGCGCCATTTCCGACGCCGGCTATCTGGCCCGCAACGACGACGTCAACGAATTGCTGGCGCGCAAGCTCGGGCGCCATGCGCTGACCGCGCGCGAGGCCCTCGATGGTCTTGTCGCGCTGATGGCAGAGCCGCAGGACTCGCTCGAGACTGCGGCGGTCGGCTATGCGCGCATCGACTGGCAGTCGGCCCGTCGCGACCTCGCCTTGCTTGCCACGCCGCTGGTCGACCTGCTGGGCCTCGGCAGCGGCGAGGACTCCGGACCGGTGGAAGGCGCCATCGACCTGCATGCCATGCTCAAGGGCATGGACAAGGTCAAGGCGGCGCAGACGGTCGCCAACCTCCTTGCCGGAGAGATCGGCAAGATCCTGCGTATCGCGCCGGAGGAGATCGATCCGCACAAGCCGCTGTCGGAGGTCGGCATGGACTCTCTGATGGCGCTCGAACTGCGGATGAGCGCTGAACGCCAGCTCGGCATCGACATCCCCTTGATGTCGCTCGCCAACGGTGCCACCCTTATCGACCTGTCGGCGCGCGTCGCGAACCGCGTCCTCGGCGGTGAGGCCGACAATGGTGTCTCCGGCGAGGCCCGACAGCTTGCGAGCCAGCACATGACCGACGACCGTACGGAAACCGAGGACCTGTCCGACATCGCCGAACAGGTCGAGGCCAAGAGCCGCGAACTGAGGTCGCTGCTGTGAGCGAGCGGCGATCCAAACTCGGCGGCATCGCCGGCAGCGACCGTGACCGGCTGATGGAGAGTATCCGGGCCGGACGAAAGGCCAACCGCGACCGGCGTCCCGCGCCGGTGTCGGCCCAGGCTCCCGAGCCCAAGCGCAAGGCCTTCGATTTCGCCGAACTGCCGCAGATCAAGCAGCTGCAGATGCAGCGGGCGGCCGCAGACATGATGGGCATAGACAATCCGTTCTTCCGCCCCCATGACGGACTGGCCGCGGGAACCACCGTCATCGACGGCAAGGTCCACGACAACTTCGCCTCCTACAACTACCTCGGCCTCAACGGCCACCCCGACGTGGCGGCAGCTGCCAAGGCGGCGATCGAGACCTACGGCATCAGCGTTTCCGCCAGCCGGATCGTGGCCGGCGAGCGTCCCCTGCACCGCGACCTCGAAGATGCCCTGGCGCGTGTGCACGGGGTGGAGGCATCGATCGTCATGGTCAGCGGCCACGCCACCAACGTGACGACCATCGGTCACCTGATGAACAAGGGCGACCTGATCCTGACCGACAGCCTGGTGCACAACAGCATCGCCGAAGGCGCGCGGCTGTCAGGTGCGACACGGATCAATTTCCCCCACGATGACCTCGAAGCGCTGGAGCGCCTGCTGGCGGAGAACCGCCACAAGTACGATCATGTGCTGATCGTCGTCGAAGGTCTCTATTCCATGGATGGGGACTTTCCCGATCTCAAGCGCCTGGTTCACCTCAAGCAGGCGTACGATGCTTGGCTGATGGTCGACGAGGCCCATTCGATCGGCGTCCTCGGCGCCACCGGCCATGGCATCGCCGAGCATTTCGGCATCGACCCGAACGAGGTCGAGTTGTGGATGGGAACGCTCAGCAAGACCTTCTCGTCCTGCGGCGGCTACATCGCCGGCTCGCGGGTGCTGTGCGACTATCTCAAGACGACGGCGCCCGGGTTCGTGTTCTCGGTCGGTCTGGCGCCGGCGCTGGCAGCGGCGGCGATCGCCTCGATCCAGGTGATGGAGCGGGAACCGGAGCGGGTGGCACGGCTGCAGGCGAACGGCCGGCATTTTCTCGCCTGCGCCAGGGCGGCCAGACTGGATACCGGACCGAGCGCCGGCTACTCGGTGGTGCCGGTGATCGTCGGCGAGTCGGTCGGCGCGGCGGTCCTGTCAAACCGGCTTTTGTCCCGTGGACTCAATGCCTTGCCGATCATCTTCCCGGCCGTGGCGGAAAAGGCGGCGCGGCTGCGCTTCTTCATCACCAGCGAGCACACGTTCGAGCAGATCGAGCGTGCAGTGGCGCTAACGGCCGAAGAACTCAAGCAGATTCGCGCCGACGGCACGGCCGTCGACCGGTTGATCAAGGCGGCGCGCTGAGCGGTCAGTCGCGGAAGCGGGGGTCGTCCTCGATTTCCGCGGCGAAGGGCTTCATGAAATAGTCGGATAGCCGCGGCGGCAGGATGCCCTGCAGGCGGATCCCAGTCGCCAGCAGGAACGGAAAGGCGTGCAGGCTGCGCTGGCGCTCGATCGCCCGACGCATCCGGCGCGCAGCGTCTTCCGCTGTGATTTCAAAGGGTTTGGCGCCCTTGTGACGCGCCGACATGGGCGAGGTGACGAAGCCCGGACACAGGATCGTGACGCCGACGCCGTCGGCCGCGAGCCAGCCGCGCAGGGAGTGGCCGTAGGATATCACCGCCGCCTTGGAGGCGCTGTAGGACGGCATGTCCGGCAGGGCGCGCAGGCCGGCGAGCGAGGCGACCAGGGCGATATGGCCGCGCCGGCGTGCCCGCATCTGTTCGACAAGTCCCGTTATCGTATTGACAGTACCACGGAAATTGATCTCGAACTGGCGGTCGGAGGCGTCGTCGGGCTCGCGCGAGCGGCCGGCGCCGAGGCCGGCGGTGACGCCGGCATTGGCGATCAGCAGGTCGACCGGGCGGCGCGCATCGGCCTCGGCGAGAAAGGCATGCAGCGCCGCGCGGTCGCGGATATCGAGCGCTGCCGTTTCCGCCTCCGCGCCCTTGCGGCGGACGTTTTCGGCAAGCATGTCAAGGCGATGCGGGTCGCGGGCGATCAACACCAGATGGCGGCCCGGCGTGGCGTATTCCAGCGCCAGCGCCGTGCCGATGCCACCGCTGGCGCCGGTCAGGACGATGGTGGACGGGTCGAATTTCGCCATCTTGCACGCTCTCCAGGGACTTCCGGCGAGGACTGACCGTGTCCTGCCCGTGTCCGATCCGTGTCCTACTTGTCGCCGATACCCTGCCGGCCCGCTGCCGTCAAATGCCGAGACGGCGGCCGAGCCAGGACGCGTGGCGCAGGACGGCAGTCCTGAGACGGTGCCAGCGGCTGGCGCGCTGGCGCATGAGTCGGCCGACCAGATACTCCGGCCGGCAGGGCAGCAGCGACACCGGGTCGATGGTGCGGGTGTAGACGACGAGGGCGAGGTAGACCAGTTCGTCGAGACTGCGCCGGCGCGTGCGGCGCGGACAGGGGGTCAGGTCGTCGCTGAGGCCCCAGCCGGCATAGAAGGGCAGGCCGTGGACGGTGACCGGCTTGCCGCGCAGCAGCGCCTCGAAGCCGGACAGCGAGGAGAAGGTCTCCAGCCGGTCGCTGGCCTCGATCAGGTCGATGATGTTGGCGTCGCGGGCGACATGGTCGGCGAGGCCGGCGAGATCGGCGTCGGCGATGCGGCCCTTGCGCAGGCCGGTCTCGACGTCGGGATGGGGCTTGTAGACCAGGAAGGCGTCCGGATGGCGGACGCGCGCGAGACGCAGCAGGTCGAGGTTGACGTTGTCGGTGCTGGCGCAGGCGATGGTCGCCGACTGCGACCGGCGCACGGCGGCGTCGTCGGCGACCTGGCCGGGCACCAGCACGACCGCGCGGTCGGCCGGGAAGGCATGCGTCCGGCTGCGGCCGAAATTGTATTTCGACAGGCGGGCGGCGACGATGGCGCGACCGAGGGCGGCGGCACGCGCACGCTCGTCGGCGGTCAGTTCGCGGGTCTCCAGCAGGACCTCGAGCCGACTCGGGCGCGACGGGTCGTAGTAGATGCCGAGGTCGTCAGCGGCGAGCGAGGCGCCGCGGGCGAGGCCGGCGCCGAGGCCTACGGAACGCAGGAAGCCGTCCTCGATGCGCAAGAGCGGCACGCCGGCGGCCGCGCAGGCGATCTCCAGCTCCGGCGGCGTCTTACCGGCCCAGGACAGGATACGGCCGCCGGCGGCCTGCGCGGCGGCCAGGGCGGTCGGGGCGGCCTCAGGACCGTCGCAGAAGGTGACCGAGCCGCCGCAGCCGGTGAAGGTGGCGCGGATGGCCGCGTGGTTCCAGGTCTGGGAGCCGATACAGAAGGACGGCCGGTCGTTGTCGGCCCAGCTCTTCGCCAACAGGGCGGCGGTGTCGAGCGCGTCGCGGGCGGCCATCGGCGCGCCGTCGTAAGGATCGAGCCAGCGCAGGACCGACAGGACAGAGGCCGCGACACCGTCGCCGTCGATCAGCGCTGCGAGCGAGCCCGGCGGCGCGACGACCGGCCAGCCGCACAGGCGGGCATAGAGCGCGAGGGTCTCGTCGTCGGCGACCAGGGACGCGGCGCCGCGCAGCAGCGGCAGCGGATTGCCCCCTGCTCCGGCATCGATCCCGGTTCCTGCGGTGACGATCCGGTAGCCGCCGTCCGGCGCCGGCGCCAGAACGGTCTGCCCGGCCTCCGGCGGGATCGGCACGTCAGGACCGATAACGCGCTGCGCAGCGACGACGGCACCCGACAGGCCCGCCTGCTGCGGATCGAGCGGATCGAGCCGGTACCAGGGATCGGGCGGTGCGGCCCGCCACTGCGCGAGCAGGCGCGCGGCCTCGCCTCCCTGCGTCGACGCGGCGCCGTCGGCCAGACCGGCGCGCAGGGCCGCGGCGAGGCTGTCGCTGTCGCGCAGGCGGTCGGGCGACAGCTCGATCAGCCCGAGCGCGGCGGGAAAGGGCGCTGCCGTCTGCGGCAGCGGACCGGGAAAGACCAGGACGAGCGAAGCGCGGCGGGCGAGCGCCTTGTGCCGCGCCGCCGCGAAGGCCGCGGCACCGAGGCCGCAGAGCAGAACCTCGCCGGTCGCGAATCGCGGCAGCCATGGCGCCCGAAGCCGCCAGCCGGTCGCACGCGCAATGGCTGCGGCGAGCGGCGCCAACGCCGGGTCGGCAAGACGCGCCGCGCGGATCACAGCGGCACGCCCATGGCGCGGGCGCGGGCGAGCCGCGGCGGCGGATCGACGAAGGCGTCGGGCTCGTTGAGGCTGCGCTCGAGCAGGCGCGTGACCATGTTGCGCGCGGCGGCCTCCAGGCCCTCGCGGTTGTGGATCGAGCCGCGCACCTGGATGGCGGCGGCGATCGCCCGCACATAGGCGTCGACCAGTCCGGCGTCGGGAGGCTGAGGCGCGCGCCAGAAGCCGTCGAGGTCGCCCTGGTGGGTCATGCCGACGATGTCGAAATGGGCCGGCACCAGCGTCTTGACTGGGCGACTGGCCTGCAGCGCCTCCAGCCCGGCGGTGCTGTTGACGGTGACGACGCCGGCGGTGCGCTCGAACAGCGGCCTGAGGCTGCCGCCGTCGAGGAAGACGATCCGGTCGTCGAGGCCGAGGGCTTCGCCGGTGCGGCGCACGCGATCCGGCCAGCCCTCGACGCCGGCGTCGAGCGGATGGGTCTTGAGGACGAGACGGGCCTCGTTCGGGGCATGGGCGGCGAAGGAAGCCAGTACCAGGTCGATCACCTCGCCGAAACTTGCAAAGGGCGAATGGGCGCGCAGCTGGAAATCGCCTTCGAGCTGCAGCGGCAGAACGAAGAAGGGCGCAGCCGAGGCGAACAGCTCCGCGATCTGCGCGCCGGCCCGCCGGTCGCGCCGGGCCTTGCCGAGCAGGCGCCAGCCGGCGCGCAGATACTCGAGCACGGGATGGTAGATCGTGTGGCGGCGGAAGTGCGGATAGAGGAACCAGAGGGCGACGTTGGTCAGGTTGTAGACCACGTCGGGCGCGGCCTCCAGGAAGAAGGAGGTCGGGTAGCGGGGCGACAGATCGATGGCGCCGGCAGCGGCCGCGATGCGCCGAATATGGCCGGGATCGGTCGGGAAGTGGCTCAGCGTCGACAGGCCGCCGCGTTCGATGGTCATCCAGCCGGGCCGCAGGTAGCCGAGTTCGGTCGCAGCAACCGCGATGCCGCGCGCCGCCGCGCACTCGACCGCGATGCGGTGATAGACACGCCGGTCGCCATGCAGGACCAGATCGGTGATCGACAGGTCGTCCATCAGGGCACCGACATGGGCGCGCCAGTCGGCGATGCGGCCGCGATAGGAGCGGCAGCCGGGCCCCTGCCAGTGCAGCCAGTCGCCGGCGCACAGGTTGACCCGGTGCACCTCGTGGCCGGCGGCACGCAGCAGTTCGCCCATGCGACGGAACAGCGGACAGAGCGGCCCCTGCAGGAACAGGAAGCGGCGCGGCAGGGCGGCTGCCGGCAGCGGCGGCGAGCCGAGGTCGAGGTCAGCCGCGCCAAGCACGGGACCATCTTTCGGTCTTGCCGCGGGTTGCGAGCTGGTCGGCGAAGGTTGTGGGGATGTTCTGGGCCCTAGCCCTTTCGAGGCGGGGGGGTGGGTCGACGCGGGCGCCGGGCTGGTTGAGGGTGCCGGCGGCAAGGCGCAGCGCCATGGCGCGCGCGCCGGCGCGCCGGCCGCGCTCGGTGTAGAAGTTGCCCTTGACCTGGATCGACGCCGCCAGCAGCCGCTCCAGCGCCTCCAGCAGCTGCGGATCGGGGCGCGTGCGGTCCGACCAGAACGCGTCCAGCGGGCCCTGGCTGGTCAGGCCGGCGATGTCGTAGAGCGCGATGCCCAGCACCTTGGTCGGGCAGCCGACCCTGAGCGCATGGATGCCGGTCGTGCTGTTGATGGTCAGCGCGCCCTTGGCGTGTTCCAGCAGCCGGTTCAGGTTGCCGCCGTCGATCACGTAGATGCGCTTGCGCACCCCGTAGCGGCGCGCGATCCCCTTCAGCAGCCGCCGCCACGGCTCGATGCCCTGGTCGAGCGGGTGGATCTTGAACACCAGCCGCGCCGACACCGGTGCCGCCTTGGCAAACGAGCGGATCACCTCCTCCGCCGCCTCGCCGATGTGGTCGTAGGGCGCGTTGTAGCGCAGCTGGTAGTCGCTCTGCAGCTGCAGCGGGAACACGTAATAGGGCAGACCCGTGCCGATCAGATCGTCGATCAGGTGCTCCGCGTTGGTGTCGCGCCAGCGCGCCAGCGCCAGGCGCGGCGCCATGCGCAGGTATTCCGCCAGCGGATGGTAGAACTTGTCGCGCACGTAGCGCCGATAGGCCAGCGGAGCCAGCAGCACGTTGGCCAGGTTGTAGACCACCTCCGCCGCCGCCTCGCGCCAGAACGCATAGGGATACAGCGGCCGCCGGTCGATCGCCGGCAGACCCGCGGCCGCCGACAGGATCAGCGCCGGATCGTCCGGGAACAGCGAATGCGCCGACATGCCGTTGCGCTCCAGCGTGATCCAGTCCGGCCGCAGGTAGCCGAACTCGTAGGCCGCGCAGGCGATCCCCAGACGCCCCGCCACCTCCGCCGCCGCCACGTGATAGGGCTGGCGGTCGGCGTAATAGACCAGGTCGCTCGCCCCGACCCGGCGCAGGAACCCCTCCAGCCAGGCCGGAAACCCCGCAAGGCTGCCCCGGTACGACGTGCAGCGCCGGTCGTGCCAGTCCAGCCAGTCGCCCGGACACAGGTTGACCCGCAGCGTGCGGTGGCCGAGCAGCTCAAGCTCGTCGGCCAGCGTGCGCGCGAAGATCGACGGCGGTCCCTGCAGGAACACGAACACCCGCTCCGACCCCGTTCCCGCCTCCGCCATGCCGCCTTACCGCTTTCCCCGTCCCCGCCCCCGGCCGTCCCCGGGCGCCCTTGCCAGATCCTCCAGACAGATCCTCCAGACGGATCCGTCCCGTCAGTCGTCGAAGAAGGACGAGTTCACCGTCGCCACGTTGCTGATCAGCGGCGCGATGATCTGCAGGAACTTGCCGAACTCCGCCGTCGGATGGTTGGCCACGTAGAGGATGTCCTTGTCGCGCATCTCGAAGAAGCGCGCCAGGAAGAAGCCCTGCGGATCGCGCAGGCTCAGCCGGTACACCAGCGGCACCTGCTCCCCCCCCGACAGACGACCGGCAAGCTCCGGCTTGAGCGCGCGCACAAGATCCGCGTCCTCGAAGCGGAACAGGAAGATCCCGCCCGCGTCCGCCCGGTAGTCGTTCAGACCGCCCACCGTCGCCAGCGCCTCGGCCAGCGTCACGCTCTTGGTCTTGAACGCCACCAGCTGGTTCGCCTTCACCGCCCCGAAGGCCGAGAAGGTGCGCGGGCGATGCGACAGCAGCACGTTGTCGCCCGGCGCCACCAGCACGTTGTTCTCCGGATAGTCGATCAGGTGCTCAAGCCGCGTCGTCCCCGACCGCGGACCCCGCTTCAGCGTCACAACCGTCTCGTAGGTCGCAGCCCGCGGTCCGCCGGCCACCGCGACAAGCTCCAGAAGCCGCGTCTGGCGCACCGGCAGCGGATACACCCCCGGCTTGCCGACGTCACCCACCACCACCGCCGTCGAACTCTGCTTGTCGGCAACCACCACCAGGACCTGAGGCTCGACCGCCTTGCCGACCAGCTTCTGCTCGATCGACGCCCGCAGACCCTCCACCGTCAGACCCGCCGCCGCGATCCGCCCCGCATAGGGCACGAACACGTGACCCGTCTCGTCGATCACCGCGGGAACCAGCGTGCTGTCCGAATCGCCCGGCGAGAACAAACCCTCGCGCGAGGCCTCGAAGATCTTGACCTGCAGGCTGTCGCCGACCCCCAGAAGCGCCGACGACCCGCCGCCGGAGCCAACCCCGCGGAACTGGTTCGAAAACGCCAGAGGACGGTACGCCTTGATCACATCGATGTTCGACGGCTCGATCGACACAACCGCATAGGACTCAGACCCAGTCGGAACCGAACTCCCCTGCGCCGATATCTCCTCAGACGTGATCCCGATCGCCGAAGGCCCCTCACCCGGAAGCGCGCCGCAGCCCGAAAGGGCCGCCAAAAGCGCCAGAACGGCCAATATCCGCATCACGATCCCATCCCGTCGATCTGTCCCGTCCCTCCCTAGCATCCGGGACGGCCGCATCCAAGAATCGGGACGGCGGCGGGACGAGAGAGGTTACCCTATGTGCCCGGTTTACAACACCAATCGAATTCAAATCGTTAAGGCTACCGCCCGACCGGCGTGTCGGTGCCGGTCGGCGCTTTTCCGGGCCGCCGACGCGCCCTATAGTGCGGCGCGGCACCGCCCCTCCCTCCGTTCCCGAGGACGACCGACGTGACCATCGACCAGCCCCCTGCAGCGCGCGACGCCCCGGCCCCCGACGAAGCCGGGGACGTTTCCCGCGCCGTCAAGGCGATGGCCGAGGAGATGCGCGGCTGGCTGTTCGCCGCCGCCCTGCCGCGCTGGCATGCGGCCGGCATCGACCGGGAGCGCGGCGGCTTCCACGAGGCCATCGACGTGGCCACCGGCGCGGCGGTCGACGCGCCGCGCCGGGCGCGCGTGCAGCCGCGCCAGGTCTACAGCTTCCTGGAGGCCGGACGCATGGGCTGGGACGGCGACTGGCGCACGCCGGCGCGCGAAGGGCTCGCCCTGTTCCTGGAGCGCTACGGCCTCGGCGACGGCACGGTGGGCGCGCTGGTGTCGGCCGAGGGCGCCCTGCTCGACCCGGGCTTCGACCTTTACAACCAGGCCTTCGCGCTGTTCGCGCTGGCCCATGCGGCCGCGGAGGACGCCGGGCGGGCGCCGGCCTACCGCGAACGGGCGGCGCGGCTGCTCGCCCGCCTGAAGGCGGCCTGCGGCCATCCGGCCGGCGGCTTCCACGAGGGCGCGCCGGAGCGGCTGCCGCTGTGCTCAAACCCGCACATGCACCTGTTCGAGGCCGCGCTCGCCTGGGAGGCGGCCGGCGGCGGACCTGCCTGGACGGCGCTTGCCGACGAGATCGCCGGCCTGGCGCTGGAGCGCTTCATCGACGCGACGAGCGGCGGCCTGCGCGAGTTCTTCGACGCCGACTGGCGGCCGATGCCGGACGCGCGCGGGCGCATCCTGGAGCCGGGGCACCAGTTCGAATGGGCCTGGCTGCTGGTGCGCTGGGGCACGGCGCGCGGCGAGGCGCGCGCGCTGGCCGCCGCACGGCGGCTGTTTGCGATCGGCGAGGAGCACGGCGTCTGCCCCGACCGGCAGGTGGCGATGATGGCGCTCGACGAGCGCTTCGCCGTGCTCGACCCGGTGGCCCGGCTGTGGGCGCAGACCGAATGGCTGAAGGCGGCACTGGCGCTGGCGGAGATCGCGGAAGGAGCGGCGGCGCGGCGCGCCTATCTCGGCTCGGCGCTGCGCGCCGGGGCGGCGCTGCGCCCCTATCTCGACGTGCCGCTCGCCGGCCTGTGGCGCGACAAGCTGGAGGCCGACGGGCGCTTCCGCGACGAGCCGGCGCCGGCGAGTTCGTTCTACCATATCGTCTGCGCGCTCAGCGAACTGGACGCCCACGCGCGCAGGCTGTAACAGGGCGCCAGACGAGACGCCCTGACACGAGGCCTTCCCCATGAGCGAGCCCATCCTGATCGACGGCAAGGCGATCGCCGCCTCCGTGCGCGCCGAAATCACCGCCCGCGCGGCGCGGCTGGTGCGCGAGACCGGTCGGCGGCCGGGGCTCGCGGTGGTGCTGGTCGGCGAGGACCCGGCGAGCGAGGTCTACGTCCGCAACAAGGACAAGGCGGCGGAGGCCTGCGGCTTCCATTCGGTCAAGCACACGCTGCCGGCGACGACCTCGCAGGCCGAGCTCGTCGCCCTGGTGGCGCGGCTCAACGACGACGCCGACATCCACGGCATCCTGGTGCAGCTGCCGCTGCCGGACCACATCGACGCCAGCACGGTGCTGCGGCTGATCCGGCCGGACAAGGACGTCGACGGCTTCCATCCGGTCAATGTCGGCCTGCTGACGGCGGGCGAGCGCGCCAGCGCGCTGGTGCCGTGCACGCCGGCCGGCAGCCTGGTGCTGCTGAAGCGCACGCTTCCCGGCCCGCTGGCCGGGCTGGAGGCAGTGGTGATCGGGCGCTCCAACATCGTCGGCAAGCCGATGGCGAGCCTGCTGCTGGCCGAAAGCTGCACGGTGACCATCGCCCACAGCCGCACCCGCGACCTGCCCGCGGTGGTGCGGCGCGCCGACATCGTGGTCGCCGCCGTCGGCCGGCCGCAGATGGTGCGCGGCGACTGGATCAAGCCCGGCACGACGGTGATCGACGTCGGCATCAACCGCATCCCGGCGCCGGACAGGGGCGCGGGCGCGACGCGGCTGGTCGGCGACGTCGCCTTCGACGAGGCGCGCACGCGCGCCGGCGCGATCACGCCGGTGCCCGGCGGCGTCGGGCCGATGACCATCGCCATGCTGATGGCCAACACGCTGACCGCCGCCCGCCGCCAGCTCGGCCTCGCCGAGGAACCGCCGCTGTTCTGACCCGGGCGGGGGCAAAGAAGGGTGAGCTACTCCCCGACCCTTGGACAGGTTTCAGGTTGATTCAAGCAATTGCCTGGGCCTGTTCCGATCGGTTTCGATGGGATTGAAGCAGACCGCTGCGACCTTGCTGTCGGCCATGGGGAGCATGAGGCCGCTGGTGACGGTAGAAGGCGATCCACGCGTCGGCTTGCCGGCAGTCCCCGCCCGGCCGACCACCCAGGCCAAGTCGGAACAGCATGGGCGCCAAGCCTCAGCTGCACCACGCCGTGGGTCTCGCCGCCGCCTGACAGCTTTCCCTTAACCCTCTGCGGCTAGACTAAGACTTCGTTAGGGATGACGCCGGGGGTCGACCCGGGGGACGACTTTGGCGACACCCCTGGGAAGATGACCCTTGGGAATGACCCGGCGGCGGGGCAACTCGCCTTGGCGGTCTTGCCGTGCCATATAGGGCGTGGCGAGGCGTCCGCGCGGGGCGCTTCCCTGACCGAAACACCAAGGCGGCAGCAGGTGATGCGTCTACCGTCCTTCCGTTCCGGCCGCCCGCTGGCAGGCCGGCCTCGGCGCCCGGCCCCGACAGGGGCCGCCCGGCGGACGGGCGGGGTATGCGCGGACGGGCCGCATTCGGGCGGGGCGAGTTCGGGCGGGTTTTCCGCGGCCGGGCTATACGCGCGCGCGCCTCATGCGGTCGTTCTGGCGCTCGCGCTGGCGACCTGGAGCGCGTCGGCGCAGGGCTTCGAGCTGTTCGGCTTCACGCTGTTCGGCGCCGAGACGCCGGCGGAGACGGTGCCCGACGCCCTGCCCTATGCGCCGACGCTGACGCTCGCCGGCGGCGACGACGACCTCAAGGCGCTGCTGGAGGAGACCTCGCTGCTGGTCGGCGAGACGGACAATCCGCCGTCGGGCGAGGCCGGGCTGATCTCGCGCGCGCTCAACGACCTCGACCGGCTGGTCGCCCGGCTCTACACCGCCGGGCGCTACGGCGGCACGGTCGACATCAGGCTCGGCGGCGTGCCGCTGCAGCGGGCGCTGGACAGCGGCGACATCCCGGACGCGCGGCCGGTGCCGGTGACCATCGCGGTCGACGCCGGGCCGATCTTCCGCTTCGGCGCGGTGCGCATCGAGACGCGCGGCGCGGCCGCCGGCGCGATCTCGACCGATCCGGCCTTCTGGGGCCTGGCGCCGGGCGCCGCAGCCGATTCGGTCAAGATCCTCGACGCCGAGCGGCAGATCGTCACCCTGCTGCGCGGGCGCGGCTATCCCAAGGCGCGCATCGCCGAACGGGTCATCGTCGCCGACCACGCCAGCAACACGCTGGACGTGACGCTCTCGGCCACCGCCGGCGAGCAGGCACGCTTCGGCCCAGTGGCGGTCGCCGGCACCGAGGTGACCGATCCCGACTTCGTCGCCGTGCAGGCGATGATCCCGGAGGGCGAGACCTACGACCCGGAGGTGCTGGCGCGAGCGCAGAAGCGGCTCAACGACCTCGGCATCTTCGCCAGCGTGCGCTTCGTCGAGGGCGACACGGTCGGCCCCGACGGCCGGCTGCCGATCACCATCGAGGTGAGCGAGCGCAAGCGACACGTGATCGGCGCCGGCGCGACCTGGTCGAGCACGGAAGGCATCGGGCTGGAAGCCTACTGGCGGCGGCGCAACCTGTTCGGACGCGGCGAGCTGCTGAGCGTCGAGGGCTCGGTCGGGCGCCTCGGCAACACCGAGCTGGGCGACATGGAATATGCCGGCCGGATCGCCTTCGAGAAGCCGGGCGTGTTCGGCCCGCTGACGCGCTTCACGACGAGCCTCGGCGCCAAGCAGGAAACCCCGGACGCCTACACCAGCCGCTCGGTGACCGCCGACGCCTACCTGCGGCGCGAGTTCACCGACCAGATCAGGGGCCGCGCCGGCGTCGAGGCCTATTACGCCGACGAGCAGGACGTCTACGGCAACCATACTTACTTCTTGGTCGGCGTGCCGGGCGAACTGAGCTTCGACAGCCGCGACGACCCGCTCAACCCGACCGAGGGCGTGTTCGCCAGCCTGTTCGGCGAGCCGGCCTACGACATCCGCGGCAAGAGCAACATGCTGTTCCTCAAGGGCACGGCCTCGACCTATGCGGCGCTCGACGACGCCGCGCGCTTCGTGCTGGCCGGCAAGGCGAGCGTCGGCAGCATCCTCGGCGCCAGCATCCAGGACGTGCCGGCCAGCCGGCGCTTCATCGCCGGCGGCGGCGGCTCGATCCGCGGCTATGCCTACCGCAACGTCGGGCCGCGGCTGAACGGCGAGGTCACCGGCGGGCTGAGCCTGATCGAACTGTCCGGCGAGGTGCGCGTCAAGGCGACCGAGACCATCGGGATCGTCGGCTTCGTCGACGCGGGCAACGCCTATGCCGACAGCGTGCCCGACCTGTCGCGGCCGCTGAAGATCGGCGTCGGCGCCGGATTGCGCTATTTCACGCCCATCGGCCCCTTGCGTCTCGACGTCGCGGTCCCACTTTCTCCCGAGAAGGACGATCCCGACTTCGCCCTCTATGTCGGCTTGAGCCAGGCCTTTTGAGAACAGTGCATCCCCTGCGACGGGTCCTGAAGGGGCTCGCCTATACCGCTCTTGCCCTCGGCGCGAGCGTCGTCGCGCTCGGCGCGCTGCTGCCGACGCCGCTCGGCGGCATCGTGATCGAGCGCATCGTCAACGCGGCGCTCGAAGGCGACGGCGGCCGGACGACCGTGTCCGGCGTCGGAATCGGCTGGACGGGCGACCTGCGCGTCGACGCGGTGACGGTCGCCGACGCGGCCGGGCCGTGGCTGACGCTCGCCGACCTGCGGCTCGACTGGCGGCCGTCGCGGCTTCTCGCCGGCGAAGCCTTCGTCGACACGCTGACGGCCGGCGCCGTCCATGTCGCGCGCCGGCCGGTGGCTGCCGCCGACGGGAACGACGGCGCCGATCGCTCCGAAGGTTCCCTGTCCCTGCCGGTGCCGCGCCTGCGGCTCGAGCGGCTCGCCGTCGCGGAGATCCGGCTAGCGGCGCCGGTGGCGGGCACGCCGCTGACGCTCACCGCCAGCGGGTCGGCGCGGATCGACGACGATCCGCAGATCGTGCGGGCCACGCTCGACATCCGGCGCGCCGACGGCACCGCCGGGACGATCGGCGCCCGGATCGACTTCGCGCCCGGCGACGGCCGGCTCGGCTTCGACCTCGACGTGTCCGAGCCGCGCGGCGGATTGGTGGCTCGGCTGATGGAGATCCCCGACCTGCCCGCCCTCGACATCCGGCTCGCGGGCGACGGGCCGCTGGACGACTGGGGCGCCGATCTGACGGTCGCGCTGGACGGACGGCAGACCGTGACCGGCACGGCCCGGCTCGGCACGGACGGCGCGGGGCGGATGCTGTCGGTCGATCTCGACGGCGACCTCGCCCCCCTCGCCCCGCCGGTCGCCGCGGCATTCCTGCTCGGCTCCACCGAGCTGAAGGGCGAAGCCCGGCTCAACGCCAGCTTCGAGTTCCTGTCCGGCAGACTATCGCTGACGACGCAGACGGTGCGCCTCGACGCCGACGGCGGCCTCGATCCGCTGAGCCAGCAGCTTTCGGGCAAGGGCACGCTGTCCGTCGGCGCCGGCGGCGGCGCGCTGATCGCGCTCGACATCGACGGCCGGCGCGTCGCCTTCGGCGCGGTGAGCGCGGAGCTGACGCTCTCCGGCGCACTGAGCAAGGCCAACTGGACGCTGGCGGCGACGGCGACGCAGCTGTCGGGCCCCGAGGGCGCGGTCGAGCGGCTGACGCTCGACGCGTCAGGCAGCGGCGCGGACCTGCGCGCCGAGCATCTGACCAGCCCGCTGCGCGCGCGCCTGGCGCTTGCCGGCGTCGCCGCCGCCGATGGACGCTTGGCGGCACTCGCCGGCGACACGCTGCTGACGCTCGCCGGCCGCATCGACGGGGCGCAGGCAGCGGCGACGATCGAGGCGGCGGAGCTGAGCGCGCCGGCCGGGCGCCTGGTGCTGACGGAAGCCCACTACGCCGGCGATGCCGCCTCGGCCCGCGGCCGGATCGACCTCGCCGACCTTGGCGCGCTGTCCGCCCTGGCCGGCCGGCCGCTCGGCGGCACGCTCACGGGCGCCTTCGCGGCGACCGGCAGGCCCGCAACCGCAAGCGGCACGCTGGCGGTGTCGCTCGAAGGGCGCGACCTCAAGACCGGCAGCGCCGAGGCGGATCGCCTGCTTGCCGGCACGGTGACGGCCGAGGCGACGGCGGACCGCGCGGAGGACGGCACCCTGCGCGTCACCGGCCTGTCGCTGACCGGTCCGGGCCTCGCGCTCGCCGGCGATGCCGCACTCGCGGCCGGGAGCCTGGAGGCCGAGGTGCAGGGCCGGCTGAGCGGCCTGCACCGGCTCGACCCGCGGCTGGAGGGCGAGATCGCGCTGAACGCGTCGGCGCGCGGCCCGTTCGCGGCAGCAGAGGTGGCGCTCGAGGCGCGCTCCGACCGGCTGGTGCTGACCGGCACGCCGGTCGAGGCGGTGACGCTCACGATCTCTGGCACCGCCTCGCCGGAGGCGCCGGCGGGAACGCTTGCGCTTGCTGGGACGATGAACGGCGCGCCGCTGACGGCCAGCGCGGATCTCGTGTCCGAAAACGGCGGCGCCCGGATCGACCGCCTGGAGGCGCGCGCGGGCGGCAACCGAATCGCGGGCTCGGCCGAGATCGGCGACCTGGACCGAGCGCTGGAGACGCTGACCGGCAGGGTTTCGGTCGACGCGCCGCAGCTCGCCGACCTGTCGCCGCTGGTGCTGACGCCGATCACCGGACGGCTGAACGCCGAGGTCTCGCTCGCCGCCGAAGCCGGCTTGCCGCGGCTGCGCGTCACGGCGAACGGCGCGGACCTGTCGGTGCCGGGCGCCGATGTCGCCGGCCTGACGGCCGAGGCCAGCGTGCTCGACCCGTTCGGCGTGCCGCGGGCAAACGGCACGCTGGGGGCTTCCGGCGTCAGGGCCGGGGGAACCGCGCTCGACACGGTGGCGCTGGAAGCAAGCAGCGACGGGATGCGGACCGACTTCACGCTCGACGCCCGGCTGCCGTCGGCGGGCGGACGCGACGGGCTGGCCGGAGCGGGCACGCTGACCGCCGCCGACGGCGGCTTCGACCTTGCCGTCACGCGGCTCGACGGCGCCTATGCCGGGCTCACGACCGCGCTGGCGCAGCCGGCCCGGTTCACCTATCGCGGCGAGGTTCTGCACGTCGATGCGCTGGCGCTTGCGCTCGGCAGCGGCACGCTGACCGTGACGGGCACGGCGGGCGAGCGACTCGACCTGACGGCGCGGGTCGCCGACGTCCCGCTGGCGCTCGCCAATGCGGTGGCGCCCGGGCTCGGGCTCGGCGGCAGCGCGAGCGGCACGGTGACGGCGAGCGGCGCGGCCGGCGCCCCGGTCGCGACCTGGAACCTGTCCGTCACGGGCCTGTCGGCGTCGGCGACCGCCGGCCTCGGCCTGCCCGCGCTCGGCCTGGCGAGCAGCGGGCGGTTGTCCGGAAACCGCATCGACCAGACCACGACGGCAAGCGGGCCGGACGGCACGACGCTGACGGCCAAGGGCACGGTCGGGCTCGAGGGGGCGCGAGCGCTCGACCTAGCGCTCGATGGCACGGTGCCGCTGGCGCTGGCGCGGCGGACGCTGACCGAAGCGGGTTTCCGCGGCGAGGGCGCGATGCGCGTGACCGGCCGCGTCGGCGGGACGGTCGCCGCGCCGCGTCCTGCGCTGACGGCGGTGCCGAGCGGCGTGCGCGTGACCGAACTGTCGTCCGGGCTGACGCTGCAGGACGTGACGGGCAGCATCGACATCGACGGCGAGCGGATCGTGCTCAACGGGCTGAAGGCGGCGGTGGCGGGCGGCGGCACGCTGTCGGTCAGCGGCAGCGTCGGCCTTGGCGGCGACATGGCCGCCGACATCCGCGCGCTGGTCGACAAAGGCCGCTACAGCGACGGGCGCGTCGTCACCGCCGTGGCCGACGCCGACATCCGCATCAGCGGGCCGCTGGCGGGCAGCCGCACCGGCGCGCTGATGTCGGGAACCGTCAGCGTCGAACGGGCCGACATCGCCATTCCCGAGACCCTGCCGGGCGGCGTGTCGCCGGTCGCGGTGCAGCACGTCAACGCGCCGGCGGCGGTGCGCGCACAGATGGCGGAGCTGCGCGCCGACGGCGGCGGCGGCAGCGGCGGTACCGGCGAGGCGCCGATGCGGCTCGACGTGACCGTGAATGCCCCGGGGCGGATCTTCGTGCGCGGCCGCGGCGTCGACGCGGAACTGTCCGGCAGCCTGCGGGTGGTCGGCACGACGGCCGAGCCGCAGGCGATCGGTGCCTTCACACTCAGGCGCGGCCAGCTCGACGTGCTGACCCGGCGGCTGGCCTTCTCGCGCGGCAGCGCCACCTTCTCCGGCTCGCTGACGCCGGAGCTCGACTTCCTGGCGACGACCAGCGCCGGCACGACGACGGTCAACGTGACGGTGACCGGCAGCGCGGCCGATCCGGTGGTGGCGCTGACCTCGGTGCCGAGCCTGCCGCAGGACGAGATCCTGGCGCAGCTGCTGTTCGACCGGAGCATGAGCACGCTGTCGCCGACGCAGCTTGCCCAGCTCGCCGCCGCAGTGGCGACGCTGACCGGCGGCAGCGACCGCGGACCGCTGGCGCAGCTGCGCCGGTCGCTCGGCCTCGACGCCATCGACGTCAACGCGGCGGTCGAGGGCGGCCCCTCGGTGGCGGTCGGCAAGTACATCAACGACAACATCTATCTCGGCGTCGAACAGGGCACGGGCCGCGATTCCAGCCGGGTGACGGTCGACATCGACATCACCAAAGGGCTGAAGATGCGCGGCGAGGTCGGCGCGGATGGCTCGTCCAAGGCCGGCATCTTCTACGAGCGGGAATACTGAGCCCGATCGCACCGGCGCGCGGATGCGACACGATCGTGGCCCAAGCGCGACATCGGCGCGACATCGGCGCGACAGCGGCCACGCACAGGACCCGCCCGCGGTTGCCCACCCCTGCGCGCCCGTGCAAGGCTTGCCGCCACGACCAGAGCCAGGAGGAGACGCCGCAATGACCATGCAGGGTTCGAGTATCTTCGCGCCGCTCCGGGGCGGCGGGCCGGAGCGCACGCTGGGCGAACGGATCTGCCTTGCCCGCGACGCCGCGGGACTGTCGACGGCGCAGCTCGCCCGCCGGCTCGGCGTGCGCACGGCCACGCTGCAGGCGTGGGAAAGCGACCGCGCGGAACCGCGCTCAAACCGGCTGGTGCTGCTCGCCGGCGTCCTCGGGGTCAGCCCGACCTGGCTGCTGGTCGGGCGCGGCGACGGCCCGATGGAGCCGGACGAGACGGCGGTCGCAACGGCCGGGCTGAGAGCGGACCTCCTCGCCATGCGCGCGCAGGCGCAGGCCCTGACCGACCAGATCGACTCCGCACTCGGCCGGCTCGAGGTCCTCGGCGACGCCTGAGCGTCCGCCTGTGTCAGCCGTTCGGGCAGGCGGCGAGCGCGCGGATCTCGGCGAGGATCGGCGCGGGCACCGCGACGCCTTCAGCCCGCGCCCGGGCGCGGGCGGCAAGCCGACTGCTGCCGGGCAGGCGGGCGCCGGGCTCGGTCTCGACGGCGGCGACCAGGGCGGCGATGCGCTCGCCATAGGCGCCGGCGGAGGTCAGGCCCGGATCGATGGCGATAATCGTCTGGCCGAGGTTCGGCGGCGCGCCGTCTCCGGAAAACAGGCTGGAGGCCTCGAAGGCGAGGCTGGCGCCGACCAGCGCGGCAGCCATGACCTCGACCATCATGGCGAGCGCCGCACCCTTGGCCTCGCCGATCGGGATCATGGTGCCGGCCATGGCCGCGGAGGCGTCGGTGGTCGGGTTGCCGTCGGCATCGAGCGCCCAGCCTTCGGGGATCGTCCGGCCGGCCTTCTCGGCGGCCATGATCTTGCCCTTGGCGACGCGCGAGACGGCGAGATCGATGACCAGCGGCGCATGGCCGGGGTCGACCGAGGCGGCGACCGGGGCGGCGAAGGCGATCGGATTGGTGCCGAACAGCGGCGTCCGCCCGCCCCAGGGCGCGATCGACTTCGGCGCGTTGCCGAACACGAAGGCGACCAGGCCCTGCTCAGCAAGTCTCTCGCAATGGGCGCCGGCCTGGCCGAAATGATGCGAGCGGCGGACGGCAGCGATGGCGATGCCGAGCGCGCGGGCCTTGGCCGGCAGGACGGCGAGCGCGAGATCGAGCGCCGGATAGGCGAAGCCAAGGCCGGCGTCGACGCGCAGCAGCGCCGGCGTGACGTCCTCCAGCGCCGGCCTGGCGAAGCCGTCGACCTTGCCCGACCGGCTCTGGGCGGCATAGGAGGGCACGCGCGACAAGCCGTGGCCGGACTGGCCGTCGGCCTCCGCGGCGACAAGGGCGCGGGCGACGCAGGCGGCGTTGTCGGGCGCCGTACGGTTGGCGACCAGCGCGGCGACGACGAGGTCGTGCGCCTGCGTCAGGGACAGGGTTTCGGTCTCGGCCATGGAACAATCCGTCATGGGGAGGGCTGCGGGTGCGGCGGCGCATAGCACGCCCGGGCGGACTTGGCGAGAGGCCCTACCGCTTGAGCCGCGCCGCGCGGCATGCGAGATCTGGGCGGCGGATTCACTGGGACGGATATTATTTAACGTGTTAAGTAGTATCCATCGCGCCGGCGGTGCTTCTCGGCGGTGCTTCGGCCTGCCGCATGGCCAGGCCGGCGTTCCGGCGGCACCCTTAAGACGGGCCGGCCGGGCCGGGTCAAGCAGACGAACAGGAACAGCGGGAGACAGTCATGAGACTTGATGCGAAGCTGATGAAGCAGGCGGTCCATATCGCCGGCAGCTGGACCGGCGCCGACAGCGGCGCCACCATCGAGGTCAACAATCCGGCCACCGGCGAGGTCATCGGCACGGTGCCGCGCTGCGGGCGAACCGAGACGGCGCGCGCGATCGACGCCGCGGCGGCGGCATTCAAGGACTGGAAGGCGAAGACGGCGGAGGAACGCGCCACGCTGATGCACCGGCTCGCCGACGAGATCATGGCCGAACTCGACGGCCTGGCGGAACTGCTGACCACCGAGATGGGCAAGCCGCTGGCCGAGGCCAAGGGCGAGATCACGCTCAGCGCCAAATACATCCGCTTCCTCGCCGAGGAGGGCAAGCGCATCTACGGCGACATCATCCCCTCTCCCTGGGCGGGCAAGAAGATCCTGGTCACCAAGGAGCCGGTCGGCGTGGTCGGCGCCATCACCCCGTGGAACTTCCCCAACTCGATGATCGCGCGCAAGCTCGGCGCGGCGCTCGCCGCCGGCTGCACCATGGTGATCAAGCCGGCGAGCCAGACGCCCTATTCGGGCCTCGTCTACGGCGTGCTGGCCGAGCGGGCCGGCATCCCGGCCGGCGTCATCAACGTCGTCACCGGCTCGGCCGGCGAGATCGCCGACGAGATGTGCGAGAACCCGCTGCTGCGCAAGATCACCTTCACCGGCTCGACCGAGGTCGGCAAGAAGCTCGCTTCCAACGCCACGCGGCACATGAAGAAGATCTCGATGGAACTCGGCGGCAACGCGCCGTTCATCGTCTTCGACGACGCCGACCTCGATGCCGCGGTGGCCGGGGCGATCGCCTCGAAGTTCCGCAACTCGGGCCAGACCTGCGTGTGCGCCAACCGGCTCTACGTGCAGGCCGGCGTCTACGACGCCTTCGCCGAGAAGCTGAAGGCGGCGATCGAGGCGCAGCTCAAGGTCGGCGACGGCCGCGCCGCCGGCACGACCCAGGGTCCGCTGATCGACGAAAAGGCGATCGCCAAGGTCGAGGAGCACATCGCCGACGCGCTGGCCAAGGGCGGCCGGGTGCTGACCGGCGGCGAGCGCGCCGGCAACGTCGGCTCGTTCTTCAAACCGACCCTGGTCGCCGACGCCACCGCCGCCATGAAGGTGGCGCGCGAGGAGACCTTCGGCCCGCTGGCGCCGCTGTTCCGCTTCGAGACCGAGGAGGAGGCGGTCGCGGCCGCCAACGCGACCGAATACGGCCTCGCCTGCTACTTCTACAGCCAGAACCTCGGCCGGGTGTTCCGCGTCATGGAGCGGCTGGAATACGGCCTCGTCGGCGTCAACGAGGGCATCATCACCACCGAGGTGGCCCCGTTCGGCGGCGTCAAGGACAGCGGCATGGGCAACGAGGGCTCCAAGTACGGTCTCGACGACTACCTGAACATCAAATACGCCTGCGTCGGCGGCCTGGGCATGTGACAGCCGATCCCGCGGATCGCGACGCGCCTCGCCTGTCGCGGTCCGCCGGGACCCGCGCAGCCGCATGCCGCATCAGGCGGCGGCCTGCATCCTGCGGGCGATGTCGGCCGCGCCCTGCGGCCGGCCGAAGTAGTAGCCCTGGCCGACATCGCAGCCGAGTTCGCGCAGCCGGTCGACCTGTGCCGGCGTCTCGACACCTTCGACCACGACCGTCATGCCGAAGCTGTCGGCCAGATCCACGATGCTGCGCACGATCGCGACACTGCCTGGATCAGTGCAAATCCCATCGACAAAGCACTTGTCGATCTTGATCTTGCCCAGCGGAAAGCGCGGGATGTAGCCGAGCGAGGAATAGCCGGTGCCGAAATCGTCGAGGGCGAAGCTGCAGCCGAGGCCGGTCAGCGCCTCGACGGCCTCGCGGATCGGCCGGTCGTCGCCCATGAACAGGGTTTCCACGATTTCCAGATCGAGCCGTTCGGCAGCGAACGGGCCGCCATCGAGGGCGCCGTGGACCGCCGACACGAGATCCCCGCGCAGAAACTGAACCGGCGACACGTTGACCGCCAGGCGGATCGGCTGCGGCCAGGCGGCGGCATCGCGACAGGCCTGGTTCAGCACCCAGGTGCCGAGACTTTCGATCAGGCCGCTTTCCTCGGCGATCGGGATGAATTCGGCCGGCGAAATCGGCCCGTGTACCGGATGCTCCCAACGCAGCAGGGCTTCCGCGCCATAAAGCGCGCCGTCCGACAGGCGGATCTGCGGCTGGTAGGCGACCCGCAACTGGCCGCGCGGCAGCGCCTGCCACAGTTCCAGCTCCAGCATGCGCCGGCGGGTCAAAGCCTGTTCCATCGGTGCGTCGAAGTCGCGCCTCTGGTTGACGCCCATCTTGCGGGCGAGGGAGAGGGCCGTGCCGGCCTGGCGCAGGAGGGTCTGGGCGTTGCCGTTGCCGGCGACCGCTGTTGCCACGCCGAGGGTGATCGAGACATGGACACGATTGCCCTGCAGATCGAAATCGCGCCGCATGCGGTCGATCAGCCGGTCGCAGAAGCGGCCCGTGTCGTCCTGCTCCACGCCCTCAAGGACGCAGGCGAAGCGGTTGTCGCCGACGCTGGCGACAAGGCCGGGATCCCTGCACAGGTCGCGAAGCCGATTCGCCACCGCGGCGCGCAGCGCATCGCCATAGCCATGGCCCAGCGAGCCGACGACATTGTCGAGCCCGTCGAGCGAGAACAGGATGACGACGCAATCGGACCGGTCTGCACGGCTGCGCATCAGGATCGACTCCAGCCGCTCCTCGAGCGCCGTGCGGTTGATCAGCCCGGTGACCGGATCGTGACGTGCGAGATAGGCGACCCTGTGCTCCGCCACGCGGCGTTCGGTCACGTCCCGGCAGGTAACGCAGGCAACCCTTGGGGGCGTTCCGGTTTCGTCGCCGCCGGCGTCGTCCCGACCGGTCTCGTCGGCGAGCACGGAACCCGTGACCACGTATTCGACGATGCGTGGCGCCGCACCGGCGACCGCGACGCGGATCTCGCGCAGGCCCGGGTTCCCGGGTGGGCGATCCGGACCGTGCAGAACCTGCCGGACGTCGGCCCCGATTTCCGGCGGCAGGAAGGGATCGGCCGGCTCGCCCTCGACAAGCGCAGCACCGAGAATGGCGCGAGCGGAGTCCGTGGCCGCGCGGACGGAACCGGTGTCGTCGATCACGACGATGCCGTCAAAACTGTCGGCGAAGACGCGGCTCAGGACAGCCTGGGAATTGCGCCTCTGCGCCCGCGCGATGCGCAGCAGGAGCTTGTGCAGGCCGATCTCGCCGAGCACCACAAGCACGGCCAGCATGAGCAGGCCCGTGCCTGCCGCCGCCGTGTCGAGCATGACCGGCCGGAGCTGGAGCAGGCCCAACGCCGCGCCCTCGATGACGACAAGGAGGCCGATGACCCCCGCCACGCGGATACGCCAGCCGCCGGGCGCCAGAACGATTAGGAGGCCGCCCGCAAGCATCGCGCCAACCAGGGTCTCCAGACCGTACGCGGTTCGCACGGCGCGGTCCTGCAGCAGGGATTCCGCGGCAAGGATCTGCAGCACGCTTCCCGGCAGGATGCCATGAACCGGCACGGAGAACAGGTCCCTGAGTTCCTGCGCGGTCGCGCCGATGACGGCCTTGCGTCCGGCCAGATCGGCCCCAGAGACCCTGCCGGCGATGAGATCGGCGGCCGAGATCCGGTCGATGCCGTCCGGATCGATGCTGAAGTCGATGCTGAACCGCTCGCCGATCACGCCTGTCCTGCCGGACAGCACGGCCGGCAGCGACAGCACCGGTTCGCCGTCGATCACATCGCCCCAGACGGCGTTCCACACCCGGCCGTCGGTCTCGACCGGGACGCTGACCACGACAGGCCATGAATGGTCGGACAGGGCCGCGATCGGACGGTTGACGATCATGTCATCGGCCCGGCTGCCGCTGCCGGCAACCTGACGGAACACGGCGAGGCTGACGCCGCCGCCGGCGCGCTCAAGGGCTGCGGCCAGGGCCGCGTCCTCGTCGGGCGACGAGGCAGCACTGAAATCGATATCGAGCACGATCTCACCGGCGCCAGCTTGGGTCAGCCGATCGATCATCGCGGCATGCAGGCGGCGCGGCCAGGGCCAGACGCCGACCTCCTGCAGGCTGTGGGCATCGATCTCGACCAGCACGATGGAGCCGCTCGGCGCGCGATCCAGAAGCGAAAAGCGCAGCTCGGCGAGACTGCGCTCAAGGATGCGAAGCGATCCCGAAACCTGCAGCGCCAGCGCCAGCGCGAGGGCCAGCACCGCAGCCGTCAGCCGGGGCCCTGCGCCCCTCGTCTCGTCCGTTCGGCCACGCTTCACTTCACAGTTCCGTTTCCGTTGCCGTTGCCGTTGCCGTTGCCGTTTCCGTTGCCGTTGCCGTTCCCGTTGCCGTTGCCGTTGCCGTTGCCGTTCCCGTTGCCGTTCCCGTTGCCGTTGCCGTTCCCGTTGCCGTTGCCGTTGCCGTTGCCGTTGCCGTTCCCGTTGCCGTTTCCGTTGCCGCCGGCATTGCCCTGGCCGCCTCCGCCGGCTGCACTGTTTGCCTGGCCGGCGGCAGCCGCAGCACTGTTCGCCTGGCCGGCGGCAGCGGCCGCGGCGGCTGCCGGCGTGTTGGTGACGGAGAAGGACGGTGCCGTCGGCGTGCCGGAATAAACGCTCGGCGCGGAATTGATGCCCGAGACGCTCAGGCCCGCGCTGGTCGCGCCGGTCTGCGCCTGCTGTCCAGCGCCGACGTCGGCAGTCTGACCCGTGGCGTGGTCGCTGACCGATACAAGGCCTCGTTCGACGTTGACGCTCGCCCCGACCGGCCCCACGGCGACTTCGAAGCGCGTGCCCTTGACCACGGCGGCCAGGAACGGCGTCTCGACGGTGAAATGCGGCCGGGCGCGCTTGGCAACGTCGACGACGATCTTGCCGGTCTCCTGAAGCAGGGTGGTCTTGTCACCGGTGCTCTTGAACCGCGACAGGGCGACGGTCGTGTTCGGCCCGACCAGGATGGTCTCGGTGCCGCGTGCGATGAGGGCCTTCGCCGCGCCGATCGTGGCGACCGTATAGCCCTTGGGCAGCGGCATGCCGGGACGGGCGAGCACCGGCTTGACGTCCGGGGCGAGGAGATAGACCTTTCCGGAGACGCGCTGGACGACCCACTCGGCCGCGGCCGGCGACACGCCGCCGGCAAGCACGGTGGCGACGAGCGCAAGGACCTCGAGGGCCCGACGTAGCGTCTGCAGCCGGTCCAGAACGGCCCCCACGGTCGCAGCGCAAGGCCGTCCACACATCGTCAGAATCCGCCGGAGCATGACGCCCCTCCCGATGGGTCAGACAAGAACACCTGCCCATGCAACCACGACGTCAGTTAATCCCGATTGAATCGGATGAGTAAAATCCGCAGACAACACCTATTTTTCAGAGCTTCAACCCTTTTCCCTTACGACATCTTAAGCATCAGATCGGCACCGGCGGTTTTGTCCTCTGCGGAAGGGCGACCGACCTTGCGACCGGCCAGGATGTCGAACACCGACGCGGAGCTTCGCGGAATTGTTCATCTGACGTGGACGCTCAGTCAAATTGTGCGGCGCGAAAAATGCCCTAAATCGGATCTGGTTGCCCGCACCGGGCCGACCCCCGATTTCTTCATCCGGAGAGACCTCGCATGATCCGCATCGCCGCATCCGCCCTCGCCCTGTCGCTCGCCGCCATGCCGGCGCTCGCCGAGCCGGTCGCCTACGCCTTCGACAAGAGCCATGCCAACCTGTCGTTCTCCTACAATCACCTCGGCTACTCGACCACCGAGGGCCGGTTCGGCGAGTGGGACGGCACGCTGCTGATCGACCAGGACAATCCGGAAAACTCGTCCATCGAGTTCGTGATCGACATCGCCAGCCTGGACACGTTCTTCGCCGACCGCGACAAGCACTTCCTGAGCGCCGACTTCTTCGACGTCGAGAAGTTCCCGAAGGCAACCTTCAAGAGCACCAAGGTCGAGAAGGTCGGCGACAGCAAGCTCGCCGTCACCGGCGACCTGACCATCAAGGACGTCACCAAGCCGGTCACTCTCGACGTCGACGTGACCGCCCTCGGCGAGCATCCGATGGCCAAGACGCCGGCCGCCGGCTTCGCCGTCACCACCGTGATCAAACGCTCCGACTACGGCATGGACATGTACGTGCCCTATGTCGGCGACACCGTCACAGTCACCTTCCACGCAGAGACGCTGAAGGCCGCCGACTGACGCGGCTGCGGCCGGGCCTGGCGCCCGGCCGCTCCCGCTCCTGCCGAGGAGACTGCCATGCTGCGCAACAGCCCGAGCGGATACGGACGCGTCGCCATCGCCTTCCACTGGACGATGGCGTTGCTGATCGTCGCCATGCTGGCGCTCGGCATGGTGATGCACCGCATGCCGCCGACCGATCCGGCGACCTTCGCCCTCTATCAGTGGCACAAGTCGTTCGGCTTCGTGGCGCTCGGGCTCGCCGTCCTGCGCATGCTGTGGCGGGCGACCAACCCGGTGCCGCGCCTGCCGGAGGGCATGGCGGGCTGGGAACGGGCGGCCGCGCATGCCGGCCACCTCGCCCTCTACGGCCTGATGCTGGCGATTCCGCTCACCGGCTGGCTGATGGTGTCGGCCTCGCCCTGGGCCATCCCGACCGTTCTGTTCGGCGCCGTGCCCGTGCCGCACCTGCCGGTGCCCGAGGCGCTCGGCAGCAAGGCCGAGGCGGAGACGCTGTTCAAGGACCTGCACGAGCTGTTCGCCTGGCTGCTGATCCTGCTGCTGGTCGCCCATGTCGGGGCGGCGCTGAAGCACCATTTCATCGCCCGCGACACGACGCTGCGCCGGATGGTGTCGACCGAACCGGCACGCAGCGCCTGAATCCTTCCCTTCCTCCCGATTGCCTGGAGTCTTGAGCATGACCCTGCCGACCCTGCGTTCCGCGCTCGTTGCCGCCGCCCTTGCGCTCGTCACGCAGCCGGCCGCTGCCGCCGACTGGGCGGTCGACGCCGCCGACAGCAGCCTTGCCTTCACCGCCCGCCAGGGCGACACGGCCGTGCCCGGCCGCTTCGAGCGCTTCGAGGTGGCGATCACGCTCGATCCTCAGGACCTTTCCGGCGCGTCGATCAGCGTCACCGTCGACACCGCCAGCGTCGCCACAGAGGACGCGCAGGTCGGGGCGACGCTCGCCTCCGACGGCTGGCTGTCGACGGCGGCCTTCCCGACCGCGGCCTTCGCCTCGACCGCCGTCCGCCGCATCGAGGGCGAGCGCTACGAGGCGGAGGGCACGTTCACCCTGCGCGGCGTGTCGATGCCGCTGGTGTTGCCGTTCACGCTGGCCATCGACGGCGACACGGCCAAGGCCGCCGGCGCCGTCACGCTGCTGCGCGCCGACTACGGCGTCGGCGCCGGCATTCCGGCCGACACCGTCGGCGCGCAGGTGGAGGTGAGCTTCGCGCTGACAGCGAAGGCCAGGTGACGCGATCCGCCTAATCCATCGTCGCAAGCAGGACGACGATGTCGCGGCCGGACTTGCCGCTGGCCGCGGCGACGGCGGCGAGGCTGTCGTTCGGGGACGCGACGCGATAGCCGTTCTGCTCGAGGACGGCGGTCAGAGTCTCCGGCGTCTTGCCGAAGACGGGCGCGACGGTCGCCACCGAACTCTTCTGAACCGCCCCGGCGAGCGCCACCATGGGATTGCCGGCCGGCGCCTCGCCGCCGAGCAGGGGCACCACGAAGGCGACCGAGGCCGCCAGCGAGGCAGCGAGCGCGATCGCCATCGGCGGGCGCTTGAAATAGGACACGAACGGCCGCCAGTTCTTCCAGAGGTGCAACACGAAGGGCGCGATCAGAACCATGCTCAGCCATTCGTGCATGCCGTGGAACCAGGCCGACCCGAGATGGAAGAACAGGGCGACGCCGGAGATCAGGGAGACCAGGAACAGGCCGGTGGTGAGCGGCGTGGCGTAGCGGGCGAGAATGCCGGGCATCGAGGGAACCTTTCAAAACAGGTTGGACAAAGCCATGCGGGCGATCCGGTCTCCGCGCGTCTGCCCCTCAATCCGCCAGCCGCGCACCCTTGACCGATATCGCCGCGGTGCTGATACCACGGCCGCCGTCCGGACGCACGACGGCGCGGCAATCGGTCTCAGCCCGACCTGGGCGCAAGTATGCATCCCGCCTCTCGCGGACATGGACCTCGACGCTTGGCGGCGCCGGTCCTTTTGCCGTAAAGAGGGGCCACGAACAGTCAAGAGCCCCGTCCGCATGCCGGGCGGGACCGCAAGAGCCCGAGAGACCCGGACATGAACGCTCCCCTGACCCCGCCGGCCTATACTCACACCGCGCTGTTTCCGCTCGGCAGCGACACCACGCCCTACCGCAAGCTGACGGACGACCATGTGTCGACGACCGTGTGCAACGGCGAGGACGTGCTGGTGGTGGCGCGCGAGGGCCTGCGGCTGCTGGCCGAGCAGGCGTTCATCGACATCAACCATTATCTTCGCCCCGGCCATCTGGAGCAGCTCAGAAAGATCCTCGACGACCCGGAAGCGACCGAGAACGACAAGTTCGTCGCCTTCGACCTCTTGAAGAACGCCGCGATCTCCTCGGCCGGCGTGTTGCCGATGTGCCAGGACACCGGCACGGCCATCATCATGGGCAAGAAGGGGCGGCGGATCTGGACCGACGGCTCCGACGAGGCGGCCCTCGGGGAAGGCGCGCGCGATGCGTATTTCCTCAAGAACCTACGCTATTCGCAACTGGCGCCGCTGTCGATGTTCGAGGAGAAGAACACCGCCAACAACATGCCGGCACAGATCGAGCTCTACGCCGAGGGCGAGGACGCCTACAAGTTCCTGTTCATGGCCAAGGGCGGCGGCTCGGCCAACAAGACCTTCCTGTTCCAGGGCACGCCGTCGCTGCTGACCCACGACCGCATGATCGACTTCCTGAAGGAAAAGATCCTGACGCTCGGCACCGCCGCCTGCCCGCCCTATCACCTGGCCATCGTCATCGGCGGAACCTCGGCCGAGATGACGTTGAAGGCGACCAAGCTCGCCTCGGCGCGCTACCTCGACGCCCTGCCGACGCAGGGCTCCGAGCTCGGCCACGCCTTCCGCGACCTCGCGATGGAGGCCGAGATCCACACGCTGACCCAGGCGACGGGCGTCGGCGCGCAGTTCGGCGGCAAGTATTTCTGCCACGACGTGCGCGTCATCCGCCTGCCGCGCCACGGCGCCTCGCTGCCGATCGGCCTGGGCGTGTCCTGTTCCGCCGACCGCCAGGCGCTTGGCAAGATCACCCGGGACGGCATCTTCCTGGAACAGCTCGAGATGCATCCGGAGAAATACATGCCGGAGGTGACCGACGAGCACCTGTCCGACCACGTGGTCAAGATCGACCTGACCAGGCCGATGCCGGAGATCCTGGCCGAACTCACCCGGCATCCGATCAAGACGCGGCTGTCCTTGTCCGGCCCGCTGATCGTGGCGCGCGACCTCGCCCATGCCAAGCTGCGCGAGAGGCTGGAGGCCGGCGAGCCGCTGCCGGACTACTTCAAGAACCACCCGATCTACTATGCCGGCCCGGCCAAGACGCCGGAAGGCATGCCGTCCGGCTCGTTCGGCCCAACCACCGCAGGGCGCATGGACGCCTATGTCGACCAGTTCCAGGCCGCCGGCGGGTCCATGGTGATGCTGGCCAAGGGCAACCGCTCGCCGGCCGTGCGCCGCGCCTGCCAGGCCCATGGCGGCTTCTACCTCGGCTCGATCGGCGGCCCGGCCGCGCGCCTTGCCCAGGACTGCATCAAGAAGGTCGAGGTCGTCGCCTATCCGGAACTCGGCATGGAGGCGATCTGGAAGATCGAAGTCGAGGACTTCCCGGCCTTCATCGTCATCGACGACAAGGGCAACGATTTCTTCAAGGAGCTGAACCTGGGGTGACCAACGCACTCCGCACGGCTGCCGGCCTTGAAGGCTACCGGCAGCCGAGATCCTTCATGATGGACTGAACTCGTTTCACGTTCCGCGGGGTTGACTGGCCGCACACTTTTTCACATGGGACGCCGTCGCGGTCCCGGTCGGCCTGCGCATATCCGCAAACGCACCAGAGATAGACCGCCTCCTCACAGCTGCGGACGTCGCCGCATTTCGCTCGGCAGGAAACGGATTGCGCCAGTTGAACCGCCGGCAAAGGCGTAAAATTGCCGGACACCTCCGATGCAGAAGCCGGCCCCGCCCAGCCGGAAACAAACATGAATGTCGAGAGGATCGCCCGCAATTTCCTCGATCCCCCAGACGAGACATGGATCGCCGAAAAGCGACTGAACCGGGGCTGAATTCCGTCAATTCCGATATACATCTTTCCGAGTATTATTGGTCATCCTCAAGCCTCGACCCCGATATCAAACTATATGCGCACCCATCAATTCGACACAAGCAAGACGTGCGCAGAGCCGCGATGTGCAGGTCAGCAGCTCAATGCAAGCGTCACCGCGCATACGAGAAGAAAAGCGCCCTTGCGCACGACCGTCGGCATGCGCCCGGGTCAGGCCGTGGCCAGGGTCCGGATCCCGCGGCATCCCATCGCGCGGGCGATCCGGACCGAGAGGTGGTGACAAGCACCCGCAACCAGAGGGCGATTTTCCGTTGCAGCGGAACAACAGCCGTCCGCGGCGGGATGCGCTCACGGCGAAGTGAAGCGTCGTATCGCTTGCCCCGGCGGTCCCGCGTTAAGAAGATCGCAACAGCGCTTTCGTAGGGTAAGACAACCCTGAGCGGGGGCATTTTTCGGTATTGCGAGGTTGGGAAGAGACATGCGCAGACTACTCATGGCCGTCGCGGCCGTCGTCATCGGACTGGCCAGCACGGCCGCCTCGGCCACGCCGGGCGGAGGCCGCTTCTTCGATCCCACCTCCCAGTCCTGGGTCGAATACGGTCCGGGCGTCGCCAGCGGCAAGTCGCCGGTCAGGCGGGAAATGGTCAGCTACAACGGCCCCCATGCGCCCGGCACGATCATCATCGACACCGGCGAGCGCCGGCTCTACCACGTGCGCCCGGGCGGCAAGGCGATGAAATACGGCGTCGGGGTCGGCAAGGAAGGCTTCCAGTGGGCCGGCACGCACCGCGTCACCCGCAAGGCCGAGTGGCCGGGCTGGACGCCGCCACCGCAGATGCGCGCGCGCGAACGCGCCAAGGGCCGGATCCTGCCGGCGCACATGGAAGGCGGGCCGAATAACCCGCTCGGCGCCCGGGCGCTGTACATCGGCTCGACGCTCTACCGCATCCATGGCACCAACCAGCCCTGGACCATCGGCTCCGCCGTGTCGTCGGGCTGCATCCGGCTCGCCAACGAGGACGTCATCCATCTCTACGAGAACGTCGACGTCGGCGCCAAGGTGGTGGTCAAGCGTTGAGCGCAGCCGCAACGGCAGAGGTGAAGGCCGGCCCTGCGCCGGCCTGAGGCCGTTGAGAAACCTCCGCCTTCATCATCACGCACACAACGAAGCGGAGATCCGGGATCGGCGAGCCGGGGGGCTCTCGATCTCCTTCCTTGACATCATCGACACCGCAGCTCTCCGGTTCCGGCTCGCAGCTCACGCTTGGCCGGGAGGACCCCGGACAATCTGCGGATTTGTCAGAGTCCAAGGCCGGCCGGGAGGCTCGGCCTATATTCGTTGGCGGGTTCGTTGGAGCAGCGGGTCGCGTTACGGTCCGTGCGGCTCAGCGATCGCGACTCAGGCCCTTTGCTTCGAGTTCCCGGAGGTAGCCGCCCCAATGGCGGTCACGGTCGCGGCCGAGTTCCAGGAAATAAGCCCAGGTGTAGAGGCCGGTCGCATGCAGGTCGTCGAAGTGGAGGCGGACTGCGTAGTTGCCGACCGGCTCGATCTTCAGGATGGCAACGGCGCGCTTGCCCGGCACGCTCTTCTTCTGCTCCGGAGAATGGCCCTGCACCTCGGCCGAGGGCGAGCAGACGCGCAGGTATTCGGCGCTGTACTCGTGGCTCTCGCCGGTATCGAAACTGACGACGAGAGTCTTCTTGTCGGATTTCAGGCGGATTTCAGTCGGCCAGGCGGTGTCGGTGGCGCTCACGGGTGTCTCTCCGGTTCGGTGAACGGACGATAGGCCGGCGCGGCGCGAGGTCAAGGGCTGTCAGCCTCCTTCCGCGCCCGCCTCCCCTGCCCGCCTGACCGCCTCGTAGCCCGCGAGAGCCTCGGCGCGCGCGGCTGCGTGGTCGACGATCGGATGCGGGTAGGTCCGGCCAAGCTCGACGCCTGCGGCTTTCAGCACCACCGCAGGAGCATCGAAGGGCGCGTGGACATGGTCGTCCGGCAGTCGCGCCAGTTCCGGGCACCAGCGGCGGACATAGGCGCCGCCCGGATCGAAGCGGCGACCCTGGCCGACGGGACTGAAGATGCGGAAATAGGGCGCGGCATCAGCTCCGCTGCCGGCAACCCACTGCCAGCCTGCGGCGTTGTTGGCGAGGTCGGCGTCGACCAGCGTGTCGCGGAACCAAGCCTCGCCCAGGCGCCAGTCGAGTCGCAGGTGTTTGACCAGGAAACTCGCCGCGAGCATGCGCACCCGGTTGTGCATGTAGCCGGTCGCCCAGAGCTCGCGCATGCCGGCATCGACCATGGGATAGCCGGTCTGCCCGCGCTGCCAGACTGCCAGATCGCCCGAGCTGTCGCGCCAGGGATAGGCGTCGAAGGTCGACTTCCAGTTTCTCTCCGGCAGGCGGGGGAAATGATAGAGCAGGTGATGGGAGAACTCCCGCCAGCCGATCTCGGCGAGGAACTTGTCTGCATCGCGCTCCAGCCCCGGCGTTCTGCCGGCGGCGAAGCGGGTGCGCGCGACGACCTGGCGCGGCGAGACCTCGCCGAAATGCAGATGCGGGGACAGGCGCGAGACATGGGACAGATCCGGGCGGTCGCGCAGGGTCGCGTAGCCGTCCAGGCCGGCCTCGAGGAAGTGCTCCAGTCGCTCCGCCGCGCCTGCCTCGCCGGGGTGCCACAGGTCGCGCCAGCCGGCGGCCCAGTCGGGTGCGGTCGGGCGAAGCCGCCAGTCGTCGAGCCGGTCGCCGGCTTGTCCTGCGGCGATCTCGAGCCGCGGCGGCCTCGGCAAGGGCGTGGCAACGGGCCGGGCAAGCGCGGCGCGCCAGTAGGGAGAAAACACCTTGAACGGGCCGCCGGTCTTCGTTTCCAGTTCCCACGGCTCGTTCAGAAGGGCTGCGTTGAAACTGCGGACCTCGACCCCGGCCGCGATCAGGGCGGCCTTGAGGGCGGTGTCGCGGCGCACCGCATGGGGCTCATAGCAGCGGTTCCAGTGGACGGCGCCCACGCCGGCGGCGCGCGCGAGTTCCGGGATCAGCCGCTGCGGGTCGCCGTGCAGCAGCACCAGACGGCCGAGGTCGCGGGCGAGCGCTTCGAGACTGTGGTGCAGCCACCAGCGGCTCGCCGCGCCGAGCGGGTGGGTGTTGTCGCCGGGGCCCTCGTCGAGAACGAAGACGGGCAGCACGGACCCGCGCGCCGCTGCCTCGAACAGCGCCGGGTTGTCGGCGATACGCAGATCCTGGCGGAACCAGACGAGGGTGGTCATGGGACGGGCGGACTCCGGTGACGCGGGCGGCGGAATACATCCTACGGCGATGGAACGACGGAGGATCAGTGCGCGCGGCGACGGCTCCGGCGCGAGCTGCCTTTTCTTCGCCGGGATGAAGACTACCTTACGCCGAAGCGAGCCTTGCTCCGGCGACAAAATCCGTTACGCTTCGGAACAACGATGAGAAATCCGCGCCAGAAAGCGGCCAGGCTGGCGGCGCGACGCAAGGGAGAGACCCATGACGGACGGCCCTGCCGCCGATCCCATCCGCCACACGGGCGAGCAAGCGCCGTCTTCCGGCGCGGCACCGATGATCGATCCGTTCGGCCGCGCGGTGAGCTATCTACGCGTGTCGGTGACCGACCGTTGCGACTTCCGCTGCGTCTACTGCATGGCCGAGGACATGACGTTCCTGCCCAAGCGCGAGGTTTTGACGCTTGAGGAACTCGACCGGCTGTGCAGCGCCTTCATCGAGAAAGGTGTCAAAAAGCTGCGGCTGACCGGCGGCGAACCGCTGGTGCGCAAGAACATCATGAGCCTGATCCGCTCGCTGTCGCGGCACCTCGCCAGCGGCGCGCTGGACGAATTGACGGTGACCACCAACGGCTCGCAGCTCGCCCGCCTCGCGCAGGACCTGGCGGACTGCGGCGTGCGGCGCATCAACGTGTCGCTCGATACGCTGGACGCCGATCGCTTCAAGGCGATCACCCGCTGGGGCGACCTCGGCAAGGTGATGGAGGGGATCCGCGCCGCCACGGATGCGGGCCTGTCGATCAAGATCAACATGGTCGCGCTGAAGGGCATCAACGAGCACGAGATCGTGCCGATGCTGGAATGGGCGCACGCGCAGGGCCACGACGTGACCCTGATCGAGACCATGCCGCTCGGCGAGATCGACGGCGACCGCACCGACCAGTACCTGCCGCTGTCGCTGGTGCGCGCACGGCTCGCCGAACGGTTCACGATGGCCGACATTCCCTACAAGACGGGCGGCCCGGCGCGCTATGTCGAAATCCGCGAAACCGGCGGCCGGCTCGGCTTTATCACGCCGATGACGCATAATTTCTGCGAGAGCTGCAACCGGGTGCGTATCACCTGCACCGGCATGCTCTACATGTGCCTCGGCCAGGACGACAGCGCCGACCTGCGGGCGCCGCTGCGCGCCTCGGAAGGCGACGAACTGCTCCACGCAGCGATCGACGAGGCGATCGGCCGCAAGCCGAAGGGCCACGACTTCGTCATCGACCGGCGCACCAGGAAGCCGGCCGTGGCCCGCCACATGAGCGTGACCGGCGGCTGAGGCAAGGCTGGGCGCGTCGGGGAGATGACGGATGCGGCGGGCCGCGGTCAGGCGGCGCCCTCATCTTCCAGCAGATAGGCCGCGAAGGCCGAGACGAGCGTGAGCACGACGCAGACCGACATCACCAGCACCATCGGCCAGACGGTCGCGGGCCACATGGACTGAGACAGCATCCAGGCGACCAGGGTGCTGCTGACCGCGCCAAGCCCGATCTGCATGCTTCCGGCCAAGCCCGAGGCGGCTCCGGCAAGGTCCGGACGGACACTGACGGCGCCCGAGAGGGCGCTCGGCAGGCTGATGCCGTTACCCAGCCCGACGAGGAACATGGGCAGGAACAGCGACAGCGGATGAGAGACGCCGGCGCCGAACAACACGGTGAGCGCGACGACGGCGACCAGCGGCACGGCCGAGCCGACGCCAACCATCTTCATGATGCCGATGCGGGCGGCGTAGCGTCCAGACAGGCCGTTGCCGGTGATGTAGCCCAGCGCCACGAGCATGAAATAGAGGCCGATCGTCCAGGGCTCCATGCCCAGAACATCGACGGCGATGAATGGCGCGCCGCCGAGGAAGGCGAAATAGACCGACGAGGTGAACATCGCGGTCGAGGCGAAGGCCCAGAACTGGCGGCTGTGGGCAAGTTGTCGGTAGTTGCGCACCAGACCGCCGAGACCGCCGCCGCTGGTGCGGCTGTGGTTGGTCTCGTGCAGATTGTACCAAGCCGCGGCGAAGACCAGCATTCCCAGGACCAGCATCAGGTAGAAGCCGCCGCGCCAGCCGAAGGACTGATCCAGCGCGCCGCCGACGGCCGGGCCGAGCATCGGGCCGACGGCCATGCCCATGGTGACGTAGCCGATCATGCTGGCGGCCTGGTCGCGATCGTAGAGGTCGCGCACGATCGCCCGGCCCAGCACCAGGCCGGTGCAGCCGCCGAGCGCCTGGACGATACGGCCGAGGATGAGGATCTCGACGCTGGGAGCGACCAGGCAGATCAGGCTACCGAGGATGAACACCGCCATGCCCCAGACGATCACCGGCCGGCGCCCGTAGCGGTCGGAAATCGGACCGAGAAAGATCTGGGCGACGCCGACAGCGGCCAGATAGAGCGACATGGTGAGCTGGATCTTCGCCGTAGTGGTGGCGAAGGCGGCGACCATGCCGGCCAGCGACGGCAGGTACATGTTCATCGACAGGGGGTTGATCGTCGACACGGCAATCAGCACGGCCAGTGACGGCCTGGGCCTGCCGGTGTCTGTCGCGGATGCTGTCGCTTCTGTCATCGCGCCCACACAATCCCTTTTTTCGCCGGCGCGCAAGTCAACCACGCCAGATTGAATAATTCGACCTTCGAAACCCATGGTTTTGGACGCAGCCGCAGCCGCGCCGCGGAAATTCCCAGCGGTCAGGCGTTCCGGCCAGCGGCTCCGGCCAGGCGTCTTTCCCGGAAGAAGGTGTAGATCCCGGTCGCGACGACGATCGCCGTACCGGCCAGGGTCAAAACGTCGGGAATGTCGCCCCAGACGACAAAGCCCATCAGCATCGCCCACAGGATGATGGAATAGCGGAACGGCGCGACGACGGCGACGTCGCCAAGGCGCATGGCGAAGATCAGCGTGATGTAGCCGATGAGCAGAAAGGTCGCCGCCCCGCACAGCAGCAGGAAGGCCTTGCCGGTCATCGGCTGCCACCCCTCGATCAGGACAAGACCGCCGCCCAGGAGGGAGACGCCGACGCAGGCGACCAGGGTCACGCCGAAGGTCTGGATCTCGCTCGGCATGCGCTGGGTCGACATGTCGCGCAGCACGATGAAGGCGAGACTGGCAAGCGCCAGCAGCGACCAGGCATCGAAGCCCTCGAGGCCTGGCCGGATGATCAGCAACACGCCAGCGAAACCGACGGCGATGGCGGTCCAGCGCCGCCAGCCGACCGGCGCGCCGAACAGGATCGCCGCGACGGCGGTGACCGCCAGCGGCAGCACCTGAAGGATGGCAGTGACGTTGGCGATCGGCATGCGGATGAGCGCCGACAGGTAGAGCAGCGTCGCCATGACCTCGCCAAGCGTGCGCCAGGCGACAATCGGGCGCAACAGATGGCGGAAGTGCCGCGTCGCGCCGGTGACGACGCAGACGACGTAGATCATCGCCAGGCTGATCAGGCTGCGCACCAGGATGATCTGGCCGAGGGGCAGCTGGTCGTAGGTCAGCTTGACCAGCGCATCGTTGAAAATGAAGGCCGCCATCGCCAGCAGCATCGCGGCGATGGCCTTGCCGTTGTCTCGAAAATCCACCTGTCGATCCCGGAAATGCGGCGCCGCGAGGAGAGACTCAAGCGCAAACCGTAAGGGGCCCTTACTTCTGTGCCTTTTTCGCGGTGCCGTCAACTGCCCGCTGCGCGCGACCGATCGCGCGGGGACGGCCAGCTCACGAGCGGATTCAAGCCCTTGCCACGCTGAGTCAACGCCTTCAAGAACTGAGTCGTCCCCGGACGCCAACGCCTTGATCCCCTAGCGTTTTCGGCCCCACACACCGGTCCGACCGGCGGGGTCGAGGATGGGGCCCGTCCGGTCATTCGATCACGATGGCAGGCGCCGCCCGGCGCGCGTCGCTGCCGGAGCGCTCGACCGCAGCCCAGACCCTTGATGCAATGTCCCGGTAGATACGGGCATGCGGACCGTCCGGATCGGACACCACCACCGGCGTGCCGGCGTCGGAGGTAATGCGGATCTGCATGTCGAGCGGGACCTCCCCGAGGAACGGCACGCCGAGCTTCTCGGCCTCCGCGCGCGCGCCGCCATGACCGAAGATGTCGTGACGGCTGCCGCAGTCCGGACACAGGAAGTAGCTCATGTTCTCGACGATGCCGAGCACCGGAACCTCGACCCGGCGGAACATGTTGAGGCCCTTGCGCGCATCGATCAGTGCCAGATCCTGCGGCGTCGAGACGATCACCGCGCCGGAGAGCGGCACTTGCTGGGCCATGGTCAGCTGCGCGTCGCCGGTGCCGGGCGGCATGTCGACGACCAGCACGTCGAGGTCACCCCATGCGACCTCGCGCAGCATCTGGGTCAGGGCCGACATCACCATCGGCCCGCGCCAGATCATCGGCGTATCCTCCTCGACCATGAAGCCCATCGACATGACCTTGACGCCGTAGCCTTCCAGCGGCTTGAGGACGCGCCCCGACACCGGCTCGGGCCGGCCGGAGACGTGGAACAGGCGGGGGATCGACGGTCCGTAGATGTCGGCGTCGAGCACGCCGACCCTGAGGCCATTGGCCTTGAGCGCGAGCGCGAGATTGGCCGTCGTGGTCGACTTGCCGACGCCGCCTTTGCCCGAGGCGACGGCGATGATGTGCCGGACCCCCGGCACCCCCGGCTTGGCCGACGACGCCTCGGGTGCCGCAACGCGGGCGCGAGCCGGCGATGGCGTCGAGCGCGCCGATGCAGCGTCTCCCGATACCTTGCGCTCGGCGGTGAGCGCGACCATGGCCCTTTCGACGCCGTCGATCTCGAGCACCACCTTCTCGGCGGCCTGGCGCAGCGGCTCGAGTTCGCGCGCCCGGTCGGCGGGGACTGTGATCGAGAAGGCGACCCGTCCGTCCGAGACGAAAATGTCGGAGACCAGCCCGAGCGATACCAGATCGCCCTCCAGATCCGGTCCCTTGACCCTGGACAGCCGGTCCAGAACGGCCTGCTTGATCGCGTCGCTCATCCGCTTCTTCCCGTTTCCTCTCCGCCGCCGGTCGAAGGGCCGGCTCGCCTCTCATATGAGCTTCCCGTTCGCGACGTCAAATCCTAACGCCCGAACAGCCGAACCGACGCCCGCAAGCGCCACGCTTGCATTCGTCGCACCGCCAGGGCATGGGAGGGTGACAATCCGGGACAAGGAACGACCATGGCGACACTGCTCATCACCGGCGCCAACCGCGGTATCGGCTTCTGCCTGGCACGGGTGGCGCTCGAGCGCGGCTGGCGCGTGCTCGGCAGCGCCCGGACGCACGCGCAGGCAGAGGAGACCGCCGCTGTCCTCGGCGCCGGATTCACCCCGCTCGTCTTCGACGTCACCGATCGCGACGGCCTGCGCCGGGCCGCCGCCGCGCGGGGCGAGGCGATCGACGTGCTGATCAACAATGCCGGCATCATCGGCCCGAAGCCCGAAGACCAGTCTACCCTTCATATGGACTTCGACGGCTTCCTTGAGACACTCGCCGTCAACACGCTGGCGCCGCTGGCCGTGGCACAGGCGTTCCTGCCGCATCTCAGGCGGGCGCCGGGCGCCCGTATCCTGACCGTGTCGAGCCAGATGGCCTACATGGGCTACGCCAAGTCCGACCGGATCGCCTACCGCGCCTCCAAGGCGGCCGTGAACAAGGTGATGCAGGGGCTCGCCACCGACCTCGCGGCAGAGGCGATCGCCGTCGGGCTGGTCGATCCGGGCTGGGTGCAGACCGACATGGGTGGACCGGAGGCCGAGCTTGCCCCGGCGACGGTCGCGACCGGGATCCTCGACCTGGCCGAAGGCCTCGACATGAGCCGGACCGGCCGGTTCTTCAAGTGGACGGGCGAGGAACGCCCGTTCTGACGCCGCCGGCCCGGCGTCGGCAGGTCGCCGCGCGACGAGCTTGGCAAATTTATCAAGACCTTGCCCGCCGCCTTTGAAAATTCGGCAGAAAACAGACTAAATTTGTCTACGCTCCCTTAACGGTCACGCCGGGCATTTTGCTGTTGGCTTTACAGATCATCCGGAAATCGCGTGTAGCATAGCATCTTGTAACCTTGGAGGGCTCCAAGATGTCTCACCTCTATCATCTCTGCTATATGAGCCAGATCAGTCCGGACATTCCCGCGTCGGGCGTCGACTCCGAAGTCACGCGGATCATCGACAGCGCCCGCGTCAACAATGCGCGGGTTGGTCTGACCGGCTGCCTGATATTTACCGGCCGTCACTTCCTGCAGATCCTGGAGGGCGCCGCAGACGACGTGGAGCAGGTGTTCGGGGCGATCGCCCACGATCCGCGCCACCGCCGTGTCACGGTGCTCAGCCTCGGGTCGATCGAAACCCGGCAGTTCCCGGAAACCTGGATGGGCTTTGCCGACAGTTCCGGGCTGGCGGCCGCCGACCTCGCGGCGATCACGGCGGCAATCGACGCCTCGTCGCACGCCCTCGACGTCCGCGAGGTCAAGACGATCCTGGGAGTCCTCGCTCAGACCGGAAACCGCCGCGCCACGGCCGATCTGGGCCTTTCGCTGCAGCAGGCCTGACCGGCCGCACAGGTTCGCGACCGCCGCCTCCCCGGCGGTCCGGCGCCGGCGGGAGCCGCATACCGGCCGAACCGTCTTGCGGGGGCATTCCGGCCGGCTCGCGACTTGCGCAATCCATGCACCCACCGATACTCTTGCGTGTCGAGCGGCAGCGGAAGGGATCGGTTTCGACATGGACAGCGTGCGGATGCAAGACCAGGCGAAGCGGCTCCTGCGCGAGAGCGCCCCGACCCGCAGCGCGGAGGCAGGATGAGCAAGGCGGGCGCGGCCAGGATCGCGCAGGACCCTGTCCTCGGCTGCGTGCTTGCGGGCGGCCAGTCGCGCCGCATGGGCGGTGGCGACAAGACCCTGCTCGACCTCGGCGGACGCCCCATGCTGGCGCACGTCCTCGACCGTCTGCGCCCGCAGGTCGAGCGGATCGTGATCAACGCCAACGGCGATCCGGCCCGCTTCGCCGCGTTCGGCCTGCCGGTCGTCGCCGATCCGGTGGAAGGCTTCGCGGGACCGCTCGCCGGCATCCTTGCCGGCATGACGCATGCCCGGCGCCAGTGCCCGCAGGTGCGCCACGTGGCGACGGTCGCCGGCGACACGCCGTTCTTCCCGCTCGACCTCGTCGCCCGACTGCTGGCCGCCGCCGGCGGCAGGCAGGTCATCGCGCTGGCCAGTTCGGCCGGCCGGCTGCATCCCGTCTTCGGCCTGTGGCCCGTCGCGTTCGCCGACGACCTGCACGCCTGGCTGACGGGCGGCCAGGGCGGCAGCGTGCGCGCCTGGGCTGCCCGGCACGAAACCGTCGAGGTGGAGTTCGCACCGGTCGGGGCGGCCGGACACGACGCGTTCCTCAATGCCAACACGCCCGAGGATCTGGACGCCGCCTGCGCGCTGCTCGCGGAGGTTATGCCGTGAGCGCCGATCGTCCGCTCGACCGTGGCACCGTCCCCGGCCGGATCGTGTCGGAGCGAGACCATGGCTGAGCGCAGGCGCCTCCTGGACGACTGCTTCGTGCACGGTAGCGACAGTCTGCGCCACGACGAGGCGCTGGCGATTCTGCGCCGCGAAGTCACTGCCGTAGCACGCGCCGAGACTGTGCCACTGACCGCCGCGAACGGAAGGTACCTCGCCGAAGCCGTGACTGCGCCGCGCGACGTGCCGCTGGCCGACAATTCAGCTGTCGACGGCTACGCGTTCCGCCACGCCGACCATGATCCGGCCGGCGGCTTCTTCCGCCTCGAGACACGCATCGCCGCAGGCCATCCGAGCGACGTACCGCTCGGGCCATGGGCAGCGGCGCGCATCTTCACCGGCGCGGTCATGCCGCCGGGCGCCGACACCGTGGCCATGCAGGAAGACTGCGAGCGGCATGACCAGGACGGTCAGGCCTTCGTCGTGGTACCCGCCGGACTGAAACCGGGCGCCAACCGCCGCAGGGCCGGCGAGGACGTCAAGGCAGGATCCGTGCTGCTGGAGCCGGGGCGACGCCTGCGGCCGCAGGACGTCGCAGCCATCGCCTCGACCGGCAAGACCGATGTCGCGGTGTACCGGCGGCTGCGGGTCGCGCTGATGTCGAGCGGCGACGAGCTGCGTCGTCCGGGCGAGGCGATCCTGCCCGGTCAGGTCTACGATGCCAACCACTACCTGCTGCGCGCCCTGGTCGAGGCGGCCGGGGCCGAACCGATCGACCTCGGCATCCTGCCCGATCGGGCCGATTCCGTGCAAACGGCGCTGGAAGCGGCCGCCGCCGGCTGCGATGTCCTCCTGACCACGGGCGGGGCCAGCCATGGCGAGGAGGATCACATCACGACGACTCTGGACCGACTCGGCACACGCTGCCTGTGGCCGCTCGCCATCAAGCCGGGCCGCTCGATGGCGGTCGGCCGGATCGACGGCTGCGTCTTCCTCGGACTGCCGGGCAACCCGGTCGCGGCCATGGTCTGCTTCCTGCTCTACGCCCGGCCCGTCCTCAGCGTGCTCGGCGGTGGTGCCTTCGGCGAGCTCCAGCGCTTCCAGGTGATCGCCGATTTCGAGATCGCGCGAAAGAAGCCCGGCCGCCGAGAGTTCCATCGCGGCACGCTCGGCCGAACGGCAGACGGGCGGACATGCGTGCACAGGTTCGAACGCGACGGCTCCGGCCTGATCTCCGGCCTGAGCGAGGCCGACGGACTGATCGAGATCGACGAGGAGACGACCGCGGTCGCCCGCGGCAGCCAGGTCGACTTCATCCCGTTCGGCCAGTTCGGTATCGCCGCCGGCTAGGACTGCCAACACCCGAAACGCCTTTGCCGCGATCGCGTAAAAGTCGGCCGATCCCTTGCGGCAACAACGGCAGGGCGGCGATTATCCTTTCCAGGCAGTTGAAATCTTCGGAAATATATTGGGAATATGGCCTTCGGAGCGCGCCGGACCGCAGGACCCGCGCGCGGAAACAAACAAAGGGGATTTCTCATGCGTATGGTGCGTTTGGCCGCAGCGGTCGCCCTCGTTCTTGCAACCGCAGCCGGCGGTGTCCAGGCGAAGGACTGGTCGAAGGTCCGGATCGGCACGGAGGGCGCCTATCCGCCCTTCAACAACCTGACCTCCGACGGCCAGCTGGTCGGCTTCGACATCGACATCGCCAAGGCCCTGTGCGAGGAGATGAAGGTCGAGTGCGAGTTCATCACCCAGGACTGGGACGGCATCATTCCCGCCCTGCAGGCCGGCAAGTTCGACGCCATCATCGCCTCGATGTCGATCACCGACGAGCGCAAGCAGATGGTCGACTTCACCAACAAGTACTACAACACCCCGCCGGCGATCGCCGTGCCCAAGGACAGCCCCATCGCCGGCACCACCGACGCCGACCTCAAGGGCAAGGTCATCGGCGCCCAGTCGGCGACGACCCATTCCAATTATGCGGAAGAAAAACTGACCTCGGCCCAGATCAAGCTCTACCCGACCGCGGACGAATACAAACTCGACGTCGCAAACGGCCGTATCGATGCGGTGATCGACGACGTGGTCGTGCTATCCGACTGGCTGGCGACCGCCGATGGCGCCTGCTGCAAGCTGCTCGGCACGCTCAAGCCGGATCCGGTCATCAACGGCGAAGGCGCAGGCATCGCCATCCGCAAGGAGGACCAGAACCTCAAGGAGATGTTCAACACGGCGATCACGGCCATCCGCGCCAGCGGCAAGTACAAGGAAATCAACGACGCGTACTTTGCCTTCGACGTCTACGGCGACTGATCCGAGCTTCCCGCCGTTCCGAGCCGCGGCGGCCTGCAGCCGCCGCGGCCTCCCTCCTCCCGCCGGAGCTGCATCGCCATCATGGACGAGGCCTTGACGCTGCTTTCCTTCGGTCCGCAGGGCTGGGGTGACGAAATCGCCTACGGCGTGCTCGTCACGGTCGGTCTGGCGCTCGCGACCCTGCCGTTCGGCCTCGTCATCGGCTTCCTGCTCGCCTTGGCGAAGAAGGCGGACGAGCCGTCGCTGCGCATGGCAGCGAACATCTACACGACACTGTTTCGCGGCCTGCCGGAACTGCTGACCCTGTTCCTGGTCTACTACGGCGTCCAGATCCTGCTCCAGCAGGCGGCCAGGGCTGCCGGCTTCAACGCCTTCATCGAGGTCAATTCCTTCGTCGCCGGCATGGTGGCGCTGGCGTTGGTGTTCTCGTCCTACGCTTCCGAAGCCTTCCTGTCGGCGTTCCGCGGCATCCCGCAGGGCCAGTACGAGGGAGGCTACGCCCTCGGCCTGACGCGCCTGCGCACCCTGCATCTGATCATCCTGCCGCAACTCGTCCGCCTGGCCCTGCCCGCGCTCGGCAATCTCTGGCTGATCCTGCTCAAGGAGACGGCCCTCGTCTCCGTCATCGGCCTGTCCGACCTGATCCGCCAGTCCGGTATCGCCGCACGGGTGACCAAGGAACCGTTCCTGTTCTTCGGCGTCGCCTGCCTGATCTATCTGCTGCTCGCCGTGATCTCCTCGTTCGGGATCGTCCGGATCGAGGCCTGGTCGAAACGCGGCGAGGCGCGGCGATGACGGGGGCCGCCACGCAGATGCCGCCTCCCGCCAAGCCCAGGCGCTGGACCGCGGGACGGATCACCGGCCATGTGCTGGTCGCGCTGTGGGCGGTCGCAGGCGGTGTCCTGCTGCTCTATCTGGGGCAAAACGTCGCCAGCCCCTTCGTCCAGAGATACTGGCCGAACTACGTCAGCGGATTCTGGGTGACGATCCAACTGGTCGTCCTCTCGATCGCCGCCGGGGCGCTGCTGTCGGTGCCGATCGCGCTGGCGCGGTCGATGCGCAACCCGGTCGTGCGCGGCCTCGCCTTTGCCTATGTCTATTTCTTCCGCGGCACGCCGCTGCTGGCGCAGACCTTCCTGATCTACTACGGCGCCGGATCCTTCCGCGACGGCCTCGAGGCTGCGGGCCTGTGGTGGTTCTTCCGCGATGCCTGGTACTGCATCCTGTTCGCCTTCACCCTGAACACCTCGGCCTACCAGGCCGAGATCCTGCGCGGCGCGGTCGAGAACGTGCCGCGCGGCCAGTGGGAAGGCGCGATGGCGCTCGGCCTGCCGCGCCCGGTGATCTTCTTCAGGATCATCCTGCCGCAAGCGCTGATCGTCGCCCTGCGCCCCTACGGCAACGAGATCATCCTCATGATCAAGGGCTCGGCGATCGCGTCGATCGTCACGATCTTCGACCTGATGGGCGAGACGCGCCGGGCGTTCTCCCGTTCGCTCGACTTCCAGGCCTACATCTGGGCGGCCGTGCTCTATCTGATCATCGTCGAAACCCTGCGCCGGGTCTGGGACCGGCTGGAGGCGCGGCTGACCCGCCATCTCGCGCGCTGAGGACAAACTGCAAGTCCGCAGGCGCACGAATCCGGCCCTGACAGCGCGGGATCCATCGCCTATAACCTTGGCATTTCCCGCGTCCCGCGCGGCGCGATCGATTGCACGACCATCCGGGGAGACAGAAATGGCCAAGGTTGCATTCATCGGGCTCGGCGTCATGGGCTATCCCATGGCACGGCATCTGAAGACCAGGGGCGGACATGACGTCACGGTCTACAACCGTACCGCGGCAAAGGCCGAGACATGGGCCAAGGAGCATGGCGGGCGCGCTGCGGCGACCCCGCGCGAGGCCGCTGAGGGATGCGACTTCGTGTTCTCCTGCGTCGGCAACGACGACGACCTGCGCGCGGTAATGACCGGACCGGACGGCGCATTTCACGGACTGAAGCAGGGCGCCATCGCGGTCGACAACACCACCGCGTCCGCCGAGGTCGCGCGCGAGCTGCATGCCGCCGCGCGGGCCAAGGGCTGCGGCTTCATCGACGCGCCGGTGTCGGGCGGCCAGGCCGGCGCGGAGAACGGTGCGCTGACCGTCATGTGCGGCGGCGACCAAGCCGACTTCGACAAGGCCAGGCCGGTGATCGAGAGCTTCGCCAAGTTCGTCGGCCTGATGGGGCCGAGCGGCGCCGGCCAGCTGACCAAGATGGTCAACCAGATCTGCATCGCGGGCCTCGTTCAGGGCCTGTCCGAGGCGATCCACTTCGCCAAGAAGGCCGATCTTGACGTGCCGACCGTCATCGCCGCGATCCGCGGCGGCGCTGCGCAGTCCTGGCAGATGGAAAATCGCTGGGAGACGATGATGAACGGCAAGTTCGAGTTCGGTTTCGCCGTCGACTGGATGCGCAAGGACCTCGGCATCTGCCTCAAGACTGCCAACGAGACCGGCGCACGCCTACCGGTGACCGCGCTGGTCGACCAGTTCTATGCCGAGGTGCAGGCCATGGGTGGCCGGCGCTGGGACACGTCCAGCCTGATCGCCCGTCTGGAGAATGCCGACAGGAAGTGAGGCGTCGTCGGCGACGCAGCCGCACCCGAACAGGCGGGGCTACTGCCCCGCCGCTTCCCTGACGATCTCGTCGAGCAACGCATTGACCTCACCGATCGCCGCTTTCGAGGCATCCGACCCGGTCTCGGCAAGCCGGCGGAAGCCGACCGTCACCGTGCCGGGCGCATCCGGGGTCTCGTAGACGAACACCGTGTAGGGGCAATAGGCAATGTTGGCCGGGTCGGCCTCCATGGCCTTGCGCGACAGCACGGCGGAACAGAACAGCATCGACTGGGCGTTGACGAATACGTCCTTGCTCGCCCCGACATCGGCAGCGGTGCGCGCCAACATGTCGCCGATGTGCGAGGTGTAGTCGATGACCAGGCCGCGGTTGACGATGGCGCCCTCCAGATCGAAGCGTACATCCTCGAACGGCGCCTCGAGCGTATAGGTCGTGACGCCCTCGATGAGGTCCGCCGCCCGCGCCGCCGGTCCGGAGACGGCCGCCACCGCCGCGATCAGCGCCAATCCTCCTGCGATCTTCGCACCTGTCCTGGTCATGAAGGCATCCTCCCTTGCGTGCCGGTTCCGCGATCGCCGTCGCGACGGCCATCCCGACCAGCCACCCGGATCACCGCGCCGGACTCCCATCAAAAATCACGATAACCGACCACGGCCGGCCGATCCATGACATATCGCAAAAATTGAATGCTTCGCTCCGGTCAACTGCCACGTTCAGCTGCCCGGTTCGATCACGTCGACCGTCCGCGCCGGCAGGGCGGGCGTCACTCAGCCCGCGTCTTCTCGACCGCGACATAGCCGAGCGGCAGTTGCGTCGTGTACTTGATCTGCTCCATGGCGAAGGTGGTCGACACGTCCGAGATGTCGATCTTAGCGATCAGCCGCTTGTAGAAGCCGTCATAGGCCTCGATGTCTGGAACCGCCACGCGCAGTAGGTAATCGACCTGGCCGGCCATGCGGTAGAACTCCACCACCTCGGGAAACTCGCGGATCACGTCGGCGAATTTCTTCAGCCAGTCTTCCGTGTGCTGGTTGGTGGTGATCGCGACGAAGGCGGTGACCTTCGCATTGACCTTGGCCGGATCGAGCAGGGCGACGCGCCCGGTGATGACGCCGTCCTCCTCCATCTTCTGGATGCGCCGCCAGCAGGGCGTCGTCGACAGGCCGACCCGCCGGCCGATCTCGGCCACGGGCACCGTGCAGTCTTCCTGAAGGATGGACAAAATCCGCCGATCGATACGGTCAATCATGGTGGCATCCGTCTGTAAGCCCGCGACAGGGCTGGATTCATTTTCTTTCCGGCCGGGGCGCGTTGGCATGCCGTTTTACCGGATGCCGCCGCAGGAGAACTTTAGATTTTTGTTCTTATTGAGCCCCTTAATTCGCTTGCCTGCTTTTCTAACGAATGTCAATTCGTCCTCTCAAGAGAACAATTTTCTTCTCGATCCGACATCCTTCGCATCAAGGAGGCCTCCCCATGTCCCTGTTCAAACGACTCGCCGTTGCGCTTGCTCTGGCCCTCACGCCTGTCGTCGCGACGGCCGCCCCCGAGGTCACGCCGCTGGTGTCGACCGGCTGGCTGTCCGACCATCTCGGCCGAGACGACGTCGTCATCCTCGACATCCGATCGCCGATCGCCAAGTCCGGCAAGGACGATTATGTCAAGGGCCACATTCCCGGCGCCGTGTGGAGCGAATATCCCGGCTTCTGGCGCAGCGAGCGCGACGGCATCGAAGGCGCCCTGCCGTCGATCGAGAAGCTGGAGGCGAGCTTGTCGGATCTCGGCGTCTCCGAGGGCAAGGCCGTCGTCATCGTTCCGGCCGGCACCTCGAGCCTCGAATTCGGTGCGGCGGCGCGCATCTACTGGACGCTGAAGTATCTCGGCCACGACGCAGTCGCCATCCTGGACGGCGGTCACAAGGCCTGGAGCGAGGAAGAACGTGCGCTCGAGACCGGCGAGGTCGTGCCGACCGGCGATCTCTTCGTCGCCGAGCCCCGGCCCGAGCTGCTCGCCTCGACCGAGCAGGTCGCGGCGAAGCTGAACGGGGCGGCGACGCTGCTCGACGCGCGTCCGCTCGCCCAGTTCTCGGGCAAGGACAAGCACAAGAAGGCGCTCGCTGCCGGCCACATCCCCGGTGCGGTCCACCTCGACCAGGACGTCTTCTACGACGCCCAGGCCAACCGGCTGAAGTCGACCGGCGCGCTCGCGGCGCTGGTTCCGGCCGCCGTGCAGCAGAAGGCGGCGGACATCGTCTCCTACTGCAACACCGGCCACTGGGCGGCGACCAACTGGTTCGTGCTGTCCGAACTGCTCGGCCGCAAGAACGTGTCGCTCTACGTCGACAGCATGGTCGGCTGGACCCGGCAGAGCGGCCTGCCGATCTCGCTGCCGACCAACTGAACGGCCTCGTCCCCGTCAAAACCGATCGCCCGGCTCCAGCAGCCGGGCGATGTCGTTTCGAAGCACGGGCAGCAGTTCCGCTTCGAACCAGGGATGCTTCCTCAGCCAGGCGTTGTTGCGCCACGAGGGATGCGGCAGCGGCACGACCACCGCCCTGCCCGCGTCGGCGGTCTCGGTGCGGATCGCGCGCCAGTCGGCAACCGTTTCGGTCAGGCTGGCGCGCTTGCGCGCCGGCAGATGATAGGCCTGCGCATACTGACCGACGGCCAGGATCAGTTCCAGTTGCGGCATGGCCGCGAATACCTGGTCGTGCCACAATCGACGGCACTCGGCGCGCGGCGGCCGGTCGCCGCCCTTGGCGTCGAGGCCGGGAAAGCAGAAGCCCATCGGCACAATGGCGAGTTTGGCCGTGTCGTAGAACACCTCCGGGCCGATCCCCATCCAGGCGCGCAGCCGGTCTCCGGAGGGATCCGTGAAGGGCGTGCCGCTGGCATGTACGCGCGTGCCGGGTGCCTGACCGCAAATGCAGATACGCGCGGTCGCCGACAGGCGCACGACCGGGCGCGGCTCGTGCGGCAAGGGCGCCTTCAGCGGCGCCTCCACGCAGCGCCGGCAGGCGGCAATGGCCCGGGCGAGCTCGTCGACCGGTTCGCGTCCGGCACCCGCGCCTCGAACGGCACGGCTTCGGTCTTTGTTAACCACGTCTCTGAGCCGCTTCTTAAGGGTTGGTGAGCGAAAACAATCGAACCGGAGCCAATCCGTCAAGCACTTCAGAACCGGTTCATCAGGGGCGGCATGAGCCTGACCGCAAGCATCAGAACGGACGACAAGACGACGATCAATCGCGAACGCGCGCTCCGCCGCCGCGAGGTCGCGCGCACCGTCCGCACCGTGCGCGACCGTCTCGGCACGCGCGACGGCCTGCGTCCCGACTTCGACGACGAACTCCTTGTTCTGTTCGCCAAGGCACGCATCAGCGCCGCCTACCCCGTGCCGATGTTCATCGTCATCGTCGCTGCCATCTCCTTCCTGTGGACAGACGCTGCCCTGGTGGTGCTGTGGGCACTGTTCACGATCAGCATCCACGGCCTGACCGTGGCGACCTGCCGCCGCTTCGAGCGCACGCCCGAGGAGGCCCGCACTGCCGCGCGCTGGCGACGCCAGTTCACCATCGGCGACGCCCTCTATGGCCTGTGCTGGGCCGCCCTGTTCCTGCTGCCGGTGTCGCGCAACGCGACCGAGGGACTCGAGGTGTTCCAGTTCGCCACCATGCTCATCGTCATCGCGATGTGCACGATGCAATCGTCGACATTGCCGCGCGCGCTGCTGGCCAGCACGCTACCGATCACGCTGGCGATCGCGCTCGCCTTCCTGCAGCAGCAGGCGCCGATCCACTATGCCATGGCCGCGATGGCAGTCGGCGCACAGGGCTTCTTCCTGGTGCTCGGCAACCAGTTGCTCAATTCCGCCATCACCATGCTGGCCTACCGGGCCGAGAAGGACCACCTGATCGCCGAACTCGAACAGGCCAACGCCGTCTCGGACGAATCGCGCCGGCGCGCCGAGGAAGCCAACCTCGCCAAGTCGCGCTTCCTGGCAACCATGAGCCACGAACTGCGCACGCCGCTGAACGCCATCCTCGGCTTTTCCGAGATCATGAAGGACGAAGTGCTCGGGCCGATGGCCAACCCGACCTACCGGAGCTACGCCGCCGACATCCACGGCTCCGGCCAGCACCTGCTGAACCTGATCAACGAGATCCTCGACCTGTCCCGCATCGAGGCCGGGCGCTACGAACTCAACGAGGAAGCGGTCACCCTCATCGACATCGTCGAGGATTGCCGCACGATGATGCAGATCCGCGCCAAGGCCAAGGACATCACCATCCGCGAATCCCACGAGGACGGTCTGCCGCGGCTTTGGGCCGACGAGCGCGCCATCCGGCAGGTGATCCTCAACCTGCTGTCCAATGCAGTCAAGTTCACGCCGTCGAGCGGCGAGGTGACCATCCGCATCGGCGCCGCGCCCGGCGGCGGCCAGTTCGTCTCCATCCGTGACAACGGCCCGGGCATACCGGAGGACGAGATCCCGATCGTGCTGCAGGCCTTCGGCCAGGGGGCGATCGCGATCAAGAGCGCGGAAGCCGGTACCGGCCTCGGCCTGTCCATCGTGCAGGCACTGGTCGCCCAGCACGGCGGCACGTTCGAACTCAAGTCTCGGCTGCGCGAGGGAACCGAGGCGATCGTCACGCTGCCGAGCAACCGCGTGCTGCAGGCCATGCCGGCGTTCGACGCGGCCGACCAAAGGTCTGCCCCGCGCAAGGCCGGAACGCGACGCAAGGCGTCCTGACAGCGCCTCGGCAGCGTCAGAACCGCCCTTTCTCAGTCTGCCGACTTCTCCGAGACGCCAGCAGTAGCGAAGGTCGCCATGCCCGCATGCACTTGTGCCGCCGCCTTGACGAGGCCGGCCGCCAGCGCCGCCCCCGTGCCCTCGCCGAGGCGCATGCCGAGATCGAGCAGGGCCGTCTTGCCCATCCGGCCGAGCGCGCGGCGATGCGCCGGCTCGGCCGACACATGACCGAACAGGCAATGGTCAAGGGCGCTCTCGTCCATCCTGTAAAGCACCGCCGCCGCCGCCGTGGCGACGAAGCCGTCGACGATAACCGGCGTGCGCTGCAGGCGCGCGGCGAGGATCGCGCCGGCCATGGCGGCAATCTCGCGCCCGCCGACCTTGCGCAGCACCTCGAGCGGATCTGCGGCCGCCGAACCGAGGCGGGAGATCGCCAGTTCGACCGCCTGGCGCTTGCGCTCTAGGCCCGCACCGTCGACGCCGGTACCGGGTCCGACCCAGTCCGCGGCCGCACCGCCGAACAGGCCGTTCAGCACGGCAGCAGCCACCGTCGTGTTGGCGATGCCCATCTCGCCGAGGCATAGCAGATCGGTGCCGCCGGCAATCGCCTCCATGCCGTAGGCCATGGTCGCCGCGCAATTGGCCTCGTCGAGCGCGTCCTCCTCGGTGATGCAGGGCGTCGGCATGTCGAGGGCGAGATCGAAGATCTTCAGCCCGAGGTCGTTGGCGGCGCAGATCTGGTTGATCGCTGCGCCACCGGCGGCGAAATTCTCGACCATCTGGCGGGTCACCTCGGCCGGGAAGGCCGACACGCCCCTGGCCGCGACGCCGTGGTTCGTCGCGAAGATGGCGACCAGCGGGCGGGTCACCTTCGGCACCGGGTTGCCCGACCAGGCCGCCAGCCATTCCGCGAGCTCCTCGAGGCGCCCGAGCGATCCGGCCGGCTTGGTCAGCTGCCGGTCGCGCGCACGCACGGCCTCGACCGCAGCCTCGTCCGGTCCCGGCATCGCACGCACCAGGTTGCGGATGTCGTCGAAGGGCAGGGCGGAAGGCGACAGGGACATGCGGGAGGCTCCGGCGGGAGATGCGCCGTTGGCGACGCAGGACCGTCGTTCTATAACCGCCGGGGCGCAAAACACAACCGGGATGGCGGGCAATGGCGGACGGGCACAACAGGGAGCACAGCCGCGAGCGACAGCAGCCCGGCCTGATCGCCGACACCGCCGCCTGCATCCGCTTCTTCTCGCGCCTGCCGCTGCCGCGCCTGTCGTCCGCCGACGACCCGGCGGCCATGCCAGATTTTACGGTTTCGGCCCGGGCGATGCCGCTCGCCGGGGCGCTGATCGGCCTGCCCGCCGCCCTCGTCCTGCTGCTGCTGTCGCTGACCGCCCTGCCGGCGCTCGCCGCCGCCGGGCTCGCGGTCGTCATCCTGGTCGCGCTGACCGGCGCCCTGCACGAGGACGGGCTCGCCGACGTCGCCGACGGCTTCTTCGGCGGCACCAGCCGGGAGCGCCGGCTGGAAATCATGAAGGACAGCCGCACCGGCGCCTTCGGCGCCCTCGCCCTCGCGCTCGCCACACTGCTCAAGGTTGCCCTGCTCGCAGCCCTCGCCGAGCGCCTCGGCCCATCCGGCGCGGCGCTCACGCTTGTCTCGGCGGAAGCGGCGAGCCGGGCGCTCGCCCTGTGGCAATGGTCTGCCCTGCCCGCGGCCCGGCCCGACGGACTCGCCGCCCGCTTCGGCCGGCCGGGACGGAAGGCAGCCACCCAGGGCCTGCTGCTCGCTGCCCTCTGCCTCGTGCCGGCGGCGCTGGCGATGCCGGCGCCCCATCTGTCGCTCGCCGTCGTCCTCGCCGCGCTCGCCGCCCATGGCGTCGGCAGGCTCGCCGTCGCCAAGATCGGCGGCGCGACCGGCGACGTACTCGGCGCCGTGCAGCAGATCTCCGGCCTTGCCTTTCTGGCCGGCCTCGCCATGCTGCCCTAGGACTGAACACCGGACCGTCAGGACACGCCCTTGCCCGCGCCCGCCCCTCCCCTGCCCGTCGCCGACACCCGCCGACCTCTCCGCGGCGCGGTGCTGGTGCTGCTTATGGGCTGCGTGGTCCTCGCCGGCTGTGCCGCGCGACCCGACGTCGGTGCGCTCAAGGTGTCCGACCAGCCGGCCGCCGGCGCGACGGAACACACGATCCTGATCGCGACCACGCGGGCGCGCGCCGATGCGCCGGACACCTATTTCAGCGGCGAGCGCGGCAAGCGGCGCGACTTCGCCCGGGCGACGATCTCCGTACCGCCGGCCCACAAGCCGGGCCGGGTCGAATGGCCGTCCGTCCTGCCCGGCGACCCGAGCCGGCATTTCGTCGCCCGCGAAGCCGGCTATCTCGACGACGGCGACTCCTTCCGCCGGGCCGTCAATGCCGCCCTGGCGGACCGGCCGGCGCACGAGCGCGACGTCTTCGTCTTCATCCACGGCTACAACACGCTGTTTGCCGAAGGCCTCTACCGCTTCGCCCAGGTCGTGCACGATTCCGGCTTCACGGGCGTACCGGTGCTCTTCACCTGGGCCTCGCGCGGCAACGTCACCGACTACGTCTACGACCTCAACAGCGCCACGGTCGCCCGCGACGCGCTTGAGCACACGCTGGCCGAACTGATGCGCAGCGACGCGCGGCGGATCCACATCATGGCCCATTCGATGGGCACCTGGCTGCTGATGGAAACCGCGCGCCAGATCCCGTCCGGCGACCTCACCCGCAGTGCCGACCGCATCGGCCAGGTCGTGCTGGCCGCGCCCGACATCGACATCGACGTGTTCAAGGCCCAGATGCGGCGCATCGGCAAGCCGCCAAGGCCCTACATGATCCTGTTGTCGAAGGACGACCGGGCGCTCAGCCTGTCGAGCCGGATCGCCGGCGGCAAGGCGCGTGTCGGCGGCTACGAGAACGACAGGGAACTGGCCGAGCTCGGTGCCGTGGTTGTCGACCTGACCGATCTCGACGGGCCTGATGCCACCAACCACACCAAATTCACCGCGATCGGCGCGATCGCGCCGCAACTCCAGTCGGTGCTCGCAGCCCAGGGCCTCGACCCGGGCGAGGCCCAACCCGCCACCGGCCTCGCCGACGCCGGCCGCGACCTCGGCAGCTTCGTGCGCAGCACGGCGCAGATCGCCGTCACCCTGCCGGTGACGCTGCTGACGATCCCGGTCGCGCTCGCCGGCGCGGCAGAATGATCCGCCGGCGCGGGGTTGAGAAATCAGGCAGCGCGCCTAGATTGAGGCCATGGAAACGCCCTGCATCGACGTCTGCATCATCGATCCTCTGACCGGCCTGTGCCGGGGCTGCCGGCGCACACTCGACGAGATCGCCGACTGGTCGCGGCTGACGCCGGCAGAACGGCACAAGATCATGGCCGAGTTGCCGCAACGCACCCTCCCCGCCGGGGAGCCTTGACGATGGGCACGCCCCGGCAGATCTACGGCATCGCGCTCGCGGTGCTGGTGCTGGTCATGATCGCGGCCGGCCTTGCCTTCCTGTTCGACTTCCCCGGCGAGGCGGAGTCCTTCGACATGGACAGCAGCGGTCCGCGCCTTATCGCCCTGTCCGCGCTCAGCTTCGTGTTCATGGCGAGCCTGCTGTTTGGCACGCCGCGGGTGCGTGAGATCCTGCGCGCCACCGTCTTCTGGGGCGGCCTGATGCTGGTTCTGCTCGTCGGCTACGCCTATCGCGGCGACCTCGTCCAGGGCGGCTACCGCGTGCTCGGCGCCCTCGCCCCCGGCCTGGCGGTCGAGCAGCCGGACGGCAGCGTCATGGTGGTGCGCAACGCCAGCGGCCACTTCCATCTCGACGCCACCGTCAACGGTGCCGGCGTCCGCTTCCTGGTCGACACCGGCGCCTCGGCGGTCGTGCTGACCCAGGCGGACGCGCGCGCGGCCGGGATCGCGCCGGAAAGCCTCAGCTATTCCATCCCGGTGACGACCGCCAACGGCCGCACCCTGGTCGCGCCCGCGCGAATCGACACGATCGCCGTCGGCCCGGTGCGGCTTACCGACGTGCGCGCCTTCGTGGCCCGGCCGGGCAGCCTGGAGACCAGCCTGTTCGGCATGAGCGCACTTGGCCGGCTGTCCGGCTACCGCGTCGAGGGCGACCGGCTGATCCTGACGCCCTGATGCCCCGATGTCCTGGCCGGCTTCAGCCGTAGAGGCTGTAGAGGAAGCGCGCGGCGACGATCAGCAGGAAGGTGCCGAAGGCGTATTCCATCGTCCGCCGCTTCAGCGCATGGGCGATCCTGACCCCGAGCGGCGCAGTCAGGGTGGTGATCGGAATGATCAGCGCGACGCCCAGCAGGTTGACATAGCCTGCCGAGAACGGCGGCAGCGCGGCTGCGCCCCAGCCGGCCCAGATCATGCCGATCACCCCCGGCACGGAGATCAGGACGCCGGTGCCGGACGAGGTCGCCACCGCCTGATGGATCGGCCGGCCGTAGAGCGTCATGAACGTGTTGTTCATCACTCCGCCGCCGATGCCCATCAGCGTGGAGAAGAAGCCGATCAGCGCGCCGCACAGCGGCCGGATCGGAAAGCCGGGGATGTCGTCGCCGAGCCGCCAGGACTCGCGGTTGAAGATCATCCTGAGGCCGACGACCGCGGCGATGACCGCGAAGATGCCCTTCAGCCCGTCGCCGGAGACGGAGGCAGCGACCAGCGAGGCGACGACGACGCCGGCCGGCACCGGGATCGCCCAGGTCTTCAGCAGCTCCATGTCGACGGCGCCGCGCTTCTTGTGGGCGAGGAACGAGCGGATCGAGGTCGGCACGATGATGCCGAGCGAGGTCGCCACGGAGACATGCATGCGCACGCTCTCGTCGACGCCGAGCACAGCGAGGAACTGGTAGAGCACCGGCACCAGCACCGCGCCGCCGCCGATGCCGAACATGCCGGCCAGCAGGCCGGCGACCGCGCCGGAGGCGAGCAACGCCAGGGCGAGGCCGATCATTTCACCATTGACTGCCGTCAGATCCATGTCGATGTCCTTGCGGGGAGAAGGGAACCGCGGGCGGGAACGGGGTCAGGCGGCATGGCCGGCGCGGACCTCGGCGCCGGCCCGCACGGCGTCGAGCGCGCGGTGGACGACCTCGATGCCGGCACCGGGGCGGACCGCCTCGACGGTGAGGATGCGACGGAAGGCGCGCGCGCCCGGCCGGCCGTGGAAGGCGCCGAGCATGTGGCGGGTCATGTGCGACAGCCGCACGCCCTCGGCGAGGCGGTCGGCGACATAGGGCAGGAAGGCCTCGACCGCCTCGACCGGGGTGCGGTCGGGCGCCTCGTCCCCGTAGAGGCGCCGGTCGACCGCGCCGAGCAGCCCGGGATCGTGATAGGCGGCGCGGCCGAGCATGACGCCGTCGAGGTCGGCCAGCAGCGTCTCGGCCTGGTCGAGGTCGGCGATGCCGCCGTTGACGCCGACGAACAGGTCCGGCAGGCGCCGTTTCAGGCGGATCACGCGGCCGTAGTCGAGCGGCGGGACGTCGCGGTTCTCCTTCGGGCTCAGGCCCTGCAGCCAGGCCTTGCGGGCATGCACCCACAGGCCGTCGACGCCGGCGGCGACGACGGCGTCGGCGAGCGTGTCGAGCGCGATTTCCGCATCCTGGTCGTCGACCCCGATGCGGCACTTCACGGTGACGGGGATCGCGACCGCCGCCTTCATCGCCGCAACGCAGTCGCCGACCAGTTGCGGCTCGTGCATCAGGCAGGCGCCGAAGCGGCCCGACTGTACCCGGTCGGACGGGCAGCCGACGTTGAGGTTGACCTCGTCGTAGCCGAAGGCTTCGACGATCCTCGCGGCTTGCGCCAGATCCGCCGGCTCCGCGCCACCGAGCTGGCAGGCGAGCGGATGTTCGACCGCCGAGAAACCCAGCAGTCGCTCGCGGTCGCCGTGCAGCACGGCACCGGTCGTCACCATCTCCGTATAGAGCAGCGCCCGGTGCGTGAACTGTCGATGGAAGGCGCGGCAATGCCGATCCGTCCAGTCCATCATTGGGGCTACGGCGAAACGGTGCGTTCTGTGGTCCGACTTCTGGTCCGACATTGTCCCGTTCGTTTGCAGGGCACGCCGGAGCACACGGTCTCGGCTCCGGTCAGGCGACGAAATCCGCGTTCACCGCCATGACCGATCTAACTACAGGATACGTGCCGGATAGCAAGCGCGGCACGCCCTTTAGCCCGAACGATCGCGTGCCGGGGTGCCGTGGCGACGGTCAAAGGCGCGCCCGGAGACGATCGGTTGCGTATTCCATCACGACCACGACGATGAAGATCGTGATGATGATGGTCGCCGCGTTGCGGTACTGGAACAGGTCGAAGGCGACCTTGAGTTCCTGGCCGATGCCGCCGGCGCCGACCAGCCCGAGCACCACCGACGAACGGACCGCCTTCTCCAGAGAGAACAGTCCGGTGTTGATCATCGACGGCAGTGCCGCCGGCAGCACGGCCGCCAGCAAGATGGAGAAGCGCGACGCGCCGATGGCTTCCAGCGCCTGCTGCGGCTCCTTCTCGGCGTCCTCCATCGCTTCGGCGAAGAAGCGCCCGCAGAACCCGATCGTGTCGACGATGATGGTCATCGTGCCCGCGACGGCGCCCAGGCCGACCGACGAGACGAACAGCAGCGCCCAGACCAGATCCGGCACCGTGCGGAACAGGGAGACGATCATCTTGAAGAGGAAGGCGATGGCCGGCACCGGCGTGATGCCGCGCGCCGCCAGCCAACTGATCGGCACGGACAGCACGATGCCGATGAAGGTACCGGCGATCGCGATCTGGAACGTCTCGATCAGCTTCCAGAACACCCTGACGAGAAAGTCCGGGTCGAGGTTCGGCGGCGACATGCGCAGGATGAGGTTGCCCATGCGCGGCAGCCCGGAGACGAGCCGGTCCGGCGAGGGCCCGACCTGGGTGACGGAGGCAAGGATCAGGGCGCCGACCGCGACGAGGAGGACGAATCGGACGGCCGAGAAGGAGCGGACGCGGGGCATCGGCCGGCCGGCGGCATGATCCGTCATTGAAAGACCTTCTCGATCTCGCGCATCGACAGGTCCCGCGCCGGGGCATCGATGAACACCCTGCCGTCCTTGAGCGCGACGATGCGCTCGGCGTAGGAGACAGCATGCTCCATGTCGTGGGACGTGAAGACCAGCGTCGCCCCTTGCGTCCGGCTGAGGTCGACGAGCTGGCGCATGACCTCGTGGCCTGCGCTCGGGTCGAGGCTTGCTGCCGGTTCGTCCGCGATCATCAGCGGCGGGCGGCGGACAAGGGCGCGGGCGATCGCCACGCGCTGCTGCTGGCCGCCCGACAGCTGGTCGGCGCGCGCAAAGGCCTTGTCCAGCAGTCCGACGGCGTCGAGTGCTGCGGCAGCCTGCCGGCGCATGTCCTGCGACGCGACCGCCTGGTGCCATGCGCGCCAGACCCCCGGCAAACCGAACTGTCCGTGAATGACGTTGGTCAGCACCGACTGCCGGCGGACAAGGCTGTGGGCCTGGAAGACGAAGCCGACGCGGCGCCGGATCGCCCGCTTCTGCCGGCCGCTCGGCCGCGTCGAAAAGGTCTGGTCGAACAGGGTGATCGTGCCGTCGTCGATGTCGTGCAGCCCGATCAGGGACTTCAGGAGGGTCGACTTTCCCGAGCCGTTCGCCCCGATCAGGGCGACCGCCTCGCCGGGCCGGATCGCTACGTCGATCCCCTTCAGAACCATCAGGTCCCGACCGTAGCTCTTGCGCACGCCGCGCAAGGCGAGCAGCGGCTCCGGCATCGCCGCAGCCGAAGCCCGGCCGCCGTCCTCGGTAAACCGGGCTCCGACACTCGTTTCGACCAGATCAGTCACCAACGAACTGCCCGAAGGTGTCGACGCCGATCGTGCGGTACATGGAGCGGACGTAGTCGTAGTCGCTGTCGTCGATCTCCGTGAGGAAGTGACCGCCCTTGAACTTCTGATTGTCGTCGCCCTTGAGGACAGCGGCCATCAGATCGGCCCCCCTGGTCACGAAAACCTTGCGGATCTGGTCGACGATTTCCGGATCGAGGTTCCGCTTGGCGACCAGGATGTCGTTCGGCAGGTCGCGACCGCGGGCGATCACGGTGAAGGCCACATCCGGATAGGTTTCGCGGATCTTCTGCATGTGGGTGAAGTTCATGCCGATGGCGGCGATGTCGCCGCGAATCAGGGCCTCGACGGCCGTGTTGCGGGAGACGATCTGCCCGTCATAGTCGGTCCCGAGCGTCAGGCCGAGATCGGCCAGCGCCTGAGCGGGGCCGAGATGCTGCGAGGTCGAGCCGACCGAGCCGAAGGTCACGATCTTGCCCCTCAGATCCTCGACGGTCTTGATCTTGCCGTCGGCCAGGGTGACGACCTGGGCGAAGTAGTCCGGGCGCTGCCAGCCGACAACGATCTGGGCGTCGGTCAGTTGCTTGATCACCACGTATTCGGCCGGACCGGTCAGCACCAGGTGTCAACGGCGGAGCAAAAGTCGTCCATTGGGCGGCGTAAAAGTAGGCCACCTGACGCCGCACGCGGGGAACGTCGGGAGGGCGTAGCCCGACCAGAGTTTCCCGCGTGCGGCGTTGGCGACTTTTTGAGGGGCTTCAGCCTGCCCTTCGGGCGCGGCTTTGAGCGAGACGATAGCTGTCGCCGTTCATCTCGAGGATGTTGACGTGGTGGGTCAGCCGGTCGAGCAGTGCGCCGGTCAGCCGTTCCGATCCCAGCGTCTCGGTCCATTCGTCGAATGGCAGATTGCTGGTGATCAGGGTGGCACCGCGTTCGTAGCGTTGCGCGATCAGCTCGAACAGCAATTCCGCCCCGGTCTTTGACAATGGCACGAAGCCCAGTTCGTCGATGATCAGGAGCTTGTAGGCTGCCATCTGCTTCTGGAAACGCAGCAGACGTCGCTCGTCGCGCGCCTCCATCATCTCGCTGACCAGGGCAGCGGCGGTCGTGAAGCCGACGGACAAGCCCTTCTGGCAGGCGGCCAGACCGAGACCGAGCGCCACATGGGTCTTGCCCGTGCCGCTGGGGCCAAGCGCGATGACGTTCTCGCGCCGCTCGACCCATTCGCAGCGGGCCAGCTCCAGCACCTGCATCTTGTTGAGCTTCGGGATAGCGGCGAAGTCGAAGCTGTCGAGGCTTTTTGACGACCGGGAACCTCGCCGCCTTGATGCGGCGTTCGACCTTGCGGCGATCCCGTTCGATCATCTCCTGCTCAGCAAGCCGAGTGAGGTATCCGACATGGTCCACGCCCTGTGTGGCGCAGAGCCGGGCCAGCTTCTGATACTCGCGCTGGAAGGTCGGCAGCTTGAGGGTCTTGAGCGTGTGGGAGAGCAGGATCGCAGGGGGATTGTCTGACGCTTGGGTGCTCATGCGGCATCTCCCGCATGCGTCGACAGAAGCCGCATATAGGCCTTTGCCGATGTCTTCTCGACGGTGGCTCTTGGCAGGTACGGGTAGATGGACAGGTCCAGTCTCGGCGGCCGCCGCTCCACCTGGCACAGGAGAAGATGCTTGACGGCATCGAAGCCGATGGCCCCGATCTGGAGGGCCTGCTTCACCGCCACATGCAGATCGGCAAGCTCGAAGCTTTCCAGCAGCCGCAGCACCTGCACATACTCGCGCCGGCCATGCTTTGCCATGCGCGCTTCCATCAGGCGGCGCAGCGTGGCGAACGCCTCGGGCAGATCCCAGCCCTGAAGAGGAGCGGCCTGATCCAGCGCGTTGATCTTCTGTTCGATCAGCGGCAGGTAATGCAGCGGGTCGAACACAACGTCTTCCCGTTCCCAGCTTCGAGGATGACGAGCGATGATCTCGCCACGGCAGCCGATCACCACCTCGTCGACATAGCCCCGGATCCATACATCCTGATGGCCGAAGGCGACCGGGACGGAGTAGTCGTTGGTCCTGTAGCGCACCAGCGCCTGGGAAGAGACCCGACCGCTGGCCTGATCGCAGGCCTCAAAAGGCGAAGCTGGCAGCGGCCGCATCGCCGCAAGATCGCGCTGCAGCCGTTCTGCGATCGTCTCGCTCTCGCCGCGCAGCCTGTCGCGCTGGCGCTTGCGGCATTGCTCTTCCAGCCAGGCGTTGAACTCATCCCACGTCGCAAAGCGCGGGATCGGCACCATGAAGTTGCGACGGGCATAGCCGACGAGGCCTTCGACGCTTCCCTTGTCATTACCCTTGCCGGGGCGGCCATAGCGATCCCGGATCAGGTAGTGGGACAGGAAGCCGCTGAACAGCACTGTCCGCTTGCGCGTGCCATCGGCCAGGATCTTCGACACCAGGCAGCGGTCGTTGTCATAGACGATCGATTGTGGCACCGCCCCGAAGAAGGCGAACGCATGGACGTGGCCATCAATCCAGGCCTCTGACACCGCCGCCGGATAGGCCCGCACATAGCAGGCGTCGCTGTGCGGCAGGTCGAGCACAAAGAAGTGCGCCTTCTGCTCCACGCCGCCGATGACAACCACAGCCTCGCCAAAGTCAGCCTGCGCGTGGCCCGGCGGATGCGATAACGGCACGAACACTTCCTGCCGGCGCTGCTCCCGCTCGCGCATGTAGTCCTTGATGATCGTATAGCCGCCGGTGAACCCGCACTCAGCCCGCAACCGGTCGAACACACGCTTGGCCGTGTGGCGCTGCTTGCGCGGTACCTTCAGGTCTTCGTCCAGCCAATGATCAATGGTCGAAACAAAGGCGTCCAGCTTCGGCCGACGCACCGGGGCCTGACGGCGATAGCCCGGAGGCGTCGAATACGACAGCATCTTGGAAACGCTGTCGCGTGAGATATTGAAATGCTTCGCTGCCTGACGTCGGCTCATCCCCTCCGAGACCGCCAGACGCACCTTCAGATATAAGTCCACGGTGTAGATCCCCTGACCCTCCTGCACATGTTGCAGAAGGAAAATAGGTGGACGACTTTTACGCCGCCCGCGGCAGGACTATCCCGCCGCTACCGTGGCCGAATTTTGCACCGCCGCTCTCACCAGGCTTCTATGTTCGAGTTTTGAACGCAGAGCCCGAGATTCCTGCAAGAAAAGCATTCCAAACTCACTGAATGTGCTTTCTTGAGTCGCTTTACATTATTCTGATCAGAAGAGCCCTGCCGCCGAATTGAAGACCATGGGGGAATGCTTGTCGGACAACCCTATATTTTCCCAATCAGGCCTCCCCCTGGGCAAGTGGGACGAGGAGGGCAATCGTCAGCCTCTTGTTGAACACAGCCGGGATGTCGCGGCTGTGTTCTCTGCACTGGCTAGACTGCCGGGTATCCGAAAACGACTCACCAGGCTGGCAGCCACCGCGGAGTTTCTCGACATCTGGATCGAGCGATTGGCATGGTTCGTCTTCCTCCATGACCTTGGCAAGGCCAATTGGGGCTTTCAGGCGAGGATCGAGTCCACGGCGTGCGCTGTCGGCCACATCGCCCCGATCGCGGGCGCCTATGACGCCATCGTCGACCAACTGGATCCCGTTCGCATGGCCTCCTGGGGCGACGAGACCATGCTGGGAGACTGGTTTCATGCCGTTCTATCGCATCACGGTAAGCCTTGGCCTCAGAATCCGGGTCCCAACAAAACCGCATGCTATAAGAAATACTGGCAGGTACGCGGGGATTACGACCCGATCGCCGAGGTTCAGCGACTGCGGGAAGCAGCGGACCAGTTCCATGGAACTGCGTTTCGGCAATGCAGTCCCGAGCTTCCCTTCACTTCCCCCCTGATCCACGCTCTGGCAGGGCTCGTCATGCTGGCCGATTGGATCGCCTCCTCGGACTGGCGGGCGAGCCCCGATGCGGCTCACCTCAGTACGTGGGCCCAGCGGATCTGTTGTGGCATCGGATTCGACCCGGAGCCTTGGCGTCGGACCATCGTCCCAGACGATTTTCAGGCGGCCTTCGGCTTTACGCCACGCACCTCCCAACTGGACTTCGTCAATGCCCCGGGAAGCCTCGCGATCCTGGAGGCCGAAACCGGATCCGGCAAGACCGAAGCCGCGCTCTGGCGATTTGTGGAGCGGTTCCGCGCGGGCGCGGTCGATGGGCTGTACTTCGCGCTTCCCAGCCGCACAGCAGCCGTGCAAGTGCACGGGCGTGTCGAGCGAATGATCCAGGCGCTCTGGCCGAACGACTCCCCTCCATGCATTCTTGCCGTGCCCGGATATCTCGACGACGCTTCGGGCGGCGGTCTGCCCGTTGCCGCCGACATGCTGGACTGCCCGGAAGAGGATACGCGCGCCCCGACGCCCTGGGCCTCCGAGCATCCCAAGCGCTACTTCACCGGCATGATCGGCGTCGGAACGCTAGACCAGGCCCTGTTGTCCGTTCTGCGGGTCAAGCATGCGCACATGCGCAGTGCCGCCCTGATGCGCCACATGCTCGTGATCGACGAAGTTCACGCGAGTGACGCCTACATGAGCCGCCTGACGGAAATCCTGCTGCGGGATCATCTTGCCGCTGGCGGCGAGGCCGCATTGCTGTCCGCGACACTCGGAGGTCATGCGCGTGCTCGCTATGCCGCGGTGGGCCGACTGTTCAACCTGAACGACCTCCACCTCGACGACTTGAGCAGAAGCGTTACGGTCCCCTACCCCGCGCTGACCGTTCAGACCAGCACCGGCAGCGAAACGATGGCCCTCGACCCGAGCGGCCGCAGCAAGCGCGTTTCGATGGCGGTCGAATGCCTGATCGATGATGCCCATCGCATCGCCGGCATTGCGTTCGCCGCTGCGCGAGAGGGCGCCAAGGTCCTCGTGGTGCGCAACACCGTTCAGGGCGCAGTCGATGTCCAGATGGCACTCGAGAATCTGGCGGGGCAAGGCGCTCCCGAGTTGTTCCGTGTCTCGGGCGATCCCGCTCGCCATCCCCCGGTGGCGACACTGCACCATGGCCGCTTCGCACGCGAGGATCGCCGATTGCTGGACGCGGCGGTGGAAAGGGCTGTCGGCAAGGCGAGGCCGCCGGGAGGACTCGTGCTTGTCGGCACACAAACGCTGGAGCAGAGCCTCGACATCGACGCCGATTACCTGATCACCGACCTCTGCCCGATGGACGTCCTGCTTCAAAGGCTGGGACGGCTGCACCGGCATGAGACCGAAACGGACGGCAGCCTCCGGCTCCGTCCGGACGCATTCCGGGACGCCCGTGCCCTGGTCCTCGCCCCGGCGGAGGCATTGGCCGGACTGTTGACCACCGTGCCGAGGACACGGCGAAATCGACATGGTCTCGGCCCGCGCAAGGATGCTGATGGCGTCCCGCGCGGCGTCTATCCGGACCTGCTTGCGCTGGAAGCGACGCGGCGACTGTGCCTCGACCAACCGGTCTGGACCATCCCGGAGATGAACCGGATCCTGGTCGAGCGCGCGCTTCATCCCGAGGCGCATGACGAGATCCTCATGACGATGCCCGCAGAGCAGCGCGAAGCATGGGAGCGGCACTGGCGAGACATCGACGGCGTCCGCTTCGGCGATACCATGACCGCCCGGGGTGCCGCGCTGGATCGAAGAAAGCCGTTCATGGACTTGGCCAACGCCCTCCTGCCGCAAGAACATCTCGCCACGCGCCTCGGCGACGAGGGCTACATCCTCAAGCTCCCCGAGGCCACCCTTGGCCCGTTCGGCACGCCGATCAGCCGCATTGTCATCCCAGCCTGGTGGCTCGCTGGGATTCCAGATCCATCCAAAATCTCCATAAGTATTTGTTTTGAAAATAATAACTCAAATCTCCCAAACGCCATCCCTTACAGCCGCTTGGGCCTGCAGCGATGAGTGAAAAAATCTTGAACTATAATTGGTACATTAACGTAGAAAGCGAACAGCGGCATCCTTCTCTCAGAAGGAGCAGGACAATGCTGAGTCCATTTCGCAATCCCGACTGCACTACCCGGCGCAACCGTCGACTTGCCTTGCGTCTAATGCGGGCGCGTACTGCGAGATCCTATCGTCGTTTCACCTGTCAAAAAGAAGATGTCTGGTCAAAACCAGATAGCTGCAGGCAGCCTCTCAATTCTGTTGCAGTCGAACGACCCGAGAGCGTGCCCTGGCTTTGGTCTGGCCCCATATAAACGTGCTCCACAATTTGGAGATGTACCATATAATTGGTATTGTTGCCGGCAAGAATCGGCACAGCCCCGCCAACGCGGGGATTATTGGAGGTGAGGACATGAACTTGCTCACCGACGCCGTCCTCACCGGGCGGCAAGCGGCCGATCTGACCAAGGTCCGCCTCACCCTTCCCGAGCTTCTGGCAGGGCTGGTCCGGCAGGACATTGCGGACTATCCGCGCCTCAGACCGCATCAGCGGCATGTCTGGCACGCCCTGCTGGTGCAACTGGCGGGCCTTGCCCTGGCAAAGGCCGGCGATACCGCGCTGCCGGACGACGCGGCGCGGTGGCGTATCGTGCTGCGTGACCTGACCCCGGACCACGCAGACGATGCCCCGTGGCGCCTCGTCACGCCGCCGGAACAGTCCGCCTTCCTGCAGGCGCCGGTGCCCGGCGGCGACCTTTCGGCCTTCAGGCCGGTCGAAACGCCGGGCGGCCTGGACATGCTCATCATGTCCAAAAACCACGACCTCAAGGCATCGGCGATGCCGGCTGACGACCCGGAACTGTGGCTCTACGCCCTGGTCAGCCTGCAGACGCAGGAGGGGTTCCTTGGGGCCGGCAACTTTGGCATCAGCCGGATGAATGGCGGCTTCGCGAGCCGTCCTGCCTTGAGCGTCGGACCCGGCGACAGCGTCAGTGCGCGCTTCCGCCGCGACCTGCGGCTTGCGCTCGACCTACACGATCGTTGGTCCGAGGAATACGGCTATCGAAGCCAAGGCGGGCTTGGTCTTGTCTGGCTGGAGCCATGGGACGGCATGCGTTCGCTCGACATCGCTCGCCTCGATCTCTTCTACATCGAGATCTGCCGCCGTATCCGCTTGGTCAGGACGGACACCGGGCTGCGCGCGCTTGCAGCCGGAAGCAAGGTGCCGCGCATTGAGTCCAAGGCGCTGAACGGCGTCACCGGCGATCTCTGGACCAGCGTTGTCGACGAAAAGGGCAAGCGCAAGGCCTTCACGCTCGATGCACGCGGCTGGAGCTATCAGCAGATGGTGCGGCTGCTTTTCCCCGCCGTCCGGCGCGCCAGCGAGGAGATCACGCCTGCGCCCATGCAATCCGAGGCGCCGTTCGACGAAACCACCGGACTCTCCGTGCTGGCCCGTGCGGTCGTTCGCGGCCAGGGCAAGACGGAGGGCTATCACGAACGGCGCATCCCCGTTTCCCGGACGCTTCGCCTCGGCTTCGGCAAGACGGCGGCATCCGAACCGGCCGCACAGGCGGCGCATGAGCGGGTCCGCGACGCGGGCACCTTCCAGTCGAAGGTCGTCTTTCCAGCCGTCCTTGCCGTGTTCACCGCCGCCCCTCGCACAGGCGCAGGCGAACGGGCACGCGACGACGACACCGCCAAGTCGCGGGCAGGCGCTGTCGCCGCACGGCTCGATGCGCTGATCGACCCGCTGTTCTTCGAGGATCTTGAGACAGAGCTTGCGGTTCTTGGAGATCGGCCCGCCATGGAGCGTGCCCGTCTTCGCTGGCTCAGGGACCGTCTGCTTCCGTTCGCACGCACCGTTCTCGACGAGGCGTTCGCTGCGGCACCCGACGCCGCAGCCCGTCACTGGCGCGTGCGCGTGAGAGCGCGGGATCTGCTGGCCATGTGTTTCCGGAAACAATTCGGCGCTCGTTTCGAAGCGGCGGGGATGCCACTGACGGCGCCGGAGACGGATCAGGACGGGGAACACCCGGGGAGGACGGTATGACGGAATTGCCCCAGACCGCAGCGCAGAAGGCCGGCGGCAAGGCCGAAGAGGCTCCGAGGAGGAACCGCTTCCAGATTCTGGCGCAGGTCATCGGTGCTCCCGATTTCGACATCGGGGATCGTGCCGCCTTGCGGCGCACCAACCCTGACCTGCTGCCGGGACTGCCCGTCTTTCACCGGCTTCTGGCGCGGATCAACCCATCCGTGAACGAGCAGGACGCCGCGGTCTGGGGCGCGATCCTGCACGTCGTCGCCCTCACGGCTCCCAACGGACATTCCCTGCCGGCGGGAGAAGCCCTCTGCAAGGCCGGCCTCAGCGAAAGCCGGTTCGCCAGGCTTATGGCGGCCCGAAACGATGCGCTGCTGGATCAGGTAACGATCGTCGCAAGGCGTCTTTCGGCAAGCCAGATGCCGATCGACTGGAGCCACATCGCGAAGCTCCTGCTGGCCGATCACCACGGCGACCGGGAGGATGCGCAACGCCAGCGCTTCCGGATCGCGAAGGACTTTTACCACGAACTCGAAAAGGTGGACCCGTAAGGCCGGTGCCTGACCGCCGATCCCGTTTTCAGCATTGCCCGGAGACCGTTCATGACCCAGCCGCGCTTCATCCAGTTCCATTCCCTCGTCTCCTACCCCGCCGTCCTGCTCAACCGGGACGATGCCGGCCTTGCCAAGCGCATCTCCTATGGCGGCAGCGTCCGCACCCGCATTTCCTCGCAGTGCCTGAAACGGCACTGGCGAACGGCAGAGGACGAGTGGAGCCTGGCCAACACCGGACTCGATCTGTCGGTCCGCTCGCGCGAGATCTTCGAATACGAGATCGGTCCCCGGGTGCTTGAGGCCCTTCCGGATGCCGATCCCCAGGCCGTCAAGGCGGCGGGGGCGGTTCTGTCGCGTGCGGTCTACGGCCAGAAGGCCGACGACGTGCGCAAGCGCCAGGCGTTGCTCCTCGGCTGGCCCGAACTCAGGTTCCTGACCGGCGAGGTCGTCGCGTTGCTGCGCGATCATCCGACGGCCAATGCCGTTACGGCGGCAGCCGAGGCGCGTTTCCTCGGCAAGGATGCCAGGGCGAATTTTGCAGCTCTGCGCGAGACCGCAGGCAACCTGGCCGCCGGCCTGGAGGCGGCGCTGTTCGGCCGTATGGTGACGTCTGACTTCTCCGCCAACACCGATGCCGCCATTCATGTCGCCCATGCCTTCACCGTTCACGAGCAGGAATCCGAGACCGACTATTTCACCGTCGTCGACGACCTCAAGCGACAAGCCGCGAACGAAGACGCCGGCTCGGGCGGCATCTTCGACACCGAACTGACCTCGGGCCTCTTCTACGAATACGTCGTCGTCGACGTCCCCCTGCTCGTCTCCAACATCACCGGCGCACCGGTTGCCGACTGGTCACGATCCGACCTCGACCGCAGCCTTCCGGCCAAGGTGGTGGAGCACCTGATCCATCTGATCGCGACCATCTCCCCCGGCGCCAAGAAAGGTTCCACCGCTCCCTATGCCCATGCCTCGACCCTGCTCGTCGAGGCGGGAACCAGCCAGCCGCGCTCGCTGGCCAAGGCCTTCGAGGCTCCCGTCCGCGCGGGGCGCGGAGAAAGCCTAGGAAGCCGCGCCGAAAAGGCTCTCTTCGAATGCCTCGATCGGTTCGACGCGATCTATTGCAAGCGCGAGGTGCGCCGCTTTGCCTCCTATGACGGCCGGCCGGGAAGCGCCTTGGCGGACGGGCCGCATACCCTCCAGGACCTCGGCCTCTGGCTGAGAAGCAGTATCCAAGCAGCGGAGGCATGAGCAATGCCGCATTTTCTCCTGCTGCGCCTGGAAGCTCCCCTCGTCGCCTTCGGCGACATCATGGTCGACGCCAAAGGCCCCGTTTCGGATCTGCCGTCCGCCTCCATGCTGACCGGCTTGCTCGGCAACGCCCTGGGCTACCGGCGCGAGGAACGCACCAGGCTGCAACGGCTGCAAGACCGGATCGTGCATGCCGCGCGGCTGGACCGCAGCGGCCGCCGGTTCACGGAGTTCCAGACAGCGCGCCTTGGCAAAGACGACCAGGGCTGGACGACGCGCGGGCGCCCGGAAGGCCGAGCCGGCGGCGACGGCAGCTATGAGGGACCGCATCTGCGATACCGCGAACACGATTGCGACGTCTCCGCCCTTGTTGCGCTTTGCCTGCGCCCCCACGACGAGGCACCCGACCTGGAGGACCTTGCGGTCGCGCTACAACAGCCTGCCCGCCCTCTCTTCATCGGCCGCAAGCCCTGCCTACCGTCTTCGCAGATCTTTGCCGGCATCACCGAGGCCCCGGATCATCTGGCAGCACTCACCTCGGTCGGCCTGGCTTCGGCAAGAACGCGGGCTCCACGACGCATTCTTGTCGACCTGCCGCGGTGCGCGACGCCACCCGACGGGTTTCGTACGGTTCATTGCAGCGATAGCCGCGACTGGATCGCCGGAGTTCACACCGGCGACAGCCTGCGCTGGCACGGTCTCGTTCCCCTTGAGCGCTTCGCATCGGAAACGCCCCAATGACGCTGAAACTCATGTCTTTCCGGCCGGACATGCACCGCCTGCTAGCCTTGGCGGCACGCGAGAGACTGCTGCCGGCCGGTGGTGACCTGGGCTATGCGCTGCATGCGGTATTCGCCGCGAGTTTCGCTGATCGCGCGCCGAAGCCGTTCCGTTTCCTGGCGCCGGGCGACCCAGGAGGCGGCCCCGCCGGACGGCTGTTCGCCTATTCGGCCTGCTCGCTCGACGACCTGCGCGCTCAGGCCACTGCCTTCGCCGATCCGGCTTTCGCCAATGTTCTGCGGCTCGAAGAGGCGGAAGCCAAGGCGATGCCGACGGATTTCCCGACCGGGACGAGGCTGGGGTTCTCACTGCGCCTGCGCCCGGTGCAACGCACCGGGGCAAGCCCCGATGGACTTGAGAAGGCGCGCGAACGCGATGTCTATGACGGCCCCGGGGAAGGAGAAGCCCGAGGAGCCGCCGCACGCGCCCATGCCTATGCCGCGTGGCTGGAGCGGCAGTTCAACCGCAGCAACGCGGCCACGCTGGAAGACTGGCACATCGAGGCCCTGAAGCAGACCCGCCTGCGGGCCCGCGACAGGGGAGCGGGAACGTCGACACCCCGGGACGTCAGCGGTCCCGATGCGACCTATTCCGGTGTCCTGCGCGTCACGGATCCGGAAGCGTTCGCCGCCCTTCTGGCGCGCGGCATCGGCCGGTTCCGCGCCTTCGGCTTCGGTATGCTGCTGCTGAAACCTCCAGGATAGGAGCCTACCATGCTGCTCGGCCGACTCGGACTGGAAACCGCGCGCCTTCCCCATGCGGACCGGCACGGGCTGATCCTGCTCGATCGCGGTGCTCTGACCGTGGAGGACGGCTGCCTGCGGTTTGCCTCGGCAGGCGGTGGTGCCGTCGCGCGCGGCCAGTACACCATCCCACACCAGTCGATTTCCCTCGTGCTGCTCGGGCCGGGTTCGACGGTCAGCCACGACGCCCTGCGCCTGCTCGCCCGTCATGGTGCGGGCCTGGCCGCAGTCGGCGATGACGGCGTGCGGCTTTACACGGCGCCGCCGCTCATGCCGGACTTCTCCAATCTGGCGCGCCGCCAGGTGACGCTGTGGGCGGACGAGAACCGGGGGCGCCTGGACGTGGCACGCCGCATGTACGCCTTGCGCCTTGGCGAGGTTCTTCCCCACCGCGACATCACCGTGCTGCGCGGCATCGAAGGGGCAAGGGTCAAGACGCTCTACGCCAACCTGGCGCAGCGCTACGGCATTCCCTGGAACGGTCGTCGCTACGACCGGTCGAACCCCTCTGCCGCGGACCTGCCGAACCAGGCACTCAATCACGCCGCCAGCGCGGTGGAGGCCGCCGCCGCCATCGCCGTGACGGCGACGGCGACCTTGCCCCAGATCGGCTTCATCCACGAGGATTCGGGACAGAGCTTTGTCCTCGACGTCGCCGACCTGTACCGGGACACGGTGACCGTTCCATGCGCGTTCCGCGCTGCAGCCGCGGCACGCAAGACCCCGCAGGACAGCATCGAACGCCTCACCCGTCGGATCACGGGCGAAGCCTTGCGCAAACAGGCCGTGATCGCCGCCATGATCGACAGGATCAAGGCCCTTTTCGAAACCCCGACGCAACCGGAGCCAGAACGTCCGCGGGCACGCAAGAAGGCCGCGGCGGATATCACGAAGCTAGCGCAGGATACCGCGCAGGGAGATGGGCATGCCGATGACGCTGGTGGTGACGCGTGACGTGCCGCCCCGCTACCGGGGCTTTCTGGCCTCCGTCATGCCTGAAGTGGCGCCGGGCGTCTATGTCATGCCGAAGCTGAGCAAGGGCGTACGCGAGCGGATCTGGACGGTGCTCTCCGACTGGTGGGACGCCATGCCCGGAGGCTCGATCCTCATGTCCTGGAAAGACGAGTCGGCTCCGGGCGGCCTGGGACTTCAGGCCCTCGGCCTGCCCCCCGTGGAACTGGCAGATCTGGATGGCCTGCTGGTTGTGCGCCGCGCGGCGACGGACAGCGACGGACCATCGCAGGAGGTCGCCTCTTCCCACCGATCATGAATCGTGTTCTTTGAAAAAGTGAGCGAACGCTGTACCTTGCAGCACAGGGTCTCCCCCGCCTACGCGGGGATGAACCCACCTTGAAGGTCGAAAGGCCCTGGACGAACGAGTCTCCCCCGCCTACGCGGGGATGAACCCGCTACCCGCATACATGCCGCAACTCTTCAAGCGTCTCCCCCGCCTACGCGGGGATGAACCCGATCACTGGTTCCCGCTTTCCAGTTTAACAGAGTCTCCCCCGCCTACGCGGGGATGAACCCTGGACTCAATCCCGGATCCACGCTCCGCCGTGGTCTCCCCCGCCTACGCGGGGATGAACCCTTAAGGGACGTCGGCGCGGTCTCATCACAGTCGTCTCCCCCGCCTACGCGGGGATGAACCCACGGACGTGTCGCGGAGGCCAGGGCAAAAGCTGTCTCCCCCGCCTACGCGGGGATGAACCCTTCCGCCCCGCCTGCCTCGACCCTCGCGGCATGTCTCCCCCGCCTACGCGGGGATGAACCCGGGATCATGGCCGTTGCCCTTGATGGTAATACGTCTCCCCCGCCTACGCGGGGATGAACCCTCGATCACCAAGGGGTCGCTGGTCGCGTGCGCGTCTCCCCCGCCTACGCGGGGATGAACCCTTTGCGCGTAGCTATTTGGTACTTGCCCTTTTGTCTCCCCCGCCTACGCGGGGATGAACCCCCGCGCCCGAGGCAACGCCCCAATCGCCCCCGGTCTCCCCCGCCTACGCGGGGATGAACCCGGCCGGCGACGGGATTGAAGCCAGGTGGGGAGGTCTCCCCCGCCTACGCGGGGATGAACCCTCGATAGACGCATGGGACAAACTGGACGACAGGTCTCCCCCGCCTACGCGGGGATGAACCCGGTCGCGGCACGTGATACCTGCCGAACGGACGGTCTCCCCCGCCTACGCGGGGATGAACCCCTTGCCGGCGCCAGGCTTATCGGCGCCAACCTGTCTCCCCCGCCTACGCGGGGATGAACCCGATTTGCTGTATGCCAGCTTGTATAGATCCGGGTCTCCCCCGCCTACGCGGGGATGAACCCGAGGACGACGGGGTATTTGACCCGGTCGAGTAGTCTCCCCCGCCTACGCGGGGATGAACCCGGGCCAAGCCGGAAGTAAGGGAAATCAGAGCCGTCTCCCCCGCCTACGCGGGGATGAACCCGAGTTGAATAATGCACCGATCCAAGTGCACGGGTCTCCCCCGCCTACGCGGGGATGAACCCAAGCCCGGCGGCTCCATCGCCGGGCTTTCGCCGTCTCCCCCGCCTACGCGGGGATGAACCCCTTTTACCGGCTCGATTTCGACGCGGACGTTTAGTCTCCCCCGCCTACGCGGGGATGAACCCCATTGCTCTCGACCTCGCTTATCGCTTCAAGGGTCTCCCCCGCCTACGCGGGGATGAACCCGATTTCCACCGTTCCCGCCTCGATCGCGACGATCGCCCGGAGTCTCCCCCGCCTACGCGGGGATGAACCCCTTCCGGCCGGGCCTCACCTTGCCCTGCGCGGGTCTCCCCCGCCTACGCGGGGATGAACCCTTCACGCGTGCCGATATGACCGGTTCCGCTCTGTCTCCCCCGCCTACGCGGGGATGAACCTTTTTGACAGCGAGGAGACTACTATCATGACACGTCTCCCCCGCCTACGCGGGGATGAACCCGCAAGTGACTGATCGACTTGAGCCTTATCAGAGTCTCCCCCGCCTACGCGGGGATGAACCCGTCATAGATTGCGCGCCCCTCTTTGCGTCATGGTCTCCCCCGCCTACGCGGGGATGAACCCGCTTTCATTATCATCGTCGACGCAGCTCATGAGTCTCCCCCGCCTACGCGGGGATGAACCGTGTTTGTAGGAGGGGGCGGCCCGCACGCTTACGTCTCCCCCGCCTGCGCGGGGATGAATGCCAGGGCGCAACTCAGGCGCAAAGTTGCCGCGCGCTTCCCGCCCGCCCGGGGATGCCCCAGATTGCCTTGACGGCCTACGGTCGCGTGGCGACAATCGTGCCCTTCGCGCGGGGACAGACATGACATCCTATGTTTTTCGGGTCCACGGATTGACGCTTGCCGGCCTGTCGCCCGAGGACAGCTATGTCCGCCGGCTCCGGGCGCAGCGGAAGCCGGAGCCGCAGTTGCTCACTTTCCTCCGGGCGCAGTACGACACGGACGGCGACTACGTCTTCGCCGACATCGGCGCCAACATCGGCTACACGGCCCTGCTGATGGCGCGGCTGTTTCCGAGGGCGACGGTGCATGCCTTCGAGCCGGGGCCGACCGTCTTTCCGCTGCTGCGGCACAATGTCGAGGGCGCGCGCGTGGTCCCGGTCAATGCGGCGGTGTCGAGCCGGAGCGGGACGGTCGCCTTCGTGGAGAATTCGGCCTATGGCCACATGGTGCCGCAGGCCGCCGGCGGCTCGACGCCCATGGTGTCGATGGCCGATTATGCCGCGCGCACCGGGATCGCGCGGTTCGATTTCGTCAAGATCGATGTCGAGGGCTTCGAACTCGACGTGTTCCGCGGCCTGGGCGGACTGACGGACACGGTCCTGTTCGAATTCAACACGTTTGCGCTCGACTGCCATAGCCGGGTCAATCCGCTTACGCTGCTGGAAGAACTGTCGGCCGACTGGGATCTCTACGAGTTCATGCGCACCGACCGGCTCGAGACGATCGACGATTTTCCGGCCGTTCTGCACAGGACCATGATCGATCGCCGGACGGTGTCGAATCTCGTCGCGGTCCGCAAGGGCCGGGCCCTTCGCCAGGACCTGATCGATCCGACGATCCGTGGACGGCAGATCCTCGATCTGGGCCGCGTGGTGAAGCGGTTCAGGGCCCGGCTCGAGGCCCCCAGATAGCCCGGCCGGCACGGCAAAGCCGCATCGGGCTCGTCTCCCCCGTCTCCCGCGGAGACGATCCCGGGTGCGGCTATGGCGACGACTCGGAACAAGAAAAACGAGGCGCAACCGGCGGGGCCGGCGGGGCCCGCCCCCTCCCCGCCCTCACCGTTCGCGCAGGGCGTGGGCGATCTGGTCGGCGACCGGCTTGACCAGGTAGGACAGCACCGTGCGCTCGCGGGTGCGGATGAAGATCTCGACCGGCATGCCGGGCACCAGGGTCTGGCCGTCCAGACGGGCCAGTTCCGCGTCGGGAATGGCGAGGCGGGCGGCGTAGTAGCCCGCGCCGGTCGCCGGGTCGACGGTCAGGTCGGCGGCGACCGTGACCAGGCGCGCGGCCAGTTCCGGCGTCGTGCGCTGGTCGAAGCTCGGGAAGCGCACCGTCGCGTCGCGGCCCGGCGCCAGTTGGTCGATGTCGACCGGCTGCACCTTGGCCTCGACCACCAGCAGGTCCTCGCGCGGCACGATCAGCATCACCGTCTCGCCCGCGCCGACGACGCCGCCGATGGTGTGGACGGCCAGCTGGTGCACGTAGCCGGCGCGCGGCGCGCGGATGTCGATGCGCGCCAGCTGGTCCTCGGCGGCGATCCGCTGCTCCTCCAGCCGGGCGAGGCGCCCGCGCACGTCCTGGAGCTGCTCGAGCACCTCGGCGCGCGCCTCGTCGTCGATCTGCAGGATCAGCAGGCGGCGCTCGCTGATCGCTTCGCGCGACTGGGCGATCTGGGCGATCAGGCTGCCGTAGTCGCCCTCCAGCCGGGCCTTGTCGCGCTGCAGCGCGGTGACCCGGTTGCGGGCGACCAGCTTCTTGTCCAGCAGGCCGATCAGGTCGGCAAGTTCGTCGTCGATCAGCTCGATCTCGCGCCCCTTGGCCAGGCGTTGCGCCTCCAGGCCCTCGACCTGCTTGTCGAACTGGCGGATCTGTTCCTCCAGCTGCTTCTTGCGTCCCGTACGACTGGCGCGGCGCGCCTCCAGCAGCTCGACCTGGCTGCGTTCGACGTCGGCCAGATCGGCGGCCAGGTCGGCCGCCTGCAGCCCCTGCGGGCGGGCGCCGAAGACGATCTCGGCGCGGCCGTCCCGTTCGGCGACGAGGCGCGCCTCCTGGGCGGCGAGATCCGCCAACTGGCGGGTGACAATGGCGAGGTTCGCCCGCGTCACCGTGTCGTCGAGGCGGAGCAGCAGGTCGCCGGCCTCGACCAGGTCGCCGTCGCGGACGGCGATCTGGCGGACGATGCCGCCCTCCTGGTGCTGGACCGCCTTGACGTTGGTCTCCACCACCAGCGTGCCGGTGGCGACCACCGCGCCTGCAATCTCGGTCACCGCCGCCCAGCCGCCGAGGCCGCCGACCAGCGCCGCCGCCAGCGCCAGCGCCGCCAGCAGGTGCCGGCGGATGCTCGCGCCGAGGCGGCCGTCGAGGTCGTGCACGGCGGGCGACAGGCTCATGCGCGCGTGCTCCCGGCGGCGGCGCCCGGCCCGGTGGTCGGCGCGGTGGTCGGCGTGGCGACAGGGGCGGCGACAGGGGCGACCACCTTCCTCAGCACCTCGTCCTTGGGTCCGCAGGCAACCACCTGGCCCTCCTTCAGGCACAGGACGCGGTCGACCGTGGCGATGGCGCTCGGCCGGTGGGCGATGACGACGACGATGGAGCCCCGGTCCCTGACCGCCTTGATCGCCCGGCTCAGGGCTGCGTCGCCCTCGGCGTCGAGGTTGGAATTGGGTTCGTCGAGCACGACGAGGAACGGCGTCCCGTACAGCGCCCGGGCCAGGGCGATGCGCTGGCGCTGGCCGGCCGACAGCACCATGCCCTCGCTGCCGATCACCGTGTTGTAGCCGTCGGGCAGGGTGACGACGAGATCATGCACGTCGGCGAGCCGCGCCGCCTCGATCACCGCTTCGGACCGCGCCGCAGGCTCGAAACGGGCGATGTTGTCCGCGATCGTGCCGTCGAACAGCTGCAGGTCCTGCGGCAGGTAGCCGATGAACCGGCCGCGCCGGCCTTCCGGCCATTGCCCGAGGTCGGCGCCGTCGAAGCGCACGACGCCGCGCAGCGGCGCGACCGCGCCGACGATCGCCCGCGCCAGAGTCGACTTGCCCGAGCCGGACGGGCCGATGATGCCGAGACCGTCTCCGGCGGCAAGCTGCAGCGTGACGCCCTGGACGACCGGCTTGGCGACCCCAGCCGGCGCGCAGGTGACGGCGTCGAGGCTCAGCCGCTCGCGCGGCAGCGGCAGGTCGATCAGGGCGCCGTCGCCCTGCGCCGGCCCGAGCACCTCCCTCAGCCGCGCAAGGCCCTGCCGGAAGGCCAGGAAGCCACGCCAATGGGCGATCGCCTGCTCGACCGGCGCCAGCGCCCGCGAGGTCATGATGGAGGCTGCGATCATGACGCCGGGCGAGATCTCCTGGCGGATCGCAAGCCAGGCGCCGACGCCGAGAATGGCCGACTGCAGCACGAAACGGAGGGTCTTGATCGCCGTCGCGAACGCCCCGGTGCGGTCGGCGGCTTCCTGCTGGCGGGCCAGATAGGCGGCGTTGTCGCGGCTCCAGCGCTCGCTCAGCGCCGGGCCCATGCCCATGGCGCGGGCCGCTTCGGCGTTGCGGCGGCCGGTCTCGACCGCCGCCGTGCGCTGGCCCGCCACACGCGCCGCCTGCGCCACCGGGGCCCGCGACAGCACCTCGTTGAGAATGATCAGGACGCTGATCAGGACAGCGCCGGCGAGGGCGACGAAGCCCAGCAGGCTGTGGAACAGGAACACGATCGCCAGATAGAACGGCAGCCACGGCACGTCGTAGATCGCCGCGGGTCCCGGACCGGCCAGGAACTGGCGCACCGTGTCGAGGTCCTGAACCGGCCGCAGCCGGGCGCCGCGGCTGCCGTGGAGCACCGGCACGGCCATCGAGATCCCGTAGGCCAGCCCGGACAGGCGCGCGTCGACCCGTTGTGCGATGCGCACAAGGATGCGACCGCGCAGCCCCTCGAGCAGCCCGTAGAAGACGTAGAGCGCGAAGGCCAGCGTGCCGAGGACGACCAGCGTCGGCACCGAGCCGCTGACCAGGACGCGGTCATAGACCTGCAGCATGAACAGCGGGCCGGTCAGCATCAGCAGGTTGATCAGCAGGCTGACGGCGCCGGTCGCCACGAGCGCGCCGCGGACGCTCCCGAAGGCCGCCGCCACAGGCGCAAGCGCCCCGCCGCGCGACGGCGCGGGCGACCCGGATGCGGATGTCGGCCGTTCGGGGGCGATGTCGGCCACGGATCCTGTCTCCTGGCATGTCCGCCGGCCCGCCCGGCGGTCGCGCGGCGACACGGCCCCGGTGCCCGCGGCAGCCGACTCATGCTGCGATGGAACGCGAAGACGCGGCCCTTGGCAAGCACGTTCGGCCGCCTGGCAGTGTCTGCGTTTGACATTCAGCCCGCGCTCCGCCGCCGTTGACGCCGGGCCGGGCGCGGTATAGGGGTCATGCGGTCCCGGGCAACTCGGGACCGTCCTTCTGCGCGGCCGGCCGGCGGAGCGGTTCATGCAAGCGACAGTTCCTTCCAGGGCCGGCTCGGGCGCCGCGCGCAACGCATCATGGCGATAGCTGCGGGCCAGACCCGGGTCGTGCTCGCCCTCGGCACGGCGCAGACACTCGCCTGGGGCTCCACCTTCTACCTGCCGGCCATCCTTGCCGTGCCGATGGCGCGCGACCTCGGCGTGTCGAGCGGCTTCGTCTTCGCCGCCTTCTCGGCGGCGCTGGTCGTCTCCGCCTTCGTCGGACCCGGCGCCGGCCGGCGCATCGACCGGCTCGGCGGGCGCGACGTGCTGGCGCTGGCCAACCTGGTGTTCGCCGCCGGCCTCGCCCTGCTCGGCACCGCGCAAGGGCCCATTCTGCTCGTCGGCGCCTGGTTGGTGATCGGCTTCGGCATGGCCATCGGCCTCTACGAGGCCGCCTTCGCGACGCTGGCCGGCATCTACGGCACGAAGGCGCGCGGCGCGATCACCGGCATCACCCTGCTCGCCGGCTTCGCCAGCACCGTCTGCTGGCCGATCTCGGCGGTGCTGGAGGCCGAGTTCGGCTGGCGCACCGCCTGCTTCGCCTGGGCGGCGGCGCATCTGCTCGTCGGCCTGCCGCTCAACCGCCTGCTGGTGCCGGCCGGCCGCCATGCGCTCCCGGACAAGGCAGCGGAGACGGGTGCGCCGGCACCCGATGCGCTTGCTGGTCCGCCGGCCAGGGCGTTTACAGGGGCGTTTACCGGGGCGTTTACCGAGGCGTTTGCCGGCTTGCGCGACCGGGCGATGATCCTGCTCGCCGTGGTGTTCACCGCCACCTGGTTCATCAGCACGGCCATGGCCGCCCATCTGCCGCGCCTGCTGCAGGATGCCGGCGCCACGCCGGCTGCGGCAATCGCCGCAGCCGCACTGGTCGGCCCCGCGCAGGTCGCCGGACGGCTGGTCGAGTTCGGCCTGCTGCGGCGCGTCCACCCGCTCGTCTCGGCGCGGCTCGCCGCCCTCGCCCACCCGCTCGGCGCCGCTGCGCTGCTGGTGTTCGGGGCGCCGGCCGCCGCCGTCTTCGCGCTCGTGCACGGCGCCGGCAACGGCATCCTGACCATCGCCAAGGGCACCCTGCCGCTGTCGCTGTTCGGCGCCGCCGGCTATGGTGCGCGCCAGGGCGTGCTGATGGTGCCGACGCGGCTCGGCCAGGCCGCCGCGCCCTTCGCCTTCGCGCTGCTGATGGAACGCTTCGGCGCCACCTCGCTGCTGGTCTCCGCCGTCATCGGCCTGTGCGGCGTCGCCGCGCTGCTGGCGCTCGGCACCACGCAGGCCGGCCGGAGCGACTGAGGCGCGCCGCCCTCAGTTTCCGCCAGCACCCGGCGACAGGTCGCCGACCGCGTGGTCGAGCGCGGCGAGGAAATCCGCCTGCAGCGCCGTCGGGCGCCAGTCGGCGCGCAGGGTCAGCCCGATCGGCCGGCGCGTGTCGCCGAGGTCGATCGGCAGCACGCACAGCTGGCCGGCGCGCAGCTCGTACCAGATCTGGCGCGGCGACACGATGGTCAGGAAATCTGACTGGGTCAGGATCCCGCGCAGCGCCACCAGCGAGCCGGTCTCGACGAAACCCGCCTGCGGCGCCTCGCGCGGAAAGCGGGAAGCCAACGCCTCGAACACCGCCCGGCTCGGCGTCGCCCGACGCGGCAGCACCCAGGGATAGCGCACGAGATCCGCGTCGGTCAGCGTCGTCGTGCCGGCGAGCGGATGGCCGGCGCGAGCGACGATCGACAGGCTGTCGTCGAACAGCCGTTTCTGCGTCAGGTCCTCGTGCTCCAGTTCCTGGCGCAGCGCCCCGACGATCATGTCGATCGAGCCGACCACGACGCCTTGGGCGAGCGCCTCGTAGGAGCCGTCGAGGATGCGGATGCGTGCCCGCGGATGGCGGCGGGCGATCTCGACGACTGCTTGCGGCACGATGCGCGAGCGCACCAGCGGCAGCGTGCCGATGACGATGCGCCCGGCGTAGTCGCCCTCGAATTCCCGCACCTCCTCGAAGGCGTTGTCCAGTTCCTTGAGCACCAGGCTGGCGGCCGTGGCAAGCGTGCGCCCGGCCGGTGTCGTCTGCAGCCGCCGGTAGGCCTCGTCGAACAGCGTCACGCCGAGAATGCCCTCGATCTCGCGCGCGGCGCGATGCACCGACGGCTCCGACTGGCCGAGGGCGCGGGCGGCGGCCGAGAAGCTGCCGGTGTGCGCGACCAGGCTCGCCGCGCGCAGATGCGAGATGGTGGCGTGGGTCTCGAGCAAATCGGGCGTGCTGCTGCCCTCGGAGCGGCAGCGGCGGGCGATCCTCTGCGCCGCCTCGCGGATGTAGCCGAGCGCGCGGGCCGCGCGCGCGACCACCACCTCGCCGCGCGGGGTCGGCACCACGCCGTTGCCCTGGCGTTCGAGCAGCGGTCCGCCGAACTGGGCGTTCAGCCGGGCCAGCGCCTGCGAGGCGGCCGGCTGGGAAATGTGCACCGTCTCGGCGGCGCGGGTGAGCGAGCGCTCGCGCACTGCCGCTTCCAGCAGCCGGACATGGCGCAAGTTGGGATAGCCCGTGCCGCAGCGCCCGGCGTCGGCGATGTCCTCGTGCAGGTCGATGTCGCTGTCCTCGAACCGGTTCGGCATCTTCATGATGTGCCCGCCATTCAGTCAGAGCCGGGACAGCGCGTCAACGCGACGGAGTCAGCGCGCCCAGTACAGACGCTGCGGATTGTCGACCAGCAGCCTGCGTTGCAGGTCCTCGGTCGGCGCGATCACCGGGATGCGGTCGACCAGCAGGCCGTCGTCGGGAATGTGGCTCTTCATGTTCGGATGCGGCCAGTCGGTGCCCCACAGGACGCGGTCGGGACAGCTCTCGACCAGCGTGCGGGCGAAGGGCGCCACATCGTCGTAAGGCGGGCCGGCGACGGTCAGCCGTTCCGGACAGCCGACCTTGACCCAGAACTTGTCGTCTTCCATCAGCGTCCGGAAGGCGCGGAAACCGGGCGACTCGACGCCGGCGGCGATATCCGGCCGGCCCATGTGGTCGATCACCACGGTCACCGGCAGCGCCTTCAGGAACGCGGTGAGGTCCTCCAGGTCCGGCGCCTCGAAATAGACCACGACGTGCCAGCCGAGGTCGGCGACGCGCCGGGCCAGGGTCGAGAACACGTCGCGCGGGCCCGGGTCGACCAGCCGGCGGACGAAGTTGAAGCGGATGCCGCGCACCCCCGCCGCGTCCATCTGGCGCAGCTCCTGATCGCTGATGTCGGGGCGCACCACGGCGACGCCGCGGGTCCGCTCCGGCTCGCTCTCCAGCGCGTCGACCAGCGCGGCGTTGTCCTTGCCGTGACAGCTCGCCTGGACGATGACGTTGCGCGAGAAGCCGAGATGGTCGCGCAGCGCGAACAGCATCTCCTTGGGCGCATCGACCGGCGTGTACTTGCGCTCGGGCGCGTAAGGAAAGCGGTCGGCCGGACCGAACACGTGGCAATGGGCGTCGACCGCTCCCGCCGGCGGCACATAGGCCGGCTTGGAGGGATCAGGATGCCAGGTCTGCGGATCGGTTGTCATGGGTCCTCCAGGAGTTCCACAGCGGGATCGCGATCAGCACGAGGCCGGCGGCCTTGGCGGCGAAGCTGAGCACCGCCGCCTGGTCGATCACGAGGGAATAGGTGAACAGCACGGCCGCCGCCCAGTAGGCCAGCCGGCCGGCCAGGGACATCGGGCGGATGCACCAGCCGACCATCGCCGTGCCGGCGGCGAAGGTGGCGCCGACGGCGCCGATCGTCGCCATGACGATGTCGAGCGGCGTGCCGATCAGCAGCAGGCCGGGCGAATAGACGAACAGGAACGGCGCGACGACCTTGACGAAGCCGAGCCGCATGGCCTCGACCGCGGTCTCGTTCGGCTGGGCGCCGGCGATCGAGGCGCCGGCATAGGCAGCGAGCGCCACCGGCGGCGTGATCGCCGACAGCAGGCCGTAATAGAAGATGAACATGTGGGCGGCGATCACCGGCAGGCCGAACTTGACCAGCGCCGGCGCGATCAGGATCGCCAGCAGCAGGTAGGCCGCCGAGGTCGGCATGCCGAGGCCGAGCACGAAGGAGGCGATCATGGTCAGGACAAGGACCAGGAACAGGCTGTCGCCGCCGAAGTCGAGGATCATCGCGGACACCTTGAGCGCCATGCCGGTCAGCGTCAGCACGCCGATCAGGATGCCGGCCACGGCCACCGCCGCGACGACCGGCAGGACGTTGCGCAGCGTCTCCACCATCACCTCGACGAGGACTGCCGGCCCCATGCGGGTCTTGGCCGACAGCAGCGAGATCGCCAAGGTCGCGGCGATGCACAGCACCGCCGCCTTGGCCGGGGTGTAGCCGTAGATCAGGAAGCCGACCAGCGCGACCAGCGGCAGCAGCATGTAGCCGCGCCCGGCAAGCACCGAGCGCACCGTCGGCACGTCGGAGCCGTCGGAACGGGACATGTTGAATTTGCCCGCCTCCAGGCGCACGGCGACCAGCAGCGCGAAGACATAGAGCAGCGCCGGGATCAGCGCCGCCGCGGCGATGGTCGCGTAGGGCGTGCGGGTGACCTCCGCCATCAGGAAGGCGGCCGCGCCCATCACCGGCGGCATGATCTGGCCGGCCGAAGAGGCCGCCGCCTCGATCGCGCCGGCGACCTTCGGCCGGTAGCCGGTGCGTTTCATCAGCGGGATCGTGAAGGTGCCGGTGGTGACGACGCCGGCGACCGCCGAGCCGTTGATCGAGCTGAACATGGTCGACGACACCACGGCGGTGAGCGCCGGGCCGCCCTGGATGCGGCCGGTCAGGGCATGGGCGAGGTCGACGAAGACCTGGCCGAGGCCGGAGCGCAGCAGCAGCGCGCCGAGCAGCGAGAACAGCAGGATGTACTGGGCGGCGACGCCCATGGGCAGGCCGAACAGCCCCTCGGTGCTCAGGAACAGGTTGGAGGTGACGCGGCCGAGGCTGTAGCCGGCATGGCCGTAGACGCCGGGAATGTGGTTGCCCCAGAAGGCATAGGCGAGCGCCGCGACGCCGATCACCACCATCGACCAGCCGATCGTGTAGCGGGCCAGCACGAAGACCGCGACGGTGCTCAGCACGAACAGCCGGACATCCATCTCGCCGGCGATGCCGCCGCTGCGGATGATGGCCATGAAATTCGCCTGGAGATAGGGGCCCGGGATCAGCACCAGGATCGCCAGCACGTAGAGCGCCAGCCGCCAGGCGCGCCAGTGCATGCGCGCGGCGACCAGGAACAGTCCGGCCGAGGTCATCAGCGAAAAGAAGGCCGAGCGGAGCAGCAGCGCGGTCAGGCTGCCGAACCATGCCGAATGAACGACGAGGAACGTCGCGGCCACCGCCAGGAGCGACACGACGATGCACAGCAGCCTGTGCTCGAGACGCCCGAGATGTCCTTCGGGCAACAGCTTCCAGATGGTGGCCACGACGGCGCTCCCCGTTGCCGCCGGCAGGGCCCGTCGCCCCGCCGGCGGTGACGATCAGTTTTCGTCGAAATAGCGCTTGGCACCTTCGTGCAGCGGAACCGGCACGTTGGTGGCCGTCGCCCGCTGGATGTCCTTGGCGGCCGGATGCACCGCGCCGACGTCCGCGAGATTGTCGAACAGCGTCTTGGTGATCTGGTAGACCAGCTCCGGATCGGCATCCGCCGCCGTGAACAGGATCGCCGGGTCGCCGAGGGCCGGAACCGGCTGGTCAGCGCCGGCATAGACGCCGCCGGGAATGTCGATCACCTCGTAGAACGGATATTCCTGCAGCAGGCCGGAGACCTTGTCCTTGTCGACCGGGACGATGGTCATGTCCATGGTCGTGGTCAGTTCGATGAAGGCCGAGGCCGGCGTGCCGGCGAGGATGATCGACGCGTCGAGGTTGCCGTTCTTGATGGCGTCAGTGGCTTCCGTGTAGGACAGGAACGACACCTTGCCGAGATCGAACACGCCGTAGGCGGTCATCAGGCGCTCGGCCAGCACGGCCGAGTTGGAGCCCGGAGGGCCGACGGACACGCGCAGGTCGCCAAGGTCCTCGACGCCGTCCGCGCCGCTCGCCTTGGTCGCCGCGATCTGCAGGATCGCCGGGTAGAGATAGGCGACGGCAGCGACGTTCTGCGCGGCCTCGAACGGACCCTGGCCGTTCTTGCCCTCGTAGAGGGTCGAGGCGCTGGAGAAGCCGAGCGTCATCTCGCCGGCCGAGACGCGGCGCACGTTCTCCACCGAGGCGCCGGTCACTTCGGCGTTGGCGGTGACGCCGTCGAGCTTCTTGCTCAGGATGTCGGCCATGCCGGCGCCGATGGCGTAGAACACGCCGCCGGTGCCGCCGGTGCCGATCGACACGCGGGTGTCCGCCGACGCCGGCAGCGCGGCCAGCACGGTCAGCGCCGTGGCCGTGATCAGTCTCTTCATCATGTCTTCCTCCTCTTGTGGATGCTCATCATGGTGCGCCTCACGCGAAAACGGTCCCGTCGAACAGTTTGCGCGCCGTCCTGAGCACGCCCGTCGAGCGTACTCCGCCGTCGTCGTCCAGCCGGGCGATGACGGAGAATTCGCCGGTGGGATGTTCGATCGACAGGGTTTTCGGGTTGCCGCCCGGCACCGCGGCGATGCGCGCCGCCGGTCCTTCTGCGAGCAGGCATGCGGTGCCGACGCTGACCGCCCCGAGCACGCCGATCGCCGCATGGCACTTGTGCGGGATGAAGGTGCGCGTCGACACGCAGCCGCCGTTGCGGGCCGGGCTGACCAGGGTCATCTTCGGCACAGAGCTGTCCCTGACGTCGCCGAGGTTCATCAGCGGGCCGGCCTTGAGGCGGATCGACTCGATGCGTGCCTTGAGGTCGGCATTGGCGTCGAGTTCCTTCGGGCTCTCCGTTCCGGCGACGCCGAAGTCGGCGGCGTCAAGTATGACGCAGGGCATGCCGTTGTCGATCAGCGTCACCTCGACGCCGTCGATGACGTCGATCGCGTTGCCGGTCGGCAGCAGCGCGCCGCAGGACGAGCCGGCGGTATCCTCGAAGACGATGGCGACCGGCGCCGATGTGCCCGGCACGCCGTCGATGCGCGCCTCGCCCGCGTAGCTCACCCGGCCACCCGGCGTGCGGATCGTCGCGATCGCCTTCTGGCCGGTGTTCTCCATGAAGATGGCGACGTCGGTCTCGCCGTCCTGCGCCGGCACCAGGCCGCGTTCGATGGCGAAGGGACCGACGCCGGCGAGGATGTTGCCGCAGTTCTGGGCGTCGGTGACGATCGCCTGGTCGACGAAGACCTGCAGGAACAGGTAGTCGACGTCGATGCCCGGCCGCGTCGACGTCCTCACCACGGCGACCTTGGAGGTGAGCGAATCGGCCCCACCGAGACCGTCGATCTGGCGCGGATCGGGCGAGCCCATGATCCTGAGCAGGACGCGGTCGCGCTCGGCCGGGTCGGACGGCAGGTCGTCGGCGAGGAAATAGCCGCCCTTCGACGTCCCTCCCCGCATCCACATGGCCCGGATCCCGGCAGACGCCACGTCAGACATATTTCAGCCCCTTCTCGGCCAGCCGCTCGCGCATCTTGTAGATGTCGAGGCCGAGTTCGCCGGCGGCGAGCCGCCTGCGCTTGTCCTCCTCGGCGGCGACGCGCGCGCGCGCCTTCTCCAGAACGGCCTCGGCCTCGTCGCGGCGCACCACGCAGACGCCGTCGTCGTCGGCGACGATGACGTCGCCCGGATTGACATAGGCGCCGGCGCAGACGACCGGCACGTTGACCGAACCGAGCGTCTCCTTGACCGTGCCCTGCGCGAACACCGCCTTGGACCAGACCGGGAAGTTCATCGCCGTCAGGTCGCGCACGTCACGCACGCCGGCGTCGATGATCAGGCCCCTGCCGCCGCGCGCCTGCATGGAGGTCGCCAGCAGGTCGCCGAAATAGCCGTCCTCGCACGGGCTCGTCGGCGCCAGCACCAGGATGTCGCCCGCCTTCACCTGCTCGATGGCGACATGGACCATCCAGTTGTCGCCCGGGGGCGCGGAGATGGTCACGGCGGAGGCGGCGAGCTGGGCGCCGGAGAAGATCGGCCGCATGTAGGAGGCCATCAGGCCTTTGCGGCCCTGCGCCTCGTGCACGGTGGCGACCCCGCATTCGGCCAGCCCGGCGATGACCGCCGGATCCGCCCGCTCGATCGACTGAACGACGACGCCGCCCATCACAGCTCGTCCACGGTGCGCGGGAAGATCGACTGGAAGCCCTCGGCGTAGCGGCAGTCGCGACCGCCGGCCTGGCCGCCGGAGTTGCGGCGGAAGTGGTTGCCGCGGTTCTGGGCGACGTTCTCGTAGTAGTGCCACAGGTGCTCCTGGCCCTCCATGCACTGGATGGCGGCCCACTTCTTTTCCCAGACCGGGGTGATGTCCAGGAACACATCCGGCTTCCATTCCATCTGCTCGGTCTGGTGCGGCTCGAACAGGTAGAGCTGCGGCGCGCCGAGCACCTTCTCGCCCGGATTGTGGCCCCAGGCCTGGGCGATCATCCGGCACTCGAGCGCGAACTGCGTCGTGTACATGTGGTCCGTGTTATAGGGGTCCCACTTGGAATGGCTCATCATGAAGGCCGGCTGCACCTTGCGGATCACGTCGACCATGCGCTCCTTGGCTTCGGCGCCCAGGGCGAGCGGATAGTCGCCGAGGTCGAAGAACTGGATGTCGGTGACGCCGAGCGCCTTGGCGGCGTTCTCCGCTTCCTTGCGCCGCTCGGCCTTGACCTTCTCCAGGGTCATGCCGGCCTGCTTCCACAGCTTGGCGCTCTCGCCGCGCTCGCCGTAGGACAGGCAGACGACGGTAACGTCGTAGCCTCTCTCCTCATGCAGGGCGATCGCTCCGCCGCACCGCCAGACGAAATCGGCGGAATGAGCGCTGATGACCAATGCGGTTTTCTTCGACATGCTGATTTCCCTTATTCGCCCACCGGCGGCGTGCCGTGGGTATGGAAGCTTTCGATGGTCTTGAGGCCCCAGGCCTGGCCCTTCCGGCGATCGGCTTCGGTCCACACGACCGGTTCCCAGTCCGGCTGCAGGATCAGCCGGGCACCGGCGTTGGCGAGCTCGACGCGGTTGCCGGCCGGCTCCCAGACATAGAGGAAGAAGGTGCCCTGGACGGCGTGCTTGTGCGGCCCGGTCTCGATGTGGACGCCGTTCTGCAGGAAGATGTCGGCGGCGCGCAGGATGTCCTCGCGCTGGTCGGTCGCATAGGTGACGTGGTGCAGGCGGCCGACGCCGCCGCCGTGCTCCTCGGTGCAGGCGAGGTCATAGGTCTTGTTGTTGACCGTGAACCAGCAGCCGCCGAGCCGGCCGTTGTCGAGCTGGATGATCTCGGTCACGCGGCTGCCGAGGCAGGTCTCCATGAAGCGGCGAAACTCGGTGACGTCGGAGGACAGCAGGTTCAGGTGGTCGATGCGCCGGGGGGCGGCGCCGGTGAAGGCGGAGGCGGTGTTCTTCAGCGCCGGCACGTCGGCACCGCCCGGCCGGTACTTCACCGTGTCCCAGTAAAGTTCGAAGACGTGGCCGAACGGATCCTCGAAGCGGAACGCGCGGCCGTGGCCGAGGTCGCCGTCGATCCAGCCGTGCACCGTGTATCCCGACGCCTCGATCGCCTTCACCCGCCGCTCCAGGGCCTGAGGACTGGAGACGCGATAGGCGACGTGGCCGACGCCGGTCCGGTGCGAGCGCGTCAGCTTGAGCGAACAGAACTCGTACTCGTCCCAGGCCCGAAGATAGGCCGATGTGTCGTCCCGGCCGGACAGCTTCAGGCCGTAGACGCGGGTGAAGAAGTCGAGGCTTTCCTCGAACTTGTCGGTCAGCATTTCCACATGGCCGAGATGGGCCACGTCGTGACAGGGTTCCTGCATCGCCGTTCTTTCGTGCTCAGGGGGACAGCGGTTCGATCCGCTGGGCCTGGAAAGTGTCCGCCAGCCGGATCAGTTCGATGCTCTCGACGACGCCACCGATATGAAAGGGATCGCCTTCGGCAAAGGCCAGCGCGGCCTCGCGGCTCTCCGCCTCGAGAATGCCGAAGTTGCCGATGCCCTGCTCGCCCGCATCCGCCCACAGCGCGCTGCCGGTCAGCACCCGGGCGCGCGCCTGCCCGCCCGAGGCGACATAGGCGCGGTGCTCCGGCCGCAAGCGGTCGCGCAGCTCGGCAACGCCCTCGCGGTGGCGGCAGATCATCAGGAAATACACGGCCTGCGCTCCCCGGCTGCGACCGCCGCGCGGTCCGCCCGGACCGCCACACGTGAACCCGTAGGCATGTCCTTCCTCCCGAAGGGCGCGCCGAAGCCATGCCCGCACGCCCGTCTTGTCGTTATTCCTCTACGACGGAGGTAGCATTAAAGGGGCGGCGCGCCCAAATTGAAGCGGATCACAGGTCATAAGTTCTGGCTACAGCATCAGTGGCACCGTCGCCGGAGCGGGCGCCATCGGGGCACTCAGCCCGCCGCGCGGCGGCGGTCCGCGACCGCACGCACCAGGTCGGCCAGGTCGGCCGTGTCGTCGAGGATCAGCCCGAGGCTGCCGATCTCGTCCTGGACGTCGGCGATGGCGTCGGCCAGATGCTGGCCGCCGGCGAAGCCGAGATCGGCCATGGAGCGGGCGGATTCCCGCATTTCGGCCGCGCGCCTTCTGCCGTGGCGGGTCACGCGCTCGAACTGGTAGGCGCCGAACTCGGGCCAGCCGAGCTGCCTGAAGGAGGTCGACAGCGAGCCGTAAACGCGCTCGTAGCAACCCGCCGCCTCGGCGGCCAGCAGCGCCTGCACCGTGATCGCCTCGAGGCCCTTCACGAACAGGCTGCGCACCATCTTGATCGAGGTCGCCGCACCGACCCGCTCGCCGACCACCTCATAGGCAAAGCCGAAACCGTCCAGCCGATCCACGGTGCCGGACGCGAGCGCGCCGGCGACCAGCACCGGCGTGCGATGGCCGCGCGGATGCACCGGCGCCATCACCGCCATGTCCACATAGGCGGCCCCGCCCCGGCAGACCAGCGCGGCCGTGTCCGCCTTGCGCTGGCCGGAGACGGAGTTGATGTCGACATAGACCTGTCCGGGCTGCAGCACGTCGGCGACCGAGACGGCGGCGTTGTAGCTCTCTGCCGCGGTCACCGCCGAAATCACCCAGCCGGCACCGTCGACGGCCGCCGCCGGACTGGCGGCAAGCGCGACGCCGCGCTGTGCGGCCGCCTCCACGACTGGCGCCTCGCCCGCCGTGCCCTGCAGGATGTCATAAGCCGAAAAGGAGACCGGCACGCCGGTCTCCTTGAGGCTGTCCACGAAGGCCCGGGCCGCTTCCCCGAAGCCGATGAAGGCAAGTTTCATGTCAGACCCGATAGCCGATGTCGATCACCGCGTGACCCTTGACCAGTCGGGAAACGCAGCTGCACATCCGGTGGCTCTCGCGCTTCTCCTCCTCGGAGAAGAACACGTCGCGATGGTCCACCTCGGCGTCGGCCTCGACGATCTCGACCGCGCACAGGCCGCATTCCCCACGCTGGCAGTCGTAGATCATCTCCACGCCGGCGTCCATCAGGGCGTTGAGCAGCGTCTTGTCCGGCGGCACGACCACGGTCATGTTCTTGTTGAGGATCTCAACCTCGAAGGTCTCCTCGGCGAACTTGCCGTTGTCGCCGAACACCTCGTAGCGCAGCCGGCTGACCGGCCGGCCGGCCTCGGCCCAGGCCTTCTTGACCGCCTCCAGCATGCCGAGCGGGCCGCAGACGTAGAGCTCGCCGTCGCGCGGCAGGCGCTCGATCGCCGCGGCCAGGTCGACGAACTGGTTGTCGTCGGCGGAGTACAGCGACAGCCGGTCGCCGAGCAGCGCTTCCAGCTCGTCGACGAAGGGCATCGCGGCGCGGTTCTGCGCCCCGTAGTGCATGGTCACGCGCGCGCCGTGGCCGGCCAGCGCCCGGGCCATGCCGTAGATCGGCGTGACGCCGATGCCGCCGGCCAGCAACAGGTATTCGCTCGCCCGCCAGGACAGCTCGAAGCGGTTCTCCGGCACGGTCATCTCGACCGCCATGCCCGGCTCGAGCGTGAAGATGTGGCGCGAGCCGCCGCGGCTCTTGGGATGCAGCTTGACGGCGATCGACAGCTGGCCGTGCCCGACCGGAATGCAGGTATAGGTGCGGATCGCCGGACGGCCGTTGATCGTCACCTTGATGTTGGTATGCGAGCCGGCCTCGAAGGGCGGCAGGTCGCCCTCGACGTCGAACGCGAGCAGCCGGACGCCGTCGGCAATCTCCGTGACCGAGGCGACGGTCGCCTGTCTCCATTCAATCGCGTTGCGCATTCTTCTTCCTCCCTCTTGCGCGTCCTCAGGTCGCGACCAGCGCGAGACCGGGAACCCGCACGATCAGGCTGCGGTCCTGAAACATCACATATTCAAGGTTCTGGCGGGCCAGGCGGGCGTGTTCGCGCGCCACCGCCTCGGCGCGCGAGCCCTCGCGCGCCTCGATCGCCTCCAGCAGCGCCCGGTGCTGGGCCTGGGCGCCGATCAGCGAGCGGCGGAACTCCAGCACGTCCTCCTGCTCGCGCAGGAAGGCGCTCGGCGAGGCGAAGGCGAGTCGCGAGGCGCGTTCCACCTCGCGGCGGACCATCTCGCTGCCCGACAGGCCGGCGAGCAACTCGTGCAGCTCGCTGTTGAGTTCGACGTAGCCGTCAAAATCCATCTTCTTGACGTCGGAGCCGAGCGTGCGGTCGAGCGCCTCGACCACCTTGCGGAACTGCCGCAGCTTGACCGGCTCGACGCCGCGCTCGGCAGCCAGGCGGGCCGCAGTGCCCTCCATCACGCCGCGCAGCTCGATGGCATCGATGACGTCCTCGAAGGTGAAGGTGCGCACCGCGTAGCCGCCGGCGGGGATGCGTTCCAGCAACCCCTCCTGCTCCAGCTTGGCCATGGCCTCGCGCATGGGCGTGCGCGAGATGCCGAGACGTTCGGAGAGCGGCACCTCGTAGAGCCGCTCGCCCGGCGGCAGAGTGCCGCCGAGGATCAGGTCGCGCAGCTCCATGACGGCCTTGCGCGACAGGGACGCACCTTTCGCCTCGCCCACGGCCGCCTCACTCCGCCGCGATGCGCAGTGGCTGCTCGTCGGCGATCATCTGCTGGATCAGCTTGCGCGCCCACATCGAGCCGGCGTCGATGTTGAGGTTGTAGAAGACATGATCCGGATTGTCGTCGATCGCCTTCTGCTGTGCCTCCAGCACCGCCTCGTCCTCGCGGAACACGGTCGACACGCCCTCGCGCAGCTGGTGGGTGCGCGCCTGGTTGTGGATGTCGTAGTGGCGGGCGAAGGCCCAGAAGTAGTGGCAGGTCTTGTCGGTTTCCGGCGTCATGGTGTTGAGCACCATGCCCTCGACACCCTTGGAGCGGTCGCCCTGCGGCGCGCCGGTGCCCGTCGGCGCGACGCCGACCTCGATGCAGATCGTGCTCGGCGCCTGGAAATGGATGATCTGCCAGCGGTCGACATGTTCCTTGCGGCCGAGCTGGCCGGCCCAGAACGGCGGCGCGTCGATGTCGATCATCCAGCGCGTGACCGTCGCGGTGCGGTCGGTGTGGGTGGTCTGGAACGGCGCCTCGGCGACGGCGCGGTTGCCGATCGACGAGCCGTGCACGAAGGTCTCGTGGGTCAGGTCCATCAGGTTGTCGACGACCAGCCGGTAGTCGCACTTGACGTGGATCCGCTTGCCGTCGGCGGCCCATTCCGGATCGTTGATCCAGTGCATGTCCGGAACCTTGGCCGGGTCGGCCAGCGCGGGGTCGCCCGGCCAGATCCAGACGAAGCGGTGCTTCTCGACCACCGGATAGCTCTTCACGCAGGCCGACGGATTGATCGTCTCCTGCGAGGGCATGTACACGCAGCGCCCGCTGTCGTCGAATTCGAGGCCGTGATAGGGGCAGATGACGTTGTCGCCGTTGAGTTCGCCGCCCGACAGCGGCACCAGGCGGTGCCAGCAGGCATCGGCCAGCGCGACCGCCTCGCCGGTAGTCTTGCGGTACATCACGATCGGCTTGTTGCAGATCTTGCGGGCCAGGAGCGACCGCCCCACCTCGACGTCATAGGCCGCCGCATACCACGCGTTCAGCGGAAAAATCTGTTCGGTCATGCTCTCCTCCTCATGATCGGAACTTCAAACTGTATGACTGGTGTATACACGACCGCCACCCATGCATCCAGTCCCTCCGGCAAGATTTCTCGCCCGAACCCGCTTTTTCTTCGGAATTTCCGCGATTTTTCGCCCTTTCCGGACCAGGCCTCCGCTGCTGCCGTGATTCCCGCCAGTCGAAGACGCCACAGACCGCCGGGATTCGGACGAAACCCGCCAGCAAGAGCATCGGATTTTCGTAAAAACGCCAGCTATCGGCCAGATGACGAAAAACGCCGGCGGGTCATGCCCCGGCGCTGGGCGTGCCGACAAGGGCCACGCTCTCTTTCGACGTCATCCCGGGCGAGCAACGGGAGGCCGCTGCCGGGGAGCCAAGAGCCCTTCCATTTCAATGAGATAATACCGACGCGCTTCGGTTCATCGATCCCGCATCTCCGCTTCGCTGCATGCGGAAGGGCGAAAGCGGGGGCTTGTCATCAAGCCGAACGCCGGGACTCTTGCCCCGGCGTTCTATGTATACACGGAATGTGTCGGCGGGGGCCTGAACCTAGTTCATCATGTTCGGCAGGAAGAGCACGATCTCCGGGTAGGCGATCACGATCGCGACCACGAGCACGTCGATGACCACGAACGGGATCACGCCCTTGAACACCTGCACCACGCTCACGTATTTGGACGCCACGTTCTTGATGACGAACACGTTCAGCCCGACCGGCGGCGTGATCATGCCGATCTCCAGCAGCTTGACCACCAGCACGCCGAACCAGATCAGGCTGATGCCCTCCGCCTTCAGGATCGGCAGCAGCACCGGCAGGGTCACCAGCATAGCGCCGAAGGGCTCCATGAACATGCCCAGCACCAGATACAGCAGCACGATCAGGAGCATCAGCTCGACATAGCCGAAGTCGGCGCCGTCGACCGCCCCGGCCAGGAAGCTGGTCAGCCCGGTCAGGCCGAGGAAGCGGGTGAACATGGCCGCGCCGACACCGATGATGAACAGCGACGACGACGTCATCAGCGTCTCGATCATCGAGGTCTTGAAGCTCGACCAGGTCAGGCTCCGGGTCGCTATCGCGATCACGATCGCGCCCAGCGCGCCGACAGCGCCAGCCTCGGTGGCGGTGAAGATGCCGGAGAACAGGCCCCCGAACACCACCACCATCAGCAGCAGCACCGGCCAGATGTTGAGGAGCGCCTTGCGCGTGTCGATGGCGCCTGCGTCGAGCGGGCGCGGCGGCGCGATGTCCGGCCTGAGCCAGCAGGTCAGCAGCACGACGACGGCATAGGCAAGCGCGGTCATGATGCCGATGGTAATGCCGCCGACGAAGACCTTGGTGACCGATGTTTCTGCGAAGACGCCGTAGACGATCATCAGGATCGAGGGCGGGATCAGCGCGCCGATGGTGCCGCCGGCCGCGATGGCGCCGCTGGCAAAGCTCGGCGCATAGCCCGACTTGATCATCTCGGGGATGGCGATGCGGCCCATGGCGGCGGCCGTGGCCAGCGACGAGCCGCAGACGGCGGCGAAGCCGGAGCAGGCGAAGATCGAGGAGATGGCGAGCGCGCCCGGAATGCGGCGCAGCACCGCCTTGGCGGCGTCGAACAGGCCGCCGGTCATGCCGGTATGGAAGGCGATGAAGCCCATCAGCAGGAACATAGGCACCGCCGACAGCGTCCAGTTGGAGACGAAGGAGAACGGCGTCGAGGACAGGATGCCGATCGCCGGCGTCGGGCCGAGCAGCCAGGCGATGCCGGCCACCGGCACCGCGATCAGGGCCAGCGCGACGGGCACGCGGAGCGCAAGCAGCACGAACAGGAGGATCACGCCTGCGATGCCGGTGGCGATGCTCATTTCGCGGACTCCTGCTTGGGAACGATCATGCGGATCGCCGTAACGAGTGCGGCCAGGCCGAAGCCGAGCGGCACGAGGAAATAGGCCGGCCAGGTCGGCACCCGGGTGTTCTGGGCCAGCACGAACACGCCGGTGTCGTAGTTCTTCAGCGCGGTCTGCCAGGTCACCCAGGCCAGTGCGCCGTAGATGACGGTCGACACGAGCGCGACCATCCGGTCGGACCATTCCAGCGCACGGGGGCCGAGCAGCGGCTCGATCACCTCGACCTGCACCATGCCGCCGCCGCGCTCGACCCAGGCGAGCGGGATGAAGGCCAGCGCGATCATGTAGTAATGGGTGACGATCTCGTAGGTGGCCGGGATCGGCGAATTGACGGCGTTGCGCAACGCCACGTCGGCGACCACGTGCAACATCAGCGTGATGATGGCGAGGGCTCCGATCAGCGCAAGCAGCAACAACAACCCGTCCTGCACGCGGAAAAGCGAGCGCATGGGACTGTCCTCGGGTGGCGGGTGGACACAGGCAGTCGGCCGGGGCCCCGCGAGCAGGGCCCCGGCCGGTTCGTCGGATCAGCTGCCGTAGCTGGCGAGATCGACCTTCGACCAGACCTCGTCATAGACCTTCTGGGCCATGACCGCCGGGTCGTTGTTCGCGGCTTCGGCGATCGCCTGCCACTTCGCGACCAGCTCCTGGAAGTGCTGGATCTGCTCCGGCGCGTCGGCGATGCCGAACTCCTTCTGGGAGTATTCGCCGGCCGTCTTGATGTCGGCCTCGACGAAGTCCTTGATCGCCTGCACCAGCGACGCATCCGCCTCGATCAGTTCGACGCCCTTGTCCTTGGACGCCTGCTCGGCGTCCTTCGGCATGTCGTGGCCCCAGCGGTTGGTGAAGTCGGCATTGGCGCGATTGGCGGCCCGCACCATGGCGGCGCGGTCCTCGGCCGACAGGCTCGCCCAGGTGTCCTTGTTGACGGTGAAGTTGGACGTCGAATGATACAGGCCGAGCGGCGCGAAGGTGACGTATTTCACCACCTCGACCAGACGGAACGACAGCATGTCGGCGATCGAGGCCATGGTGCCGTCGATGGCGCCCTGGTTGATCGCCTCGAACTGGTCGAGCACCGACAGCTGCACCGGGGTGGCGCCGAAGTTCTCGGCCAGACGCGCCCAGGGCGCACCGCCCGAACGCAGGCGCAGGCCCTTGAGGTCCTCCGCCGTGCGCACCGGCTTGGTGGTCAGGAACTCGTAGACGTCCGACGCGCCGGAGCCCAGGTAGACGAAGCCCATCTTCTTCATCTCTTCCTGGCACGGGGCGCAGGTGACGATGAATTCGGTCACCGCCGCGCCCATCGCCTGCGAGTTGGTGCCGATCAGCGACAGCTGGCCGGTCACCGCCATCATCGGCAGGTCGGCGGGAAAATAGAGCGGCAGCAGGTTGCCGACTTCGGCGATTTGGCTCTGCAGCGCGTCCTTCATCTGGCCGAGCGAGACCACTTCGGGGCCCATGACGGTGGCGGTCAGCCGGCCGTCGGATTCCTGCGGCAGGTATTCCACCAGCTTCTGGTACAGGTGGCTGTTGGACGGATGCGCCGGCGGCGCGCCCGGAGCGATGCGCAGTTCGCGCGCCTCGGCCATCGTCGCGCCGAAGGCCATGCTGGCCGCCAGCGCCGTCATAGCAAGCAGTTTCTTCATCTCACTTCCTCCCAAATCAACGCCCGGAACCCGCTAGAGCTTGAGAATCTTCCTCGCATTCTCCTTCAGGATGAGCGGGCGGACCTCATCCCGGATCTCGATCTTGCCGAAATCGGCCAGCCAGCGGTCCGGCGTGATCGCCGGCCAGTCCGAGCCGAACAGCATCTTGTGCTTCAAAATCGTGTTGGCGTACTGCACCAGGATCGCCGGAAAATATTTCGGCGACCAGCCCGACAGGTCGATGTAGACGTTGGGCTTGTGGGTCGCCACCGACAGCGCCTCCTCCTGCCAGGGGAAGGAGGGATGCGCCAGGATGATCGGCATGTCGGGGAAATCCGCCGCCACGTCGTCCAGGTACATCGGGTTGGAGAACTTCAGCCGCATGCCCATGCCGCCGCGCATGCCCGAGCCGACGCCGGTCTGGCCGGTGTGGAACAGTGCGATGGCGCCCTCCTCCGCGATCGCCTCGTACAGCACGTAGGCGCTGCGGTCGTTGGGGTAGAACCCCTGCATGGTCGGGTGAAACTTGAAGCCCCTGACACCGAACTCGCGCACCAGACGGCGCGCCTCCCGCGCCCCGGCCTTGCCCTTGGCCGGATCGATCGACGCGAAGGGGATCATGATGTCGCTGTTTTCGGCCGCGATCTGGGCGACTTCCTCGTTGCTGTAGCGGCGGAAGCCGGTCTCGCGCTCGGCGTCGACGGGGAAGATCACGCAGCCGATCTTGCGCTCGCGGTAATAGACGGCCGTCTCGCGCACGGTCGGCAGCATGCCCTTTGCGCCGGCGGGATTCCTGAAATACTTCGCCATGCCGGCCTGGAACTCGTCGTAGCCGTCGTCGCGCGGGCCGCAGCAGGGTTCCTCCGCGTGGGTATGGATGTCGAGCGCGATCAGATCGTCGAGATTCATTTCGTCTCCTCCCGGTCCAGCCCCGAGAACTTCCTCAGCAGGCGGATCAGTTCGTTCTTTTCGTCGGCGCTCAGATGGCTGTCGAGCGAGCCGATGTAGCCGAAGAAGTCGCTCCGGTGGCGGGCGACGAACTCGCGCCCCATGGGCGTCAGGTCGAGTTCGACCGCGCGCCGGTCGTGGTCGGGAATCGTGCGCATGATGTAGCCGTCGGACTCGAAGGCCCGCACCAGCTTGGTCATGTGCGCGTTCTTGATCATCAGCCGCTGCGCCAGGATGCCCTGCCGGATGCCCGGATTGCAGTAGATCAGCCAGAGCACCGAGAACTCGCCCGGCTTGAGGCCGAGATGGCCGATCTCCTTGTAGAAATACTCGAACACGCGCAGCTGCGACACGCGCAGCAGGAAGCCGAGCGAGACCTCCAGCTGGCCCATCTCGACCTTGTCGGCCGTCAGCGGCGGCGCGATCGTCTGGTCCATGATCACGTTCCCGGCGCCTGGACCTTGCCGGCGCGCTTCTCGAGGAAGGCGCGCAGCCGCTCCTCCGCTTCCGGGCTGGTCGAGGTGAAGGAGGCGATGAAGGACTCGACGAACAGGCCGTCCTCCTTGGCCATGTCCTGGATACGCGGCAGCGCGTTGATGACGGCGTAGTTGGACAGCTCGGCGTTACTCGCCGCCGCGCGCGCCAGTTCCTCGGCCTTCCGCCGCGCCTGACCCTCGTCGACGACGTATTGCACGAGGTTCCAGCGCTCCGCCTCCTCGGCCGACACCACGCGGCCGGTCAGCATCATGTCGGTCATGCGCGCGACACCCATCAGCCGGGCGGCGCGCACCGAGCCGCCGCCGCCGACGAAGATGCCGCGCTGGCCTTCCGGCAGCGCCATGAAGGCGGTACGGTCGGCGACGCGGATGTGGGTCGCCGAGGCCAGTTCCAGGCCGCCGCCGACCACCGCGCCGTGCAGGGCGGAGATCCAGGGAATCGTGCCGTGCTCGATCATGGAGAACACCGCATGCCAGCGGCGCGAGCCGCGCACGCCCTCGATCGGGGTCTTCTGGACGTGCTCGGCGAGGTCGAGGCCGGCGCAGAAATGCTTGCCGTGACCGAAAATCACCGCCGCCTTGGCCTCGCGCTCGGCGCGTGCGACCACCGCGGCGATCGCCTCGACGGCGCGGTCGTTGATGGCGTTGCGCTTTTCGGGGCGGTTAAGGCCCACATGCGCAATACCGTCGGAAAGCTCGTAGCTCACAAACTCCGAAATCGCCGCCTCAGCCATTCGATGGTCTCTCGTTCTTGTCGTTCGGTGGACCCGGGCAGGTTCCACTTGAATTGTTTCCACGGATAATGTTTTTATGCAAACAAATTGATCGGGCCGCGTCAAGGGAATGTTGTACCGCACCGCGGCAGGAGGCTGGTCAGGGAGGAAGGCATGGCAGGAGCGAAGCTGCGCGCGATCAGGTTGTGGTCGCCCCGGTTGAAGTGGCAGGAACGGCCGGACGGCAGCATGGTCGTCTGGCGCGAGGATCCGCTCGGCGCCTATCCGGACAAGATCAACGAGCGCCTGGCGCATTGGGCGCGGGTCGCCCCGGACCGCACCTGGATGGCGGCGCGCGCGGCCGACGGCAGCTGGCGCGAGGTAACCTACGCCCAGGCGCTCGACGCCGTGCGCCGGCTCGGCCAGGCCTTCCTCGACCGCGGCCTGTCGATCGAGCGGCCGGTGATGATCCTGTCGGGCAATTCCATCGAACACGCTCTGGTCGCCCTCGGCGCCCAGCACGTCGGCATCGCCTCGGCGGCGATCTCGCCCGCCTACGCGCTCGTCTCCGGCGATTTCAACAAGCTCGGCGACATCTGCCGCCAGATCACCCCCGGCCTCGTCTATGCCGAATCGGGCACGCCGTTCCAGAAGGCGATCGACGCGGTCGTGCCCGCCGACGTGCCGGTCGTGTCCCTGCGCGACCCCGTCGCCGGCCGCGAGGCGATCGCTCTCGACGACCTGCTGAAGACCGAGCCGACGCCTTCGGTCGACGCCGCCTTCGACGCCGTCGGCCCGGACACCGTCGCCAAGTTCCTGTTCACCTCCGGCACCACCGGCTCGCCCAAGGCGGTCATCCAGACCCAGCGCATGATGTGCGCCAACATGGAGATGGTGGCCGACTGCTACGCCTTCCTGCGCGACGAGCCGCCGGTCGTGGTCGACTGGGCGCCGTGGAACCACACCGCCAGCGGCAACAAGGTGTTCAATCTGGTCATCTACCACGGCGGCACCTTCTACATCGACGAGGGCAAGCCGACGCCCAAGGGCATCGCCGAGACGATCCGCAACCTGCGCGAGGTGTCGCCGACCTGGTACTTCAACGTGCCGGCCGGCTTCGAGATGCTGGTCCACGCCATGGAGAGCGACGAGACCCTGCGGCAGAGCTTCTTCCGCAGGGTCAAGCTGCTGCTTTACGCCGGCGCCGGCATGGCCCAGCACACCTGGGACGACCTCAACCGCCTGGCCGAGCAGACCCTCGGCGAGCGCATCCTGCTCGCCACCGGCCTCGGCTCGACCGAGACCGCGCCGTTCTCCCTGTTCTGCACCGACGAACAGGAGCACCCCGGCAACGTCGGCATCCCGTCGCAGGGCATCACCCTGAAGCTGGTGCCGGTCGGCGACAAGCTGGAGGCCCGGCTCAAAGGTCCCAACATCACGCCCGGCTACTGGCGCAACCCGGCGCTGACCGAGGCCGCCTTCGACGAGGAAGGCTTCTACAAGATCGGCGACGCGCTGCGCTTCGCCGTGCCCGGCGACCCGACGAAGGGCTTCTTCTTCGACGGCCGCATCGCGGAGAATTTCAAGCTGCAGACCGGCACCTGGGTCGCCGTCGGCACGCTGCGCGCCAAGCTGGTCAACCAGCTCGGCGGGCTCGCCCGCGATGCCGTCATCGCCGGCGAGAACCAGGAGGAACTCGGCGCTCTGCTGCTGCCGGTGATGCCGGCCCTGCGCGCCCTGGTGCCCGGCGAGGCCGATCTCGACGACGACGCCGTCCTCGCCCACCCGGCCGTACGCGCCGAGCTGGAGAAGCGCCTGTCCGAGCATGCCCGCCAGGCGACCGGCTCGGCCACCCGCGTCATGCGCGCATTGTTCCTCGACGAGGAGCCGTCGCTCGACAAGGGCGAGATCACCGACAAGGGCTCGATCAACCAGCGCGCCGTGCTCAACCATCGCAAGGCGCTGGTCGAGACGCTGTACAGCGACGACCCGCGCGTCCTTCACGCCCGCTGACGAAAGGCTGCCCCATGAAGATCGACGGAAGTTGCGCCCTGGTCACCGGAGCCGGCTCCGGCCTCGGCGAGGCGACTGCCCGCCTGCTCGCCGGCCTTGGCGCCCGGGTCGGCGTGTTCGACCTCAATGCGGAGGCGGCCGCGCGCGTCGCCGCGGACATCGGCGGCCTGGCGCTCACGGGCGACGTCACCGACGAAACCGCGGCCGGCGCAGCCATGACCGCGGCCGAGGCGGCCTTCGGCCCCCTGCGCATCCTGGTCAACTGCGCCGGCATCGGCACGGCGAGCCGCATCGTCGGCCGCGACGGGCCGATGCCGCTCGCCGCCTTCGAGCGCGTCATCCGCGTCAACCTGGTCGGCACCTTCAACATGATGCGGCTCGCCGCCGCGCGCATGGCCGCCGCCGAGGCGCTGGACGACGGCGCGCGCGGCGTCATCGTCAACACCGCCTCGGTCGCCGCCTTCGACGGCCAGATCGGCCAGGCCGCCTATGCCGCCTCGAAGGGAGGCATCGTCTCGCTCGCCCTGCCGGCGGCGCGCGAATTCGCCCGCAGCGGCATCCGCGTCAACACCATCGCACCCGGCATCTTCCTGACCCCGCTGCTGCACACCCTGCCGCAGGAGGCGCAGCAGAGCCTCGCCGCCAGCATTCCCTATCCGAGCCGGCTCGGCGATCCGGCCGAGTTCGCCGATGCGGTGCGCTTCTTCGTCGAGAACCAGTATGCCAACGGCGAGGTGCTGCGGCTCGACGGCGCCGTCCGCCTGGCGCCGAGGTAGTCCCATGTCCTTCTACGCCCTCCAGGCCGACCGCACGGCGGCGATGCTGGCCGCCACACCCGGCTGGCGCCGGCTGCTGGCGCTGCGCCCCGACCTCGACGACGACACCGCCGCAGCCATCCTCGGCGAGGCCGCCAGGATCGCCGAGGGCGTCGTCGCCCCGCTCAACGCGCGCGCCGACCGCGTCGGCTGCCGCATCGAGGCCGGCCGGGTGCGCACGCCCGAGGGCTATGCCGACGCCTACCGCCAGCTCGGCGAAGGCGGCTGGCTCGCCATGGACGCGCCCGAGGCGCATGGCGGCCAGGGCCTGCCGGTCACCCTGCAGGCCGCCTGCCAGCCGCTGTTCGAGCGCGCCTGCATCGCCTTCATGATGGCCGCCGGCTCGGCCCATGCCGCCGTCCAGCTGCTGCACGAGGTCGCCGACGCGGACACCGCCGCGGAATGGATCCCACGCCTCGCCACGGGCGAATGGGCCGCGACCATCTGCATTTCCGAGCCCGACGCCGGCTCCGACGTCGGCCGCATCCGCACCCGCGCCGCGCGCGCCGGCGACGGCTGGACGGTCACCGGCGAGAAGATCTGGATCTCCTTCGGCGACCACGACATGACGCCGCGCATCGGCCACTGCCTGCTGGCGCGCACCGGCGACGCGCCGGGCACGCGCGGCCTGTCGCTGTTCCTGGTGCCCAACACCCGCGTCGACGGCTCGGCCAACGCCATCACGGTCCAGCGCATCGAGGAAAAGCTCGGCCTGCACGGCTCGCCGACCTGTGCCCTCGCCTTCGAGGGCGCCGAGGCGGTGCTGCTCGGCGCCGAAGGCCGCGGCCTGCCGCAGCTGTTCGCCATGATCGAGATGATGCGCCTGTCGACCGCCTGCCAGGGCCTCGGCGTCGCCTCCGGCGCCTGCGACACCGCCCGCGCCTATGCCGCGGAGCGCCGCCAGGGCGGCGATCCGGCCGCGCCTGCCGTGCCGATTCTCGCCCATGCCGACGTGCGCCGGCAGATCCTCGACATGGAGGCGCGCACCGAGGTCCTGCGCCTGGCGATCCTGGAGCTTGCGACGGCGATGGATCTCGCCCGCTGCGAACCGGATCCGGCCGTGGCGGCCGACCACGCCGCCTTCGCCGCCTGGATGCTGCCGCTGGCCAAGAACTTCGGCGGCGAGACCGGCTTCGACGTCGCCAGCCGCGCCATCCAGGTACTCGGCGGCGCCGGCTACACCCGGGAGTGGCCGGTCGAGCAGGCGCTGCGCGACACCCGCATCGTGTCGATCTACGAAGGCACCACCGGCATGCAGGCGCTCGACTTCCTGACCCGCCGGCTGTGGCGCGACGAGGGCCGCGGGCTCGCCCTGTTCCTCGCCCGCGCCCACGCCGAGATCGCCGCCGCCCAGCCGCAACAGGCCGAGGCGGCGACCGCGCTGGCCGACCTGCTCGGCCGCTTCGAGCGGCTGTCGTCGGAAATGATGGCGCTGAGGAACGATCCGCGCGCCGGCGAACTCGCCTCAGACGGCTATCTGCGCGCAGCCTGGTGCGCCCTCACCGGCTGGATGGCGCTGCGCCTCGCCGCGCCGAGCCTGCCCACGCCGCTCGCCGGCCTGTCGGCCTGGCGGCTGGCCGGGCTTGCCGCCGAGTTCGAGGCCCATGCCGCGCGCTGCCGCCTCCCGGCCGCGCTCGCCGACGCCCCCTTCGCTGCCGGCTAGACCGCTGTCCGATCAAGCGGAACCGCATGATCGACAAGAAATCGCTCCAGCTTGGTCACTGGAGCATGGTCCGACCGGATCGATTCGAGGCGGGCGTCTTCTACTCCGAGAGCGACATCGAGGGCTTTCACATCGAGGCGGAGACGCCCGACGCGTTCGAGACGCCGATGAAGGAGACGGCGATCGAGCTCATCGTCGAGAACCATCTGTCAGCGCCTGACCTTGCCGGCAAGCGCTCCGGGACCTCGTCCCTGCGATCTTCTGGCGGGGGCCGAACCTGCCGAACGCCGCAAAGTGACGTGGTCGGCGACGTCTAGCGTATCGCCTGCGACGCCGTCCGCCCCGCCGCCCTCAGCCCGCCACGATCCGGCCGTCCGTGAGCCGCAGCACGCGCTCGGCGAGCGCCGTCTCGCGGGCGCGGTGGGAGATCATCAGCACGGCCGCCGGGCCGCGCAGGGCGGAAAAGCTCGCCAGAACCTCGGCGGCGGTCGCCTCGTCGAGGCCCTCGGTCAGTTCGTCAAGGATCCACAGCCGCGGCCGCGTCAGCCAGGCGCGGGCGAGCGCCAGCCGGCGCGCCTCGCCGCCAGACAGACCCTCGCCGGCCTCGCCGATGAGGGTCGCAAGCCCGTCCGGCCGACCGCGCACCAGGTCGCCGAGCGCCGCCCGGTCGAGCGCCTGCCACAGGGCATCGTCGGAGGCGGCCGGATCGGCGACGCGCAGGTTGTCGGCCACGGAGCCGGAGAACAGGTAGGCCTTCTGGCCGACGACGGCGACGGTGCGGCGCAGCTCGGCTTCCGGCCAGTCCTCGAGCGGGCGGCCGAACAGGCGCAGGCACCCCCCGTCGGGCTTTTCCAGGCGGGCGGCGAGCGCGATCACCGTCGACTTGCCGCAGCCGCTCGGCCCGACCAGCGCGATCGAGGCGCCCGGCGCAAGCGTCAGAAAGGCGCCGTCGAGCACCGGCCGGCCGGCGCCCGGATAGGCGAAGCAGACGGCGTCGAGCTCCAGCGCCGGCGCGTCGGGGTCGGCCGCCATGGCAGGGGCTTGGCCCCCGGTCTGGACCCCGGTCTGGGACGCCATCCGCTCCGGACGGCGCTGCGGCAGGCGCGCCGCCGCCTCGGCGACCGGCACGACGCGCGCGGTCGCCCGGCGCATGCGGACAAGGCCGGCGACGCCCGGCAGGATCGCGGCCAGCACTTCCGGCAGGGCCAGCACGACGAGCAGCAGGCCGATGGCGAGCGCGGGATCGAGCATGCCGGCAGCGGCCGCCGGCAGCAGCAGGACGAGGCCGGCGGCAAGGCCGATCTGGCCGGCGACGGCGGCGATCTCGATGCCGAGCGCCTCGCGCCGCTCGGCTCGGTCCTCGGCGCGGATCAGCCGCGTGCCCGCGTCCTCGATGCCGGCCGCCGCCGCCTCCAGCCCGCCGTAGACGGCAAGGTCGCGCCGGCCGGCAACCAGATCGACGGTCCTCAGGCGCAACGCCTCGTGGGCGGCCTCGGCGCGGCGCGCGTCGCGGGCGAGCGCGCGCCCGACGCCGAGGCTCGCCGCGCCGGCGATCGGGGCCGTGGTGACGGCGACGGCGACCAGCGCGGCGGGCGCCAGCAGCAAGGCTGCGCCGGCGACGAGGGCGAGCGCCACCGCGGCGACGAAGGCCGGCACGACGAGGCGCAGGTAGACCCGGTCCATCTGGTCGATGTCGGCGGTCAGCCGGTTGAGCAGCCGGCCGCTGCGCGTCCTGCCGGGGCCCTCGGCGCGCGGGCGGGCGGCCAGGCCACGGAACAGCAGGGCACGCAGGCCGGCGAGGAAGCGGAAGGTGGCGTCGTGGGTGATCATGCGCTCGCCATAGCGCCCGGCGGTGCGGGCGATGGCGAAGGCGCGGATCAGCGCGCTCGGGGCGAAATAGTTGAGCGTCGCGCCGGCCAGACCGGCAACGGCGGCGGCGGTGATGAACCAGCCGGCGACGCCGAGCAGCGCCAGGCCGGCGAGCGCCGGCACCAGCGCCATGGCGAGGCCGAGCAGGAAGGCGCCCGGACTTTCGCGGTACTGCAGGCGGACGAGGGTGCGGATCGGCTTCATGACCGCCCCTCCTCCACCGCGCCGCCACCAACGCGAAGCAGCCGGCCGGGGCGCGCCAGCAGCACCGGATCGTGGCTGGCGATGATCACCGTGCGGTCCCGCGACAGCGCGTCGAGGCCGGCAATGACGCGCTCGGCGGTGTCGGCGTCGAGGCCGGCGGTCGGCTCGTCGGCGATCATCAGGCGGGCTTCGGTCCTCAGCGCGGCGCGGGCGAGCGCGATGCGGCGCGCCTCGCCGACCGACAGGCCGAAGCCGTCCTCGCCGATCCGGGTGTCGAGGCCGCGCGGCAGTTGCTCGACCAGCGCCCGGGCGCCGGCGAGGTCGAGGGCGGCGGCCAGTTCCGCCGCGCCGGCGTCAGGCCGGGCGCGCAAGAGGTTCGCCCGCAGCGAGCCGTAGAACAGCCGCGGCTCCTGGCTCAGCCAGGCGAGGTCGGCGCGCCAGCGGGCGAGGTCGAGGCCGGCGAGGTCCTCGCCGTCGACGGTGACGCGCCCGGCCTCCGGGCGGTGCAAGCCGAGCAGGCAGTCGAGCAGGGTCGTCTTGCCGGCGCCGGAGCGGCCCTCAAGCAGCACCCGCTCGCCGGGCGCGACCGCGAAGGAGACGCGGTCGAGGATCGCGGCTCCACCGAGGCGGAGCGTGACCGCCTCGAAGCCGATCGCGGCCGGGCCGGGCCGGTCGCGGCGGATCGTAACAACGGGTCGGCTGGTTTCAGGCGTCATGTCGGAGAGTTTCCGGACAGTTTCAAGCGGCAGGCCGGCGAGCTTTTCGGCCGCGCCGTGGGCGCTGGCGCGGTCGTGGTAGGCGGTCGCGAAGGCCCTCAGCGGAGCGTAGAAATCGGGCGCCAGCAGCAGCACGAACAGGCCGCCGGCGAGCGTCATCGGACCGCCCCAGGTCCCCGCATCTATCTGTCCGATAAGGGAAAATCCGACATGGATGGCGACGAAGGCGATGCCCAGCGCGCTGAACAGCTCGAGCACGGTGGAGGACAGGAAGGCGATCCTGAGCACCTTCATGGTGGCGACGCGGAAGCGCGTGCCGGCGGCGGCGACATCGTCCTCAGTGCGCCCGAGCGCGCCGAAAAGTCTCAATGTTTCCAGACCCTTGATCCGGTCGAGCAGGAAGCCGCCGAGCCGTTCCAGCTCGCCATGGCGCTCCTCGCTCGCCGTCTTGGCGCGCATCCCGACCAGCGCCATGAACAGCGGAATCATCGGTCCGGTGAGGACAAGGACCAGCGCCGCGACCCAGTTGACGGTTAGGGTGGCCAGCACCAGGGCCGCCGGCACCAGCATCAGGCGGCGCTGGAGCGGCAGAAATCTGCGGATATAGGGGCCGATGGCCTCGACATGATCGGAGACGGCCACGGCGACGGCACCGGCCGGCGGCAAAGGCGTGCCGGGGGATAAGTCGGCAAGACCGGCGACCAACCGCGCGCGCAGGTCGCCCTTGACCCGCTGCGCCGCCTGCTGGGCAAGCCCCGCGGCATGGCGGGCGAGCCCCATCCGGATCAGGGCCAGAACGAAAATCGAAGCCCCAGCAAGGACATAGATCCAGGATTCCTGCGGTTCAGAGCCGACGAGCGCGCCGGCTGCCATCGCCAGCGCCGCCGCCTGGGCGATCCACAACAGGTCCGCCAGCGCCGCGATGGTCCCGGCGCGCCGCAGCACGGCACGCTTCGGTGCCAGCGCCTGCTCCAGAAACGCCTTGCCGCTCGCACTCGACGCGCCCTCCCCGTCGTTGCCCATCCCGTCGCCGTGCGTGCCTTCGGCCTGTGTCATGGTCCGCGTGTTGCTGCCCGTTCCAACGCCCGTCCTGCGCTCCTCTTCGCCCTAACCCGACCGGAGAGGCATTACAACCGGGAAACGGAAGCCGGTTTGCCGCATTCCCTGTCGACCACCGCCTGGAGCGCGTCGCTCGGCGGGATCAGACGTTTTTGCCCCGAAAATTGACCTCACGGAAAAATTTCGGATGCGCGGCCCGGACCGATATGATTTAATATTTATATATCGATCAGTCGTTTTCAGAGTTTTCTTTTTAAAATCTTTGTGCAATTTGCCTCCGCCGCGACTTGGCGGACCCGGGAGGCGCGATTTCCGCCGAGACGGCACCCGCGATCAAACTTGAAAAAGCCGGCCCAGCCGGCTTTTTTTTGAGAATGGCTTCCCCCCTCATTTCCAAGGGTCCGCCGATCGGCAACCGCCGTACCGGCACTTCCGTCAGCACGCCGATGTGAGACGGGAGAGGGCGGCATCGGTCCGAATGGTGTTACGGACGCCAGCAGCACGATCCCTGCCGATTGGCCGGCGGACAGCCAGGCCGGACCGGCTGCCTTTTGGCGCCTCTCGAAGGTCAGGACTGTTTCGACACCCAAGACGACGAAGGGGGCCCAAGGCCCCCTCCGCTTGCGATCTGTGCGACTACGCTCACTTCATCGTCGGGATGACGAATTCGGCGCCGTCCTTGACGCCGGACGGCCAGCGCGCGGTCACCGTCTTGGTGCGGGTGTAGAACTTGAACGCATCCGGCCCGTGCTGATTCAGGTCGCCGAAGCCGGAGCGCTTCCAGCCGCCGAAGGTGTGGTAGGCGAGCGGCACGGGGATCGGAACGTTGATGCCGACCATGCCGATGTTGATCCGGCTGGCGAAATCGCGGGCCGTATCGCCGTCGCGCGTGAAGATCGCGGTGCCGTTGCCGTATTCGTGGCTCATCGGCAGTTCGATGGCTTCCTCGTAGGTCTTGGCGCGCACAACCGACAGCACGGGCCCGAAGATCTCGGTCTTGTAGATCTCCATGTCCCTGGTGACGTGGTCGAACAGGCACCCCCCCATGAAGTAGCCGTTTTCGTAGCCCTGCATCTTGAAGCCGCGGCCGTCGACGACGAGCTTGGCGCCTTCCTCGACGCCCTTGTCGACCAGACCCTTGACGCGGGCAAGGGCTTCCCTGGTGACCAGAGGACCGAAATCGACGTCGTTGCCGGCGGTATAGGGCCCGATCTTAAGCGCCTCGACGCGCGGGGCGAGCTTCTCGATCAGCCTGTCGGCCGTGGCCTCGCCGACCGGGACGGCGACGGAGATCGCCATGCAGCGCTCGCCGGCCGCACCGTAGCCGGCGCCGACCAGGGCGTCGACGGCCTGATCCATGTCGGCATCCGGCATGATGATCATGTGGTTCTTGGCGCCGCCGAAACACTGCACGCGCTTGCCGGCCGCGCAGCCGCGCGAATAGACGTAGTGCGCGATGGCGGTTGAGCCGACGAAGCCGACCGCCTGGATGATGTCGTCATCAAGGATGGCGTCAACCGCGTCCTTGTCGCCGTTGACGACGTTGAGGATACCGGCCGGCGCGCCGGCCTCCAGCATCAGTTCGGCGAGCATGATCGGCACGGAGGGGTCGCGTTCGGAGGGCTTCAGGATGAAGGCGTTGCCGGCCGCGATGGCTGGGCAGAATTTCCACATCGGGATCATGGCCGGGAAATTGAACGGCGTGATGCCGGAGACGACGCCGAGCGGTTGGCGCATGGAATACATGTCGATGCCCGGGCCCGCGCCTTCGGAGAACTCTCCCTTCATCAGATGCGGGGCGCCGATGCAGAACTCGGCCACTTCGAGACCTCGGATGACATCGCCCTTGGCGTCGGGGATGGTCTTGCCGTGCTCGCGCGACAGGGCTTCCGCGAGCTTGTCCATGTCCCGGTGCAGCAGGTCGACGAACTTCATCATGACGCGGGCGCGTTTTTGCGGGTTCTGCGCCGCCCAGGCCGGCTGGGCGGCAGCGGCGTTCTCGACCGCGGCGCGCAGTTCCGCCTTGCTGGCCAGCGCCACCTTGGCCTGGACCTCGCCGGTCGCCGGATTGAAGACGTCGGCGAAGCGGCCCGACGTGCCCTCCACATGCTTGCCGCCAATGAAATGTCCGATGGTGCGCATGTCGTTTCTCCCCTGATCGCCGGCCTTCCAGTCCATTTGTCCGGCTTCGTTGGCTCGGCATCTTTCCTGCCGCTAATTTTTGCGGAAAACAACCGTTCGTTTTCCGTATCCGTTGTGCAAAAATAAACATAACAAACTCATCCACCGGACCACAATGCCATGAATTGGGACGACGTCAGGATGTTTCTCGCGGTCGCCCGAAGCGGCCAGATCCTCGCCGCCAGCCGACGACTCGGGCTCAACCACGCCACGGTGGCCCGGCGGCTGACCGGTCTGGAACGCACCCTCAAGACGAGCCTGCTCGAGCGCAGCACCAGCGGCTGCGTGCTGACGCCGGCCGGCGAGCGCTTCATGACCCATGCCGAACGCATGGAGGCCGAGATGCTGTCGGCCGCGTCCGAACTCACAGATACGGACATCGACGTCTCCGGCACCGTGCGCATCGGCGCGCCGGACGGCTTCGGCGTCGCCTTCCTCGCGCCACGCCTTGGCGACCTCACAGCGCGACATCCGAACCTGACCGTGCAACTGGTGCCCGTGCCGCGGTCCTTCTCCCTGTCGCGCCGGGAGGCCGACATCGCCATAACCGTCGACCGTCCCGAGCACGGCCGGCTGATCGCGCGAAAGCTGGTCGACTATGCGCTCGGGCTCTATGCCTCTGCGGATTATCTGACCCGGCGCGGCACGCCGAAGACCGCGGCCGAACTGCGCGGCCACGATCTGGTCGGCTATGTCGAGGACCTGCTCTACTCGCCGTCGCTGAACTATGGCACCGAAATCGTTCGAGACTGGTCGGCCCGGTTCGAGATCGCCTCGGCGCTGGGCCAGACCGAGGCCGTGCGTGCCGGCGCCGGCATCGGCATCCTGCACGCCTTCATCGCGCGCATGGACGCGTCGCTGGTGCCGGTGCTGCCCGAGATCCGCATCCACCGCGCCTACTGGATGGTGACACACGAAAGCTCGCGCCCGTTGCGCCATGTCTCGGTGGTGCAGGACTACCTGCGCGACTGCCTGACGCGCGAGCGGGCCATGTTCGCCTGACGCCGCGATCATCGTGCCGGCGCATCACGTCTGCCTTGCCCGAGCGTCTCCTGAGACGGGACACAACGAACCCGGAAAGGACCATCCATGACCGAGGTTTCCATCGCGCTCACCGGCAACAACAAGGAAAACGTCCGATACGTCCTTCTGGGCGGCAAGAGATGGGGGCTGAACGGCGAGCCCTACGGCACGGGCCAGGAGGTCGCCGCCGGCGATCGCGACTGGACGGTCGACTTTCCCACGACAGTCGGTTCCGGCACGATCACGGTGCCCGACCAACCCACGGCGGTCATGACCGTCGACGCCGACGACGACAAGGTTACCGTCAGCTTCTGATCGCTCCGCACGGCCAGGTCCGCCCGCCCGTGCTTGAGGGCGGATCCTGCGATCAAGGCCGTCCGGAAATCGTGCACGTCGCACAGGCTGGACAGGCGGTGCGCCGACAGGAACGACGGCCGGCAGGAAACGCACTGTCAGTGGACATTTCGCGGCCCGCAATCCACTGTGATGGACAGCATCTCGTCTCAGGCAAGAGGAGGCTGAGCATGACCTGGACAGGCGCCCCCGATCCGACACCCGGCGATGCGCGCTCCTGCGACGCGATCGAGATGATCGTCATGCCGCGCACCAGCGATCTCGGCGGCTTCGAAGTCCGGCGCGCCCTGCCGTCGGCGAAACGCCGGATGGTCGGGCCCTTCATCTTCTTCGACCAGATCGGGCCGGCCGAACTGCTGGTCGGCGGCGGTGTAGACGTGCGTCCGCACCCGCATATCGGGCTCGCCACGGTGACCTATCTGTTCAAGGGCGAGATCCACCACCGCGACAGCCTCGGTTCGGACCAGCTGATCACGCCGGGGGCGCTGAACTGGATGTCGGCGGGGCGGGGGATCGTCCACTCCGAGCGCGAAAGATCCGAGCGCCGGTCGGCGCCGCGCGACCTGTTCGGCATCCAGAGCTGGGTTGCCCTGCCCGAGCGGCAGGAGGAAAGCGATCCCGGGTTCTGGCATCACGGTACCGCCGACCTGCCGGAGATGTCCGCCGACGGCGCGACCGTGCGCATCATCGCGGGCGACCTGTTCGGGGAGCGATCGCCGGCCACCACCGCGTCCGAGCTGTTCTATGCCGATGTGGCGCTCGCTGCCGGGGCACGGATCCCGCTCGACGCCGCCCACGAGGAACGCGGCCTCTACACCCTGGAGGGCACCGTGGAGATCGCGGACCAGAGCTTCGGACCGGGACAACTGCTGGTCTTTCGCCCCGGCGATCCGGTCACCATTCGTGCGAGCGCGGCCGGGCCGGCCCGGTTCATGCTGCTCGGCGGCGCGCCGATGGACGGCCCCCGCCACATCTGGTGGAACTTCGTCTCGTCGTCGAAGGAGCGGATCGAACAGGCCAAGGAGGACTGGCGGCGCGGCCGCTTCGACATCGTGCCGGGCGACGAGAACGACTTCATTCCGCTGCCGGAGCGCTGATGACCCGGAAGGCGGCCGGGGCGCCGGTCAGCGACGCGCGGGCTTGCGTCCGTCGTTGTGTTCGAAACCTCGCGCCGGCCGGATCAGGTCCGGTTCGCCGAAGTCGACAATGACGTTGATGCGCCTGTTCGCGGATGGGTCACCGGTCAGGTTCGGATCTTCCGGCGCAACGCTCAGACGCACGCCGCGGTCGGTCATTTCCAGCCGTTGCGGCGTGGCGATGGCGTCGAGAAAACGCCCCGGAATGGCCCAGGCATAGCGCCGCGACAGGGCCTGCAGCACGTCGACCATCATCTTCCGCCCGGTGCCGAAGGTGTCGATGTTCGCCCCGTTCAGTTTCAGGCGTAGATGATCGGCCGTCGCTTCGTCTCGACCGCGTAGCAGGAAGAACATGGTCGTCGGGCCACCGTCGACCGTCGACGGTCCGATCTCGACCAGCTCGGAACTGCATTGCCAGTGGCCGACGTGATAGGGGTCCGGGTGCCAGCCCTTGTTCGGTAACCCGAGGATGGCCAATTCCACGCACAAATCGTGCGGCGAGCCGGAAAACGACAGCTTGAGGATCGCTGGAACTTCCGGCGCCGGAGCCGTAAGGCGGGCCTTCAGCTGTTCCGGCAAGGCGGCAAGCGGATCGGGCGGCGGAGGCGGCGGAGCGTCCGCAGGCGGCGACGCCAGACCGAAGCGCCAATCCGTCATCGAGCCTGCGAGCAGGCCGGCCACAACCATCAGGAACGCCAACGGCAGGCCGATCAGCAACGCCGCACGGACGTCGCGGCGGTGCCGAGCAGGCTTGACCGCGCTGTCATTGATGCCCTGCAAGGCCGGTTCCGCGACCGCCTCGTCGCCCCAGATCCTGCGCCGCGTCTGCGCCCGGCGAGCCGCAGAGACCGGATTCGGGCGTGACATACGCGGCCTACCGCGGTGATCCTTCATGACCTCACGGCCCGCCTGCTTCTGTTGCGCCGGGACCGACGCCGGCGGCACTATTGAGCATTGCCGCGATGCTGGCAAGAATGAGGCGCGGACGAGGCCCATTTCCCCTTCCCTTCCCTCCGCGAGCGGATAAACTCCTTGCGGTTCAAGGTGCTGAGCGGGACGGACCGGATGCTGGAGGCGCTGCACGCCCGAATTGACGACAAGCGCGCCGACCTGGTCGCCCTGACCCAGAACCTGGTCCGCATCCCGACCGTCAATCCGCCGGGCGAGGCCTATACCCCCTGCGCCCAGCTGATCGGCGAGCGGCTGCGCCGGCGCGGCTTCGAGATCGCCTATATCCGCGGCGAGAACGCGCCGGGCGACAGCGACCGGCATCCGCGCACCAACGTCGTCGCCCGCCATGCCGGATCCAGGCCCGGACCCTGCGTCCATTTCAATTCGCATATCGACGTGGTCGAGGCGGGACACGGCTGGACGGTCGACCCGTTTGCCGGCGTCGTCAGAGACGGCAAGGTCTACGGTCGCGGCACCTGCGACATGAAGGGCGGCCTCGCCGCGTCGATCATCGCGGTCGAGGCACTGCTCGAACTCTGGCCCGATCATGTTGGAACGCTTGAGATTTCCGGCACGGTCGACGAGGAGTCCGGCGGCCTCGGCGGGGTCGCGCACCTGGCCCGTCTCGGCCTGTTCTCCCGGCCGCGGGTCGATCACGTCATCATTCCCGAGCCGCTCAACAAGGACCGGATCTGCCTCGGTCACCGGGGCGTATGGTGGGCGGAGATCGAAACCCACGGCTCGATCGCCCATGGCTCGATGCCGTTCCTGGGCGACTGCGCGGTGCGCCACATGGGCGCCGTGCTGGAGGCGTTCGAAACCGACCTGTTCCCGAAGCTGGCCGCCAAGCACACCGACATGCCGGTCGTGCCGGAAGGCGCAAAGTCTTCCACGCTCAATATAAATTCGATTCACGGCGGCCAGCCGGAAGGCTATTCCGGCCTGCCGTCGCCCTGCGTGCCCGACAGCTGCCGGATGATCATCGACCGGCGCTACCTGATCGAGGAGCACATCGACGAAGTGAAGGGCGAGGTGGTCACGATCCTCGACCGGCTGAGCGCGGCGCGGCCCGGCTTCCGCTACGGCCTGCGCGACCTGCTGGAAGTGATCCCGACCATGACCGACCGGGGCGCGCCGGTGGTGCGGGCGGTTGCCGACGCGATCGAGCAAGTGCTTGATCGTGCGCCGGATTACGTCATCTCTCCAGGAACTTACGACCAGAAGCACATCGCCCGGATCGGCCATCTGCACGACTGCATCGCCTATGGGCCGGGGATCCTCGATCTCGCCCATCGGCCGGATGAATTCGTCGTCATTCAGGATATGATCGACAGCGCCAAGGTGATGGCGCAGGCGGCCCACGCGCTGCTGTCGCAGCGGGCGTGAGCGGGTGCCGAAACCTGCCGGAAAGGCACCGGAGAAGCGCCGGCATCCTGCCGACGACGGATCGCCGGACGGAGACGGACAACGGGACTGCGAAATTCGTCCGGCGCGGGGGCGGCGGACCGACTGGGGAGACGAGCACCATGCATCGAATCGCATCTGGAACCGCCCGCGGCGCGCTGATGGCCGCCGCCACCGTCCTGGCCCTGTGGAGCGCACCGCCGGCGGCGGAAGCGGCGCGCACGGACGTGGTGCTGGGCGTGCGGCTGGAGCCGCCGCATCTCGACCCGACCGCGGGCGCGGCCGCCGCGATCGACGAGGTGGTGTTCATCAACGTGTTCGAAGGCCTGACCCAGGTCGACCGCGACGGCAGCGTCAAGCCGGCTCTGGCGGAGAGTTGGACCATCTCCGAGGACGGCAGAACCTATGTCTTCCAGCTGCGGGAGGGCGTGACGTTCCACGACGGCACCGACTTCACCGCCGAGGACGTGGTGTTCTCGTTCGACCGGGCGCGGGCGGACGACAGCGTCAACGCCCAGAAGGGCAAGTTCGAGGTGATCGACACGGTGACCGCCGACAGCCCGACCCAGGTCACCGTCACGCTGAAGCGGCCGGTCGGCGACTTCCTGATCACGCTCGGCACCGGCGACGCGGTGATCGTGGCGCCGGAAAGCGCGGAGACCAACAAGTCCGAGCCGGTCGGGACCGGTCCGTTCAGGTTCTCCCGCTGGGTCCAGGGCGACCGGATCGAACTGGTCCGCAATCCGGACTTTTGGGGTCCGGCGGCGCGGCTCGACAAGGCGACGTTCAAGATCATCGGCGACAACGCCGCCGCCTTCGCCGCCCTGATGGCCGGCGACGTCGACGGCTTCCCGATCTATCCGGCACCGGAAAACCTGCCGCAGTTCGAGACCGATCCGCGCTTCGCCGTGGTCGTCGGCTCGACCGAGGGCGAAACGATCCTCGCCACCAATAACGCCCGGCCGCCGTTCGACGACCTGAAGGTCCGCCAGGCGATCGCCCACGCCATCGACCGCCAGGCGATCATCGACGGCGCCATGTTCGGCTACGGCACGCCGATCGGCTCGCATTTCGCTCCGCATCACCCGGCCCATGTCGACCTGACCGGCACCTACCCGCACGACATCGACAAGGCGAAGGCGCTGCTCGCCGAGGCAGGCCATCCCGACGGCTTCAAGGCGACGCTGAAGCTGCCGCCGCCGTCCTACGCCCGGCGCGGCGGCGAGATCCTCGCCTCCGACCTGAAAAAGATCGGCATCGAGCTGGAACTGATCCCGCTGGAATGGGCACAGTGGCTGGAACAGGTGTTCAAGGGCAAGGACTACGACCTCACCATCGTCTCGCACACGGAAGCCAACGACATCGATATCTACGCCCGCGACGACTACTATTTCAACTACGCCAGCCCGGACCTGAAGGCGGTCATGGAGCGGCTGAACGCCACGACCGACACCGAGGGCCGCTATGCCTTGATGCGCGAGGCGCAGGAGATCGTCTCTCGCGACGCGGTCAACGGCTACCTGTTCCAGCTGGCCAAGACCGGCGTGTGGGATGCCCGGCTGAAGGGCCTGTGGGAGAACGCGCCGGTGCAGGCCAACGACCTGACCGGGGTCTACTGGGACGAGTGAGGCGACCCGTGACGCGTCGCGGCGCGCAGCATCTGCCGGATCCGGACCTCTCCCTCCTCGAAGGGGGAGAGGAGCGGAGTATGTCAGGCGGGCGGAGCGGCCGCGCATGACCGCGTTCCTGCTGCGCCGGTTCGCCAGCCTGGCCGTCACCCTGCTGGTGGCGACGGGAGTGGTGTTCGTCGTGCTGGAGGTGCTGCCCGGCGATCCGGCGGCGCTCATGCTCGGCGTCGACGCGCGGCCCGATACGCTGGAGGCGCTGCGCCGACAGATGGGGCTCGACCAGCCGGCGCCGCTGCGCTATGCGGCCTGGCTCGCCGGCCTCGTCCAGGGCGACCTCGGCACCAGCCATACCTATGCGGTGCCGGTCGCCGATCTCGTCGGCGCGCGGCTCGCGGTTACCGTGCCGCTGGCGCTCTTGGCGCTGGCGCTGGCGGTCGCGCTTGCCATTCCCGCCGGCGTGCACGCGGCGAGCCGCCGGGGCCGGGCGGCGGACACCGGACTGATGGCGCTGACCCAGGTCGGCATCGCGGTGCCCAACTTCTGGTTCGCCATGCTGCTGGTCTACGTCTTCGCCGTCACCCTGCGGCTGCTGCCGTCCGGCGGCTTTCCCGGCTGGGATGCCGGCCTGCTGCCGGCGCTGAAGGCGCTGGTCCTGCCGGCTGTCGCGCTTGCCCTGCCGCAGGCGGCGATCCTGACGCGGGTGATGCGCTCGGCACTGATCGACACGCTGCACGAGGACTACATCCGCACGGCGCGGGCCAAGGGGCTCTCCGCCGGCGCCGCGCTGTGGCGCCATGCGCTGCGCAACGCCCTGATCCCGGTGCTGACCATCCTCGGCCTGCAGTTCTCGTTCCTGGTCACCGGCACGATCATCATCGAGAACGTGTTCTACCTGCCCGGCCTCGGCCGGCTGGTGTTCCAGGCGATCACCCAGCGTGACCTGGTCGTGGTCCGCAGCGTCGTCGTGCTGCTGGTGGCGCTGGTCATCTGCATCACCTTCCTGGTCGACGTCGCCTATGCGATCGCCGACCCCCGCCTGCGGAGGCAGTCGTCATGAGCCCGGTCGTCGCCGGCGCCCTTGCCAACCGCTCCTTCGCCGCAGGCGCCGCGATCACGCTTGTCATCGCGCTCGCCGCGCTGGTCTCGCTGGCCTGGACGCCGCATCCGATCGACGTGCTGTCGGTCGCCGACAAGCTCAAGGGCCCGAGCGCGCGCCACCTGCTTGGCACCGACCAGTACGGCCGCGACCTCCTGTCGATGCTGATGGTGGGCGCGCGCACCTCGATCGCCGTAGCGCTGATCGCGGTCGGCATCGGCCTTGCCGTCGGCGTGCCGCTGGGCCTGTGGGCGGCGGGCCGCCGCGGCCTTGCCGACGACGTGCTGATGCGCGTCAACGACCTCGTGTTCGCCTTTCCGGCCCTGCTATCGGCGGTCATGATCACCGCGCTGCTCGGCCCCGGCGCAGTCAACGCCATTCTCGCCATCGGCATCTTCAACATTCCGGTGTTCGCCCGGGTAGCGCGCGGGGCGGCGCTGGCGCTGTCCTCGCGCGAGTTCCTGATGGCCGCGCGTGTCGCCGGCAAGAGCGGCCTGCGGATCACGCTCGAGCACGTGCTGCCGAACATCGCCAGCGTGCTCATCGTGCAGGCGACGATCCAGTTCTCGCTCGGCATCCTCGCGGAAGCCGGCCTGTCCTACGTCGGGCTCGGCGCCCAACCGCCGCTCGCGACCTGGGGGCGGATGCTGAACGAGGCGCAGACCATGATGGCCTTCGCCCCGCAGCTCGCGCTCTATCCGGGCCTCGCCATCGTGATGACCGTCATGGGCCTCAACCTGCTCGGCGACGGCCTGCGCGACCTGACCGATCCCAAGCTGCGCCAGAGGCAGGCCTGATGGCGTTGCTTGACCTTGACGCCGTCTGTCTGCACATCGGCGGCACGCCGATCCTCGACGGCCTGTCGCTGTCGGTCGACCGCGGCGAGGTGGTCGGCCTGGTGGGGGAAAGCGGCTCGGGGAAGTCGATGACGGCGCTGTCCGTGCTGCGCTTGCTGCCGCACGGCGCGCGCCTGTCGGGCCGGATCCTGTTCGACGGCCGAGACATCGCCGCGCTGGACGAGGCCGCGCTGTGCGCCTTGCGCGGCAACGAGATCGGCATGGTGTTCCAGGAGCCGATGACCGCCCTCAACCCGGTGCGGACAGTGGGCGACCAGGTCGCCGAGAGCCTGATCTGTCACGGCAAGGCCAACCGCG